>JAISZY010000122.1 GCA_031284375.1 Tannerellaceae bacterium | reverse complement strand
GCGGAGTGTCCGGCGGACAAGACAGGATTATGTTTTATCCCAGCGGAGTCTCCGGCGACCTACACATAACTATGTTTTGTCCCAGCGAAGTCTCCGGCGAACTACACATAGTGATGTTTTGTCCCAGCGGAGTGTCCGGCGGACAAGACAGGGTTATGTTTTATCCCAGCGGAGTGTCATGGCATGAAAAACTATGCCGGCATTTAGGCTGCGACACGAGGCCGGAGACCGTCTTGTAAGGATGTCGATTCGGGGGGGTGAGAGTTTTTGTTCCTGCCGGAACAAAGGGGAGGGGAGGCTTCTATTGCGAAGCCCGGAAAGTTAACCGTTGAGCGCCAGGAGTTCTTCTATCAGCTTGCGATCGTTACTTAGACGGGGAATTTTGTGTTGCCCGCCTAATTTCCCTTTCAGTCTGAGCCAGTCGTAGAAGGCATTTTCTCTGGCCACAATGATTCTCGGAGATTGGAGAGAGATGCCTTTGTAGCGCTTGGCTTCGTAATCGGAGTTAAGCTCCTGGAGGTGCTTATCCAGCAAGGCAGAAAATTCGTGCAGGGAGGAAGGCATTTTTTCAAATTCGATAAACCATTCATGCAATCCCTGCACATTGTTAAACATAAACAAGGGAGCGGCGGTATATTCCTTCACCTTGGCTCCGGTCTTCCGGCTGCTCAGGCTGATGGCTTTGTCGGCATTGTCTACCATAAGCTCTTCGCCGAAAGCGTTGATGAAGTGTTTGGTTCGCCCGGAGATGATAAATTTGTGAGGGTGGAGCGAGGTAAAGCGTATCGTATCGCCTATCAGGTACCTCCAAAGCCCTCCGGGGGTAGATATGACCATGGCGTAATTTCGTCCGGTCTCTACGGCCTCCAAAGGAAAGGTGGCAGAGTTATTGGTCTCAGCCAATTCGTTCAGGGGGATAAATTCGTAGAAGATGCCATAATCGGGCATCAGCAGCAAAGACCTGTCTGTGGGATCGTCTTGGATACCGAAAAAGCCTTCGGAGGCATTGTATGTCTCCATATAGCGCATCCTGTCCGAAGGTATGAGGGCCTCGTATTGGTTTCGGTAGGGTTCGAAGCTGATGCCTCCATGAAAATAAACTTCCAGGTTAGGCCACACATCCGTCAGGAAGTGGCGCCCGGTTTTCTGCAACACAGCTTTTATGAGCACCAGCATCCAGGATGGGACACCCGACAGGCTGTTGATGTCTTCGTTGCGTGTACTTTCTACGATAGCCTGTATTTTTCTTTCCCATTCGTCCATCAGGATGATGCGCTTTCCGGGCACGCGGATAAGGTTGACAATGGGGTTGAGGTTCTGTATCAACACAGCCGAGAGGTCTCCGCAGTGCGAACGCCGGTTTAGGGGCGACGGGCTATGGCTGCCGCCTAATATGAGTCCTTTGCGCAAAAAAAAATGGCTACCTGGATTATTAAGCAGGTAGAGGGCAACACAGTCGAAGCCTCCCTGATACTGTGCGCACTTGATTTCGGGCGTGATGGGGAGGAATTTGCTTTTGTCGTTGGTAGTTCCGCTACTTTTGGCATACCATTTCACCCTCGAAGGCCAGAGAATATTCTTCTCTCCGTTGATCATCCGGATGACATACGGTTTGATATCGTCGTAGCTTTGCAGGGGCAGGCGGCCGGAAAAATCCCCGTAGGTGTGGATGCTTTTAAAATCAAATCTCTTTCCCCATTCCGTATGCTTTGCTTTGGATAGAAGAGTCTGTAATTGTTTGTGCTGGATATCGGCCGTACGCTGTGCGAATTGCCTGATGGCCCGTTGCCGGGGGACGAATAGTTGTGATATGAACCTGGTGACAATATCCATACTCTTTCTATGTAATTGACGGCAAATGTAACCATTCTATCGCTTATTTCCATATCTTTGCTTTATAATTGTTATGATATGAAAATAGGTATTCTTTCTTCAGGCGGTGATTGTCCGGGTATAAATGCTACAATTCGTGGAGTGGGCAAAGTAGCCATTATGCATTACAATATGGAAGTCATAGGCATCCATAACGGATTTTCGGGCCTTCTGCAAAGAGATTTCAGTGCGCTTAACGAGCGTAGCCTGTCGGGTATCCTCAATCTGGGAGGCACTATTCTGGGCACTTCCCGCGAGAAATCTTTCCGTAAACTAATCGTCCCGGACGATGATTCAATTATAAAGAAGAGATACAAAGAGTCCGGCCTGGATTGCATTGTCTGTATCGGCGGGAACGGAACGCAGAAGACATCAAACATGCTGTCGGAAATGGGGCTGAATATCATCGGCATACCCAAAACAATTGATAACGACGTATGGGGAACAGATATTACCTTTGGTTTTGATACGGCGGTAAACATCGCCACCGAGGCTATCGACCGGCTTCATTCTACAGCCAACGCACATAAGCGTGTCATGGTCGTAGAAGTGATGGGGCATCATGCCGGCTGGATTGCT
This sequence comes from Tannerellaceae bacterium, assembly GCA_031284375.1. Classification (GTDB taxonomy): domain Bacteria; phylum Bacteroidota; class Bacteroidia; order Bacteroidales; family Tannerellaceae; genus DFXE01. The sequence goes on along the minus strand of JAISZY010000122.1, from coordinate 9,748 downwards.
TTGTATGCCGGTATGGCCGGAGGCGCCGACGTGATCCTGCTGCCTGAGCTGTCCTACGATATCAAGCAGGTGAACGAAGTGATTATGGAACGTGCCCGTCAGGGGAAGCCCTATTCGATCGTAGTTGTGGCCGAAGGTGTAGAAATTGTTGACAGGAAAATGCACCCGACAGATTATATCGCCCGGAAAATAGAAAAAGAAACCGGTATCGAAACCCGTGAAACCGTTTTGGGATACATCCAGCGGGGAGGCAACCCTTCTCCTTTTGACCGTAACCTGGCTACCCGCCTGGGCGGACATGCAGCCGAACTGATTGCCGAAGGCCGGTTCGGACGAATGGTGTGTATTAAAGGTGGCAAGGTGGACTCCATACCTGTCTGCGAAGTGGCCGGTAAACTCAAATTGGTGCCTCCTCGCCACGAACTCATCATTCAGGGAGAACGGATGGGTATTTCCTTCGGAAAATAACAACAAAACAGGAACGTAAAGTTATGACAAAGAACAAACCGAAAAACAAACTGAAAAATAACGAACCCAAAGACCAAAAGAAGCAAGGGAGACGTATGAAAAAGCAGGCAATCCTGAAAGCAGTGCTTGCCGCTTTCCAAGCTTCCCCCAAAGAACCTTTCAACTATAAACAGATTAGTAAAATAATTGGACTGGAGAGCCAGGTGCAGAGATTGATGGTAGCGGATATCTTATACGACCTGGCCGCCGACGACATTATTACCGAAACAGACCGCGGACGCTACCGGCTGAACAACCTGGGAACCCTTGCTACCGGAACGTTTCATCGCCGCAGTAATGGCAAAAATTCCTTTATCCCCGAAGACGGAGGCGCGTCTGTGTTCGTGGCCGAACGAAACTCCGGACATGCTATGGACGGCGATATGGTAAAAGTACAACTTCTGGCCAAACGAAGAGGGGCTGAACCGGAAGCCGAAGTTGTGGAAATATTAAAACGCGTCGAACGTACCTTTGTGGGCAAGTTACAGGTGACTAAAGGCTTTGCCTTCTTAGTCACCGAAGACAAAACCCTTGCCAACGACATCTTTATCCCTAAAGAAAAGCTCAGAGGGGGCAAAAACGGGGATAAAGCCATCGTACGCATCATGGAATGGCCCGAAGATGCAAAAAACCCATTGGGAGAGGTGGTAGATATTTTAGGAGTCGCAGGACAAAATACGACAGAGATGCACGCCATCCTGGCCGAATTTGGATTGCCTTACCGATATCCGGCTACGGTGGAAAAAGCAGCGAAACAGATACCGGAAAGCATCCCGGAAGAAGAGATTGCCCGGCGGGAGGACTTCCGTGGGACGCTGACTTTTACTATCGATCCTGAAGATGCGAAAGACTTCGACGACGCCCTTTCGGCCAGGCTCCTTGCCAACGGCAACTGGGAAGTGGGCGTACATATTGCAGACGTTACATACTATGTCAAACCCGACAGTATCGTCGAACGGGAAGCCCAGAATCGAGCAACCTCTGTTTATTTGGTCGACCGCACCATACCGATGCTCCCTGAACGGCTGAGTAACCTGATATGCTCGCTTCGTCCTGACGAAGAGAAGCTCTGCTTCGCAGTTATCTTCGAACTCGACGCAAACGCTGAAATAAAGAATTACCGCATCGTGCGCACGATTATCAGAAGCGACAGGCGATTTACATACGAAGAGGCTCAACAAGTGATAGAAACCGGCCAAGGTGATTGCCAAAAAGAAATAACAGCTCTGAATGACTTGGCAAAGAAAATGAGAAGCCGTCGCTTCAAAAACGGAGCCATCAACTTCGACCGCTATGAGGTGAAATTCAAAATAGATGAAAAGGGTAAACCGCTGAACGTCTATTTCAAGGAATCGACCGACGCCAATAAACTGATAGAAGAATTTATGTTATTGGCAAACAAAATGGTCGCAGAATTTATAGGCAAAGCGAAAGACAAAGCAAAGAAGACATTCGTTTATCGTATACACAACCTGCCCGACACGGAAAAGATGGAGAATTTCGCCGCCTTTATTCGTCGTTTCGGATACAAAGTAAAGACAGAAGGACGTAAAACAGAAGTGTCCAAAGGCATCAATAACCTCTTGGATGCTATTCAGGGTAAACCCGAAGAAAACCTGATTGAAACGCTGGCCGTGCGTGCCATGCAAAAGGCGAAGTATTCGACGGATAACATTGGCCACTACGGACTGGCGTTCGAATACTATACCCACTTCACTTCTCCCATTCGGCGTTATCCCGACATGATGGTTCATCGTTTGCTGGAGCGTTATTTAGCCGGCGGCCGTAGCGTACCCAAACCCAAATACGAAGAAATGTGCAAGCATAGCTCCGACATGGAAACCATTGCCGCCAATGCCGAGCGAGCCTCCATTAAATACAAGCAGGTAGAATACATGATCACCCGGATAGGAAAAATATACGACGGTGTCATCTCAGGTGTAACCGAATGGGGCCTGTACGTAGAGCTAAACGAAAACAAATGCGAGGGCCTCGTTCCTATCCGAGATTTACAAGACGATTACTATGAGTTTGACGAAAAAAGCTATTGTCTGACAGGCCGCCGCCGCAGACACCAGTTCCGCCTGGGAGACCCCATCACCATTCAGGTAGCCCAGGCTAACCTGGAACGCAAACAATTAGATTTTAAATTAGTAGAGTAACCCAATTAATATAATACATTATGAAATTAGCAGGAAATCTTGTGTGGCTTATTTTTGGTGGTTTTTTAATTGCCATAGAATATTTATTAGCCAGTATTTTACTGATTATTACTATCATTGGCATTCCTTTCGGGTTGCAGACGCTTAAATTGGCTATGTTGTCTTTATGGCCTTTCGGCAGTAAGGTGGCAGACAATGGCAGTTCGGGAGGTTGTTTATCGGTGTTTATGAATATTTTCTGGATATTGATTGGTGGTATCTGGATCAGCCTGACACATTTGTTGTTCGGCATATTACTGTGTATTACTATTATAGGAATTCCTTTTGGTATGCAGCATTTCAAAATGGCAGGTTTAGCGTTAACTCCTTTTGGTAAAAGTGTTTCGTAAAAGACATATCAGAGAAATGGAAATCCTGAAGAAGTATTGGCCACCCACGCCGGATGCCGCACCAAAGGCTCACACGGCCCCTTGCTAATTTTTAGCAAGTCTCAGCTACGACCAGATATTGCCAATATTTTGCGTCATGGTGTTTTCTGGCAATTTCGCAGATTACTGCCAATAATTACCTGTTTCGTTTTTGCAATTAAAATAGTCATGTGATGACGTTGATTTACTTACGATATTTTATAAAAACCTGTTTTTTTACGTCATTTCACATTTATTTTTAGGCTGATTCAAAGAAAAGAATAACTTTGTCGCCGAAAACACACAAGTATGTCTATGACGCATATTTAAAATCATATTATACAGTACACAGAATGGACACGAAAATTCAGGAACTTACCGACAAAATCTATCAAGAGGGAATAGAGAAAGGCAAAGAAGAAGCCGGTCGGATTATCTCGGAAGCAAACCAACAGAAACTGACCATTGTAAATGAAGCGGAAGCAGAAGCCAGACGTATCATTTCCGTTGCGGAAAAACGAGCTGCCGAACTGGAAAAGAATACAAAAGCCGAGTTAAGACTGTACGCAGCCCAGGCCATTGAAGCTTTGAAAAGCGAAGTAGCAAACTTGATTACTGGAAAAATAGCAACTTCCAACGTAAAAGCTGCAACTCTTGATAAAGAGTACATACAAAAAGTAATTCTGGCAATAGCCTCTGAATGGGCAAAGAATGATGCATTAACTATCCAAACCTCCGAAGCGGAAACGCTTGCCGATTATTTCCAAGCCAATGCCAAAGATTTACTTAACAAAGGAGTGAAAATAGAAAAAGCCGCAGGCAAGGACTCTTCCTTTACCATTATACCGGCCGATGGTTCGTATAAAGTTACTTTCGGAGAGGCTGAGTTCGTATCTTTCTTTAAAGATTTCTTACGTCCGCAATTAGTAGAATTGTTGTTCTGAAATGAGTAAATACTACTACTTAATAGCAGGACTTCCCAATATCTCATTCGACGATAGTAAATTACCTTACACCGTTTCCGGATTCAAAGAAGAACTGGGTAATTATTTATCCGATGCGGATGGCCAATTGCTCAACTTGTTTACTTTGAAGTTCGACAATGAAAACTTGCTTGAGCAAATACAGCATCCGGGCTATGACCCGGATACAAGGGGAAGGTTTACGTATGAAGAATTTAACGAACTGCTCGAAGGACTGAAAAACGAAAGAGAAGAGGAAAAACCCTTTACGAACAAAAACAAACGTTTTCCGCCTTATTTTGAAACCTTCGCTCGCGCCTTTCTGAAGGCGGATGAAAAGGAGGAGAAACTTCCGGTACTGTGGGAAGACTACCTTTCGGCGCTATACTATGCGTATGCCATGAAAAGTAAGAACGAATTTGTAGCCAAGTGGTTCGAATTGAATCTCAATATCAAAAACATATTGATAGCGATCACCTGCCGGAAGTATAAATGGGACAGAAGTGGCGTCGTTGGCGACAATCCGGCTGCTCATAAAATCCGTACTTCCAACGCACGCGATTTCGACCTGGGAGACTCACTGGAATATCTCCCCGCTGTCTTTCGCATTGCTGAGGAAAGCGACCTCCTGCAGCGTGAAAGGAGAATAGACCTCTTGAGATGGGAATGGCTTGAAGATGTAACGGTCTATAAGACGTTTGAGATAGAAAACGTGTTGGTTTACTTCCTGAAATTAGAAATGATGGAACGTTGGGCTACGCTCAATAAGGAAGCCGGTGAACGGAGTTTCAGACAATTGGTGGGCGCTATGAAGAAAGGTAGCGATAATGTCCTGGAAGAATTTAAAAGAAATAATAAAAAATAAATATGGCTACGAAAGGAATAGTAAAAGGAATCGTTTCCAACTTGGTAACCGTAGAGGTGGATGGGCCGGTTTCTCAGAATGAAATCTGTTATATTTCCGTTGGAGGCGTGAAGCTGATGTCGGAAGTTATCAAAGTAATCGGGCAGAATGCGTTTGTGCAGGTGTTCGAAAGTACACGTGGTATGAGGGTCGGCGACGAAGCCGAATTTGAAGGGCATATGCTGGAAGTCACTTTGGGCCCCGGTATGCTCTCGCGCAATTATGACGGTTTGCAAAACGACCTGGACAAGATGGAAGGCGTCTTCCTGAAACGAGGCGAATATACCTTCCCCTTGAATAACGAAAGGAAGTGGGATTTTAAACCTTTAGCCACTGTAGGCGACAGAGCAAAAGCAGGAGACTGGTTGGGCGAAGTAGACGAAAACTATCAGCCCCATAAAATCATGGTGCCTTTTGTACTGGAAGGAACGTATACCATTAAGCGCCTTGTGGAAGAGGGGCAATATACGATTAATGATACTATTGCCATTCTTACGGGCGAAGACGGTAAAGACGTACAGGTTAGCATGACGCAGAAATGGCCGGTTAAGAAAGCCATCACGTGCTACAACGTAAAGCCTCGCCCGTATAAGTTGCTGGAAACCGGCGTGCGCACCATTGATACCGTAAACCCGATTGTGGAAGGAGGAACGGGATTTATCCCCGGCCCTTTCGGAACGGGAAAAACGGTGATGCAACATGCTATCTCCAAACAGGCGGAAGCCGATATTGTAGTCATCGCAGCCTGCGGCGAACGTGCCAATGAGGTGGTGGAAATCTTTGCCGAGTTTCCACATCTGGTCGACCCCCATACCGGACGCAAACTGATGGAACGAACTATTATCATTGCCAATACATCCAATATGCCCGTGGCAGCCCGCGAAGCCTCTGTATATACGGCGATGACCATTGCCGAATATTACCGCAGTATGGGACTGAAAGTACTTCTGATGGCCGACTCTACTTCCCGCTGGGCGCAGGCCTTGCGCGAGATGTCGAACCGTCTGGAAGAACTCCCCGGCCCGGACGCTTTCCCGATGGACTTGTCTGCCATCATTGCCAACTTCTACGCCCGTGCCGGGTACGTGGAACTTGCTAATGGAGCGACCGGTTCCGTCACCTTTATCGGTACGGTATCGCCCGCTGGCGGTAACCTGAAAGAGCCGGTTACGGAAAATACCAAGAAGGTGGCTCGTTGTTTCTATGCATTGGAACAGGAACGCGCCGACCGCAAACGTTATCCCGCCATCAATCCGATCGACAGTTATTCCAAATACTTGGAATATCCGGAGTTTCAGGAATACATTGCCCAACATGTTTCTCCTTTGTGGATTGAAAAGGTAAACGAGATAAAAACCCGTATGTTACGCGGTAAGGAAATATCCGAACAGATTAATATTCTGGGCGACGACGGTGTGCCGGTGGATTATCATATCACCTTCTGGAAGTCGGAATTGATAGACTTTGTCATCCTCCAGCAGGATGCCTTCGACGATATTGACGCCGTAACGCCGCTGGAGCGTCAGGAGTTTATGCTCGATAAGGTAGTAAGCATCTGCCGCGCCGAGTTCAAGTTTGATACGTTTATTGAGGTAATGAACTTCTTCAAAAACCTGATCAACGTCTTCAAACAGATGAACTATTCTGCCTATAAGAGCGAACAGTTCTATAAATTCAACGAGCAGTTGGACACACTTCTGAATGAGCGAAAAGAAAAATAAAGAGGATATACAGTTATGGCAACAAAAGCATTTCAAAAGATATATACAAAGATTACCCAGATAACAAAAGCCACCTGCTCGCTCAAAGCAACGGGGGTAGGCTACGACGAACTGGCGTCGGTGAACGGGAAGCTGGCTCAGGTGGTAAAAATCATCGGCGATGAAGTAACCCTTCAGGTCTTCTCCGGAACGGAAGGTATCCCTACCAACGCCGAAGTTGTATTTATGGGAAAAGCGCCTACGCTGAAAGTGGGCGAACAATTGGCCAGCCGCTTTTTCAATGCCTATGGCGATCCCATAGACGGTGGGCCTGAGATAGATGGGAAAGAAGTAGAAATAGGAGGCCCGTCGGTGAATCCCGTCAGACGCGAACAGCCCTCGGAACTCATCGCTACCGGTATCGCCGGCATTGACTTGAATAATACATTGGTTACGGGGCAGAAGATCCCCTTCTTTGCCGACCCCGACCAGCCGTTTAATCAGGTGATGGCACTCGTAGCTCTTCGCGCCGAATCAGACAAAATCATCCTCGGAGGCATGGGGATGACCAACGATGACTATCTCTTTTTTAAGAACACCTTCAGCAACGCTGGGGCGCTCGATCGCATCGTGAGCTTCATCAATACCACCGAAAACCCCTCGGTAGAACGTCTGCTTATTCCCGACATGGCGCTCACGGCAGCCGAATATTTCGCAGTACAGAAAAACGAGAAAGTGCTGGTGCTCCTCACCGATATGACCAACTATGCTGACGCGCTGGCCATCGTGTCGAATCGCATGGACCAGATTCCGTCGAAAGACTCTATGCCCGGCTCCATTTACTCCGATCTGGCGAAGATATACGAAAAGGCTGTACAGTTCCCCGACGGAGGCTCGATTACCATCATTGCCGTTACGACCCTTTCGGGAGGCGACATCACCCATGCCGTGCCGGACAATACGGGATACATCACCGAAGGACAGTTGTATCTCCGCCGCGACAGCGACATCGGTAAAGTTATCGTCGACCCCTTCCGCTCACTGAGCCGTCTGAAACAGTTGGTAACCGGCAAAAAGACGCGTCAGGACCATCCTCAGGTGATGAACGCCGCCGTTCGCCTCTATGCAGACGCCGCCAACGCAAAGACCAAGCTGGAGAACGGTTTCGATCTGACGGACTACGACAATCGTACCTTGGCCTTCGCCAAAGATTATTCGGACAAACTCCTGGCCATCGACGTAAACCTCAATACAACCGAGATGCTCGACGTTGCCTGGGAGCTCTTTGCTACATACTTTACCCCTGCCGAAGTGAACATCAAGCAGGAACTGGTGGATAAATATTGGAGAAATTAAGAGATGGCAATCAAGTTTCAATATAATAAGACGTCGCTTCAGGCATTGGAGAAACAACTGAAGATACGCGATCGTGCACTGCCTACCATCAAGAGCAAAGAAAGCGCATTGCGTATGGAGGTGACACGTACCAAGGATGAAGTAACCAAATTGGAACTCCGGTTGGAAAACGAAATACGCAGTTACGAAAACATGGTGGCTTTGTGGAACGAGTTTACACTCGGTTTGATAAACGTAGAAGATGTATCGCTTTCTACAAAGAAAATCGCCGGTGTGATCGTTCCCGTATTGCAAAAAATAGATTTCGGAATCAAATCCTACAGCCTTTTCAATACCCCGCTATGGGTGACCGACGGGATAGAATTGCTGAAAGGCCTAGCGCGTACCGGTATCGAAGCCGAGTTCTCGCAAATGAAGCTGGAACTATTGGAACACGCAAGAAAGAAGACAACTCAGAAGGTAAACCTCTTCGAGAAAGTTCAGATTCCAGGCTACAAAGATGCAATACGAAAAATAAAGAGGTATATGGAAGACGAGCAAAGCCTCTCCAAAGCCTCGCAGAAAATTATGCGTACCAATCAGGAGAAACGTAAAACGAAAGAACAGGAGGTAACCCCATGATTGTACCGATGCAAAAATACGCCTTTATGGTGTATCATAAAGAGTACGACAGCTTCCTCCACACCCTGCGCGACCTGGGAGTGGTGCATGTGAAGGAAACAAAATCTATTGCAAACCATACGGAGATTCAGGAAATGTTGGCCGAAAGGAAACGGATTACCACCGCACTGAAATATTTCCAAAAATTGAACGACGAGAATAAAGATGCTGTTCTTCCGCCAGCCAAAGACCTTTCCAAAACGGAAGGCCTGCGATTGGTAGAGAAAGTCGAAACGCTTCAGGAAAAGAAAGCTCAGTTATCTGTTGAAAAACAAATATTGCTGAAAGACACAGCTTATATGGAGTTGTGGGGCGATTTTAGTTACACCACTATCAGTAACCTGAAAGAAGCCGGCTATATCGTTACATTCTTCAACTGTCTGACCTCTCGTTTCGAGCCTGAATGGGTAGACAAGTACAATTCTATCATAATAAACAATGCGCAATCCGTCAGCTATTTTATTACGATAACAAAAGAAGGCGAGCCGATAGACATCGAAGCCGAACGTCCCAAAATGCCCGACAGAGGACTGGAAGTCCTCCGCACCGCCTATCAGCAGTTGCTGGATAACATAGAGCAAACAGACAACCAATTGAAACAGATAGCAACCTCGGAATACAACACCCTGGAAGTTCTCGACAAAAATTTGCAGGACGAATTTAATTATGCCAACGTGCGGATACAAACCGAACGACAAGCCGACAACAGACTAATGTTTCTGGAAGGCTGGACAACCAAAGACCAGGCGCAAAATCTGGAAACGGAGTTGGATAAGCAGGGTTATTTCTTCCAACAATTGGAAATACAGAAAGACGACAAAGTACCCATTAAGCTGAAGAACAATCGCTATTCACGCTTGTTCGAGCCACTCACGCGCTTGTTCTCGCTTCCCAATTATACGGAATTGGACCCTACACCGATGCTGGCACCTTTCTTTATGCTGTTTTTCGGGCTATGTTTCGGCGACGGCGGCTATGGCTTGTTGGTCTTGCTTGCCTGTACTTTCCTGAAAAAGAAATTCAGTCCCGATATGCGCCCATTCCTCTCGCTTGCTCAGTATCTGGGAGGAACAGCTATATTGGTGGGGAT
>JAISZY010000082.1 GCA_031284375.1 Tannerellaceae bacterium | reverse complement strand
GGTAACGCGCCTTCCGTTACCGGTAACGCGCCATATATTTCTGCTTTTCTCATCTTTGTTCTATTCTTTAAGGAACGACACAAAGGTAACAAGAAAACCGCAAAAGGGGCATTTCCACTTCGTATATGGGAATAAGGGCAAATACGTCCGGATTGTTTCCATGCGCCGCCAAGGGAGCTTGGGAGGAATGTCCGCTATTCGGGAAAATAATTGTAGATTTGCGTCCAATACATAAAATATATGGAAAGACACGGTTTTTTAGCCATAGACATAGGAGCGACAAGCGGACGGGCGGTGGTGGGAATCATCGCAAACGGCACGTTGGAAATACAGGAAATTCACCGGTTTCCCAATCGCTTCGTCGATGTACACGGACATTATTTCTGGAACGTTTTCAGCCTCTACGGAGAGATAAAAAAGAGCCTTACGCTCTGCAAAAAAGAAGGAATACCTTTACATTCTATCGGAATAGATACCTGGGGAGTCGATTTTGGCTACATCGGCCAAGACGGCTCGCTGCTGAGCCTTCCCAGAGCATACCGCGACCCGTACACCGAAGGCGCCCCGGAGGAAGTGTTCCAAATCATTCCGCGCGAAGAAATTTACCGGCTTACGGGCATACAAATCATGGACTTCAACAGCCTTTTTCAGCTCTACCGGGCCAAACAACAAAACTTTGCCCCCTTTCAACACGCAAAACAGATTTTGTTTATGCCCGATTTGCTCACCTACATGCTTACCGGCCAAGCCGTATGCGAATACACCATCGCCTCCACATCGCAGATGCTGAATCCGCACACAAAACAATTCGATACCGAACTCCTCCGCCGTTTGGGGATAGCGCCTTCGCTTTTACTCCCTCCCATCATGCCCGGCACAAAAGTGGGACGTTTGACGCATCGCTTAGCCGAAGAACTCGATATAGCGCCCGTACCCGTTGTCGCCGTGGCGGGACACGATACCGCCTCGGCCGTAGCAGCCGTTCCGGCAATAGACGCACATTTTGCCTACCTCAGCAGCGGCACATGGAGTTTGATGGGAATAGAAACCCCCCACCCTATCATCACCGAAGCCTCCATGCAACACAATTTTACCAACGAAGGAGGCATCGACGGCGCTACGCGATTCCTGAAAAACGTTACCGGCATGTGGCTGCTCGAAGAATGTCGCCGCGAATGGGAGAAACAAGGACGTTCCTACACCTATCCGCAGATGATGGAGATGGCAAAGTCGGCCGATGATTTCCCCTCGATAGTCAATCCGGACGACCCCACGTTTGCCCATCCTCCCTCCATGAGCGAAGCCATCGCCCACTATTGCCGCACCCATTCGCAACCCCTCCTGCCGCAAACCGACAGCGAAACGATAAGCCTCATCTTCCACAGCCTGGCCAACCGGTACAAAGAAGTGCTCGCCACCCTGAAGGAGCTGGCGCCTTTTCGGATAGAAAAACTTCACGTCATAGGCGGAGGCTCGCGAAACGAATTACTCAACCGCCTCACCGCCCGGGCAACCGGCCTGCCCGTCATTGCCGGACCGGCCGAAGCCACAGCCATCGGCAACATCATGCTACAAGCCCGATGCGCCGGACAAGTAAAAAATCACAAAGAAATGAGGCAAATGATAGCCGACAGCTTTCAACCGGAAATATTTAATCCTTAAATAATATCACATGAGAACAGAACAACTTATCGAAACCTCCTTCGCCACAGCCGTAGAAAGATACGCTCGCTTGGGAGTACAGGCGCATGAGGCCTTGGAAAAACTAACCGAACTCTCCCTTTCGCTGCATTGCTGGCAGGCAGACGACGTGGGCGGCTTTGAACGACAAGGCGGCGAACTGACCGGAGGTATCCAGGTGACGGGAAACTATCCCGGCAAAGCCCGGACAATAGACGAACTGCGGGCCGACATCCTGGAAGCCACCCGCTACATAGCCGGAAAACATCGCCTGAGCTTGCACGAAATCTACGGAGACTTTGGCGGACAGGTCGTAGACCGAGACGAAGTAACCCCCGACCATTTCGCTTCCTGGATACAGTGGGCCAAAGAAAAGGGGATGAAATTAGACTTCAACAGCACCTCGTTTTCGCATCCCAAAAGCGGCAACCTCACCTTAGCCAATCCCAACGAAGAAATCCGCAGCTTCTGGGTAGAACACACCAAACGCTGCCGCTGGATTGCCGATAAAATAGGCGCCGAACAGTACGACCCCTGCATGATGAACCTCTGGATACACGACGGCAGCAAAGAAGTGCCCGCCAACCGGATGCGTTACCGCCGAATCCTGGAGAAAAGCCTCGACGAAATATTCTCCATCCACTACAAAAACATGAAAGACTGCATCGAGGCCAAACTATTCGGCATCGGACTGGAAAGCTATACCGTAGGCTCGTACGATTTCTACTTAGGATACGGAGCCAAAAAGGGCAAAATCGTCACCTTAGACACCGGACACTTTCATCTGACCGAAAGCGTGGCCGACAAAATATCTTCCCTGCTCTTGTTTACCCCCGAAATCATGCTGCACGTAAGCCGCCCCATACGCTGGGACAGCGACCACGTAGTGATACTGAACGACGACCTGCTGGATCTGGCGCGTGAAATTGTCCGCTGCGACGCTCTGGAACATGTACACATCGGCCTCGATTATTTCGACGCCACCATCAATCGCATCGGCGCCTACGTAATTGGCGTCCGGGCAACCCAAAAAGCATTCCTCCAGGCCCTGCTCGAACCCCGCGCCCTGCTGCGGCAGTACGAAGACGAAGACCGGCTCTTTGAACGGCTCGCCTTGCAGGAAGAAGCCAAATCGCTCCCCTGGAGCGCCGTGTGGGATATGTTTTGCCTCACCAACAATGTGCCGGTAGGCGAAGACTACATCACCGGCATCCGAACATACGAACGCAATGTTACATCCAAACGCTCATACTGATACGCTATGTGGAATATCTTAACGGGACTCCTCATCATCGCCGCAGGAAGTTTAGGGCAGAGCAGTTCGTATGTACCTATCCGCAAAATAAAACAATGGAAATGGGAAAGTTTCTGGCTGATGCAAGGACTATTCGCCTGGTTGCTCTTCCCGGCCTTGGGCGCTATGCTGGCCGTACCGGAAGGGAGCAGCCTGCCGGCCTTGTATGCCGGCGTATCGCTGAAAGGCCCCGTTGTGTACGGCGTATTGTGGGGGATTGGAGGACTTACCTTTGGTCTGTCGATGCGCTACCTGGGCATAGCCTTAGGTCAGAGTCTCGCCCTGGGGATGTGTTCTGCCTTCGGCACCATGCTTCCCGCCCTGATGGACGATAGCAACGCTTCGCCGGAAAAGAAATGGGTACTTGCCGCCTGCGTAGGCATCATGCTGGCCGGAATCACGGTGATAGGCTACGCCGGAAGCCTGCGAAACCGGAAACTGTCGGAAGAAGAAAAGCGGAAAGCCATTCAGGATTTTGCCCTCACCAAAGGATTGGTCGTAGCCCTGCTGGCGGGAGGCATGAGCGCCTGCTTCAATTTAGGATTGGAAGCCGGCAAACCCATCGCCGAAGCGGCCAAAGCGGCCGGCGCGAACGAACTGTTTGCCCTCAATCCCGTTATCCTGGCCGTTACCACCGGAGGATTTTTCACCAATGCCGTTTACTGCATCTTCCTGCATCTGAAAAACCGGAGCGGAAGCGATTACTTCTCCGTAGGAGGACGTGTCTTGCTCCATAACGTACTATTTTGCGCCTTGGCCGGATTGCTTTGGTACAGTCAGTTTTTCGGACTGGGGATGGGGAAGACCTTTTTTGCCGGCAGTCCGGTGATGATGGCCTTTTCGTGGAGCATCCTGATGTCGCTCAACATTCTTTTCAGCAACGTTTGGGGCATCCTGCTCAAGGAATGGAAGGGGTCGGATCGGAAAACCATCGGAGCGCTCGCTATCGGAATGGCTATTTTGATTGCATCCTTACTTCTTCCCAACATACACATCACACTATGATTCGAGACAACAAACCCCTGATGGCGGAAATAGACCGCATCGCCGAAGTGGCCGGCTACCTCTGGGAAAAAGGCTGGGCCGAACGAAACGGAGGGAATATATCCGTAAATATAACCCGCCTCCTTACGGCCGAAGAGCTGTCAATGACGCCCCTAACAACGGATATCGCCCTTGAGGAACCTGTCGAGGCGCTGAACGGACAGGTTTTTTACGTAACAGGTACCGGAAAAAGGATGCGTTACGTGGCCAAAGCTCCTTTCTGCCATGGGGCGCTCATCGGCATTACTGCCGGCGGAACATCGTACCATATCCTGGCCGAAAAACCCATCGCCCCCACCTCCGAACTCCCCTCCCATCTGCTGATGCACAATTATCTGAGAACTTCGGGACGACAAACCAACGTAGTACTCCACACCCACCCTACCGACCTGATTGGACTGACGCACTGCACGCCTTACTTGGATTCGGAAAAACTCACCCGCCTCCTCTGGAGCATGATTCCGGAATGTAGGATTGTTGTGCCCGGAGGAATCGGCATTGTTCCTTACGAGATACCCGGCACGCTGGCGCTGGCTCATGCTACCATAAAACAACTCAGCCGGAACGATGTGGTTTTTTGGGAGAAACACGGCGTTCTGGCTGTGGGAGAAGACATCATCGACTGTTTCGACGCGATAGATACCCTCAGTAAGTCGGCGCAGATATACTTCAGCGCCCGGGCTGCCGGTTACGAGCCGGAGGGAATGACCAACCGGCAGCTCGACGACTTGGCGGAAGCCTTCCGCCTCTAAAATTATTCGGCATGTATCTGTTCGATACGCAAGAAAATTTTGGTATTAGCCGCAGACGTGGCGCTGGCAACATCTGCGGAAGCAGGCGCTCCCATGATAAAGGAAAGGATATACACCGTTTTATCGGTAACATCGGTGGTAGTCCACATATATCTACATTGCTCCGGAGCTCCATTATAATACACATTCGGGTCTCCCCAGCCCGTGGCATTATTAGACACGACGGACTCTGATGGTGAGGTTCCACCATACCATATTCCCTTCTGAGATAAAGAAAATGAGCTATTTGCCGCATTGGCTACTCCACCGTACCAAGCTACAAGTGAGTTCCATATGATAGTGACAGGGCCCATATTGCTTTGAATTTGTAGATTGGAATTTTGCAATGTTATACCGTTTCTGGCAAAAAGCCTGACGGAAAATTTCCCGTCGGGCGATTTGACTACTTTATGATAACCTACTACGCCATTATCCGACGTAGCTTCCAGAGGCCCTACCACGGCGATGGAGGTGGAGATAGCGGCTTGTACATTCCCCACGGTCACCTCACAGAATATTCCTGCAAATTCCGGGCGAAACATAGCGGGGGTAGGAGAATCGGCCGTAGGAGTGCCGTATACATCGTAAACAAGTTCGCCGTTTCCATATTCCAGTTGGCCGGCTTTTAAGCGTATCTTCAGGCCGGAATTCAAATTGCTCCCGACGAGAGGTGAAATCTCCGGTCCTACGGAATATTTTCCGCCGTTGCCTCCGGTATACGGAATTCTCAGTAAGCCGGAATATGCCTGGCCTGCTTTGAAGGTGGAAGGTTCCAATCTGGCTTGATCGCATAGCAGCGTTGTGATGGAAGGAGGCAGGGCGGAAGTAGATGCTATGTTTTTCCATTCTGCTCCATCCCAGAAATAAAAACCTTCCGCCAGGCTGCCACCCTCGTTATAGACCAACAAACCGTGCGGCTGAGCGCCTGCATTGACGTTCAAAACCTGAATAACCGACGAGAGTAATACCCGCGGTATCAATATTCCCTTATCCGTGGCAACAACATCGAGCATAGCTGCTTTATGAGGATCTTTCGTTCCGATTCCTACTTGGGCGGAAGCTTGTAGGGCGATCCAGATTGCCCCCCACAATAAAATCATTTTATTATTCATATCTCACATTCGTTAAAGTGTACTTACGATTCTCTAAGCTATTATCTATATTTGATGCAAACATATTTTAATTCACTGATATAACAATGTACTATTTGTTGTTTTATGTAAACAGATAAGCTAATCGTGAAAATAGACCACAAAAAAATGAGAAATGAAAAAATACCGCACAACAATTTACTCGTGGGCATTTATATTAATCAACTGATATTTGCTCAATCTGCAAAAAAGCTTTGGTTTTAATTGCATTGGTAGGATTGGCCGAAATGTTGGGAGTAGGAGCTCCCATCATAAATGTTAAGGTATAAACCGTTTTTTCGTCCACATGGGTAGTACTCCACATATATGCACGTTGTTCGGGAGCGCTCCAATACACATCTTCGTTTCCCCAAGCTGCATTTATGCCGGTTGTAGCCCTATTGCCGGAATCTCCGTCATTCCCATACCATACGTTGGCCAAGGCGAGGTGTAACGTATTATTTCCCGTCCCTAAGGTACCCCTCGAATAGGATACAAGTCCATTCCACATAATGGATACCGAAGATTTCATACTCTTTATCTGGAGGTCGGCTGCTTCTAAGTCACCGTTTTCGCGGATAAAAACCCTTACGGCGAACTTTTGGTCGGGAGATACAACAACCCTGTGGTATCCTTTGTATCCGTTTTCCGACGTAGCTTCCAGAGGCCCCACCGTTGCCACGGAAGCAACATTTGCATTTTGTGTTTCCCCTACCGTTACGGAACACTGATAGCCCATAAATTCGGTAGGGAAAATGGCTCCCAGCGGAGAATCGAAGGCCGGAACGCCTTCTACGTCGTAAACAAGTTTTCCAAAGCCGTATTCTAAACTTCCGGCTTTTAAGCGCATCCGCAAACCGGTATTTTGGGTAGACGGAATCCAATTTCCAATAGAATATTTACCTCCGTTCCCTCCCACATAAGGAATCTCCAGCAAGCCGGAATAAGGTTTGCCGGCTTTCAGTTCGTGAGGTTCAAGCGTGGCTCGCTGACATATCAGCCTGGATATAACCGGAAGTACGGATGCGGAAGATTCTATGTTTTGCCATTGAGCGTTTTTCCAGAAATAGAATCCCTCCGGAAGCATATTCCCCGTGTTGTATACCAATAAACCGGCAGGATGAACGGCAACAAGGCTATCCAATATATGGGTTGTAGATTGAAGCGAAATCCGTGGTATCAACATGCCTTTGTCCGGAGAAACCACATCCAGCATAGCCGCCTTATCCGGTTGAGATGTACCGATTCCTATCTGGGCGAATGTTTGCATGGCCATGAAACCGGTTGTGCAGAATAATACAATCTTTTTCTTATTCATCTTTGTGTACTTTATTATTCCGTCAATTGGCTTGTATTTGTTCAATTTTTAAAAAGATAATGGTTTTATCACTCTGGAAATTACTGGGACTTGCGTTGCCAATCATGGCCGTTAGATGGTAAACGGTCTTATCCTTTACATCCGTTGTAGTCCAGATATAGTTGCGTTGTTCCGGCGTTGTTACGTTTTGGGGGCCAATCGAATACCAGGTTTGCCGATTTTCCAGCAAAAAGCTGTTGTTCGCCATCGCGTTAATCGAACTGTTGCCGGTCAATCCGTTCCACATAATCGTAACCAAAGGACTCAGGTTATGCCGGATTTGAAAATTCCCGTTATTCAGCGTATTGCCCGGAGCGACAAAGATCCGGACGGAGAATTTCCCGTCGAAGGATGTAACAACTCTCTGAGAGCCGCCGTTGTTCGAGACAGGTACCAGAGGCCCCACGGAAAAGGTAGACATCATGGTAGCGTTTTCCGTATATCCTACTTTTACCTCGCAGGTTTTATTCCCGAACGAAACAGGGAAGGTGGCGCCTACGGGCGAACTCGACGTGGGCGTGCCCGTTACGTCGTACAGCAAATAGCCTCTGCCGTGTTCCAGTATGCCGGCTTTCAGGCAGGCCGTTAGCGACGTATTGCCCGATAGGGCCGACACGCATTTTTGGGCGGGATATTTACCGCCGTTCCCTCCGGTGTAAGGCACCTTCAATATCCCCACATACGGTACGCCGGCCATAAAGGTGAGAGGTTCCAGTATAGCATTGTTGCAATCCAAGTCCTCTATTTGGGGGGCAATAATGGCGGACGACAACAAATTTTCCCACTCCGTTCCGTTCCAGAAATAAAATCCCTCGGCCAAGGCGCCGCCGGTGTTATATATCAACAATCCATTGGGCTGAGTAGGCAAACCATCTAAATCGAACGTAGTGGAATTAAGCGCTACACGAGGCACTAAAATGCCCTTGTTGGAAGAATTTATATCCAACATGGCTGCTGCATTCGGTTTTTC
Organism: Tannerellaceae bacterium; assembly: GCA_031284375.1. Lineage (GTDB taxonomy): Bacteria > Bacteroidota > Bacteroidia > Bacteroidales > Tannerellaceae > DFXE01. Next base: position 7,147 of record JAISZY010000082.1, on the reverse strand, counting down.
GATTCCCATTCCGACCTGGGCAAAAGAGTGAAGGGCGACTAAGAATAATATCGCCCACAATAAACTTTTCTTCTTGTTCATCATTTTGACATTTATAGTTAAAAATATAGTGTAAACGGTTTAATTTATCTTTCATAGATTTTGCAAAAGTATTACATATTTCTTACATAATGGAATTGATATTGTTATTTTATGTAAATAGCATGTAGAATTATATATGCTCGTGTGGTTTTATTGCAATAAAAGAGTCAAAATTAAAAGAAGCGTGTAGAGAAATACATTGCGTGCCGTACGGCCAAGGGTTCCATTGAGAGCGTGTCCTTGGAAGCGAATCAGTTCGCGCCACGTGGTGAGAAAGAGCAGAAAAAAGGCCACATACAGCGCATCCATCCATAGGGTGGCTTCCCGGAGCAGGGGAAGGCTGAAAAGAATGGCCAGCGCTCCGTTGAGCAGATAAAGCCGGCAGCCAAACTTCCGGCCGAAGTACACAATGCTGGTACGTTTTCCAACGGCTTTATCCTGGTCGTAATCGCGGTAATTGTTTACAATCAGAATATTTACGGACAAAAGACCAACCGATAGCGACAACCAAAAAGACAGAATGTCAAACGAAAGCGCCTGTACATAATACGTAAAACATACCGGAACCATACCGTAGAACAACAATACGCATACGTCGCCCCAACCATGCCAGGCCAGCGGAAAAGGGCCGGTCGAATAAGCCAACACGCCGGCGGCAATGGCTATGCCTACAAAGATTAACCACCAGGGGGCGTAGAAAAGCAATCCCAAGCCGCACACACAGGCCAGCCCCAGGGTAAGGAACGTAGCGGTGAGCATAGCGGCAGGAGCAATACGTCCACCGGCCACGGCACGCTCCGGTCCCAGACGGGCGTCGGTATCGGCCCCTTGTTTAAAGTCGAAATAATCGTTTGCAAAGTTGGCGGCAATCTGTCCCAGCAAAGCAACCAGCAAGCAAAGTACCGCCGCTCCCGGACGAAACACGCCATCGCAGTACGCCAGAGCGCAGCCCAGAAGCGCCGGACTGACGGAGGCCGTAAGTGTTCGGGGACGTGTAGCGGCAATCCAATCACGCAGGCCGGCAGGTTTCGTATTCATTTTCATTGTTGACAAAACAGTGTATGTATTCCGGGCGCGAAGATAAGCGAAGAAATGAATAAACGGACAATACCCGCCGGCTAAATCCGGAACCATTGCGTTTGGCTCCGCGCCTCCGTAATCCGGATGCGAAGGGGCGCTCGTGTATAGCGTATACGTTCGTTTAAATCATACACAAATAAGGGGTTTTTTGCGCCCATGAGCTTCCGGAGAAAAAGCCGGAAAAAAAAGAAAACACATCATCCGAATATGCAGATTTTTAGCAAGATAGAATAATTTGATTTGTAAATTTTTTCGTGTCTTTTTATTATGGAAATTAAGTTTTAGTTACATACATTTGTGTGTAATTTAAACGAACGTTTAAATTACACACGAGTAAAGTCTTAAACCATTCAAAACAAAAGTGTTATGATGAAAAAGCAAATCTTTTTTATTTTGATTTTTATGATGTGTATACCCGTTTTATCTGCACAAAACAGGCAGGTGACAGGTATCGTGGCTTCTTCGGAAGATGAACAACCCTTAATTGGCGTAACGGTTATCGACAAACAGACGCAAAGAGGGACAGTGACGAACGAGAACGGTGAATTTTCCCTTTCTCTCCCCGAACGGACAAGCGTCTTGCTGGTGAGTTATCTGGGCTATAAAACCAAGGAGATAGCCCTCGCTACCGGTAATCAGCCCTTGCGTATCGTTCTGGAACCGGATATGGTGGCCATCGACGAAGTGATGGTTATCGCCTACGGTACGGGAAAGAAATCTACCTTTACCGGCTCGGCAACGGTGGTGAAAAGCGAATCGATTGAGAAAATCCGTACCTCCAACGTAACCCAGGCCTTGCAGGGACAAAGCAGCGGTATACAGGTAATTAACAACAGCGGACAGCCGGGCGACGACGCCAGCATCCTGATTCGCGGTATCGGTTCTATCAATGCGTCCAGCAGTCCGCTCTACGTAGTAGACGGCGTGGCCTACGATGGGTATCTTAATCAAATCAACTCGGCCGATGTAGAATCCATCACCATCCTGAAAGATGCTTCGGCCACGGCGCTGTATGGTTCGAGAGCGGCCAATGGCGTTATTATGATTACTACCAAAAGGGGCGTTTCGGAAAAAGGTCAGATTAACTTCCGTTCTACCTTCGGATTCTCTTCCTTAGCAGTGGATTTACCCAGGTCTTTAACTCCGAACGAGTTTGTGCAACTCACCTGGCTGGCCATGAAAAACGGACGGATGGACGCCGGCATTTCCGCCGCAGAAGCCTCCGCCTATGCAACGGACAATTTAGTGAACGAACTGAAAGTGAATCCGTACAGCACCAACAAACCGGTTGGCTTGGATGGATTGGTAGACCCCAATGCGCAATTGCTGTTCTCCGGCGATTGGCGCGGCGAACTGCTCAAATCGCGCATGAGAGAGGAATATGTGCTCGACATCAGCGGGAAAACACAGAAAACCGACTATTACCTGTCCGGAGGATACGTGAGCGACAAAGGGATATTCACCGCTCAGCAGTTTGAGCGTTTCACCACGCGCACCAACCTGAATTATCAGGCCAGACCTTGGTTGCAGGTAGGTACCAATACGTCGCTCTCGCACAGCATCCGCGAAATATGGATAGACGACGGCACCATCTGGTTTCTTCGCACCATCTCGCCCACTTATCCGGTGTACGAATGGGATTACGAAAAAGGAGCCTACAAATTAGACAGCAACGGAAATCGCCTGTACGACTACGGCGACAATCGACAAACGTGGATAGCCTGGAATCCCCTGGCCGATGCAGCCTATAATCCTTCGCCGGCTACGACCGACAATGTTTCGAGCCGTTCGTACATCGAACTCACCTTTTTGCCGGGATTGAAGTTCCGCACCAATTTCAGCGTAGATTTCTACTTATATTCCTACGATGGATATACCAGCAGCGAACACGGCTATGCGGCCGGGTACGGCGGAGAAGCGTACAAGGAAAACTACCGGAATATGTCGTACACCATCAACAATCTGCTTACGTATAATAAATCCATCTCCAACCATACCCTTAGCCTGTTGGTAGGTCAGGAAGCGTATGCCATGAAGTACAAATACCTCATGGCCTCGAAACGGGGATTCCCCTTCGGCGGACTAACGGAAATCGGTTCGGCTTCGGAGATGAACAGCATGAATTCGTATCAAGACAATTACCGTTTGTTGAGCTGGCTGAGCCGCGCCGAATACGATTATGCCGGCAAGTATTATATATCGGGCAGTTATCGTACAGACGGCACATCGCGCTTTCATCCCGACACCCGGTGGGGTAGCTTCTGGTCGGCCGGTGTCTCCTGGCGCATCTCGAACGAAGAATTTATGAAAGCTTACGACCGGATAGACAACCTGAAGCTGAAAGGAAGCTACGGAGCCGTAGGTAACGACGACCTGAACACCTACTATGCCTATCAGGGACTGTATTCCACCGGCCGAAACGATTACAATAATGCCGGAGTGGCCATCAGCCGTTTGCCGAATCCAAGTCTGAAGTGGGAAAGCAACATACAGTTGAACCTCGGAGTAGACTTTGCTCTTTTCAACAAGCTTAGCGGTAGCTTTGAATGGTTCAATCGCTCATCGAAAGACCTCCTCTTTCCCATGCCTATGGCGCCGTCTACCGGATTTGGCAGTATCGACCGCAATATCGGCAACGTAAAAAACTATGGGATTGAGTTTGAACTGAACTATCAAGCCATCAACCGGAAAGATTTTAAATGGACGATAGACCTGAACGGTACGTCCTACAAAAATATCATCACCAAACTCCCGCAGGAGGAAATGAATTCGGGCTATTTCAAATGGCGCGAAGGCGAATCGCGCTACAACTTCTGGGGCGTTGAATACGCCGGCGTAAATCCGGAAACAGGAAACGACCAATATTGGAAGAATATATACGATACAAGCAACGGCGAAAAGATTCTAACAGGTAGGGAACTGACCGAAAACCTGAACGATCTGACAAGCGACGACCAGAAAAAATATCTCGGAGATGCCTTGCCCAAACTCTTTGGCGGATTCACCAATACATTATCTTATAAAGGTATTGACCTTTCACTTATGATATATTACAGTCTGGGAGGCAGATTGTACGACGGCGATTACTCGCAAATGATGTCCTACCGAACCGGCTACAGTATGCACCCGGATATGCTGAAGGGCTGGACGCCGGAAAACACAGGCGCTCAATTTCCGCGTATCTCTACGGCCTATGCCAATACCTTAGGCTCGTATTCGTCCAAATTCTTGTTCGACAACACCTTCTTCCGCCTGCGCAACGTTACGCTGGGCTATACCCTTCCGAAGGCTATCACCGGAAAAATCCAGATAAATTCGCTGCGTCTCTTTGTGCAAAGCGATAATCCGCTTACGATAGGGAACGCCGTGAAAAGAGGAACCGACCCGGAACAAAGCATCTCCGGACAAACCAACAACCGGTTTCCCGTCACGCAATCCATCTCCTTTGGCTTACAACTGAATTTATAATCACGAAAACTTTTTTGACGTATGAAATCAATGAAATATATTTTGTTCCTCTTTTGCATCGGAACAGCCCTTTGCGGACTCTGTTCCTGCAACGATTTCTTAGAAACAAACCCCTCCACGTCGATTGCCGACAGTGAAGTATTTACCACCACCGCCGGCGCTCAGGCCGCTCTGAACGGCAGTTATTATCAAATGAGAGCCTACAACAGCGGAGGAGCCAACCGGCAAGACGACTACGGAGTTCCCTCCATCCGCCTCATCTCCGACATGTGCGGCGAAGACATCATCGCCTGGGGAGGCTGGTACGTGTATAACTATAACTACTGGGGAGAAACCCGTGCGGATATCTATCGCTCCAGTCAGCTTTGGACATTCCACTACCGCCTAATCAACAATGTCAATTCCATCATCGCCTACATCGACCCGTGCGATGGAAGCGAAACGGAAAAACGCCACATCAAAGGACAGGCTCTGGCCATGCGAGGATGGGCTTACTTCAGTTTGGCGCAGCTTTTCCAGCAGACTTACAGCATTGCCCCACACATGCCCGGCGTTCCTATCTATACCGAACCAACCGGCGAATCCACCGAAGGCAAACCGAGGGGTACGCTGGAAAACACATACACCCAGGTGTTGAGCGACTTGAAAGAGGCCGAACAACTTTTGGAGGATTTCGACAGAGGGAACAACATCAACCACTTTGACCTCTCGGTCGTAGAAGGCGTCCTTTCCGAAGTATATCAGGTGATGAACAATTGGACGGAGTCGGAGAAATATGCCCAAAAAGTGTTGGAAAAATATCCGCTCACAACCAATGAACAATACTTGAGCGGCTTCCACGACGACACCACCCCATCCTGGATTTGGGGAATGAGGCAAACCGAAGAACAAAACATGAGCGATTATTCTCTGTTTGCCATGTGGGGAAACGATACCCGCAAATGCTTTACTTTTAGAGCTTATTTCCTGGCAGACGACTTCGTGGCCCTCTTCGACGAAGACGACATTCGCTATCAGTATGAAAGATGGTGGGACCAGATTTATGCTTCCTACAAATTCAGAGACAACGACGACTGCCGAGGTTCTATCGTATTTATGCGCTCCGAAGAAATGTTGTTGAATGTCGCCGAAGCGTTGGCTCGTCAGAACAAAGAAACGGAAGCGAAAGAACTTCTCTGGCAATTGCAAGACATGCGGAATGCGCCACGCTCCACTTCTTCCGGCAATGAGTTGATAGAAGACATTCTGATAGAACGACGGAAAGAACTTTATGGCGAAGGGTATGCGTTGTTCGACATACTGCGCAATCAGAAACCTTTGCTTCGCACAGGCAATCACATCAATTACGGCGGAGCCACCACGCTACCGGCCCGTTCCTGGCGCTTTGTCTTCCAACTACCCAACAGCGAACTGAAGAACAACAAGGCCTTAGTAGACGGCATCTGGCCGAATGGCGACCAGAATCCTTACGACGGAATATACACTCCACAATAAGAAAACGAATTTTCGGGGGAATCCCTACGCGCTCGTAGGGATTCCCTCCGTGCTTCCAGGGATTCCCTTCACGCTCGAAGGGAATCCCTTCGTGCTTCCGGGGATTCCCTCCACGCGTCCAGGGATTCCCTCCACGCGTCCAGGGATTCCCTCCGAGCGTCCAGGGAATCCCTCCGCGCGTCCAGGGAATCCCTCCGAGCGTCCAGGGATTCCCTCCGCGCGTCCAGGGAATCCCTCCGCGCGTCCAGGGATTCCCTCCACGCGTCCAGGGAATCCCTCCACGCGTCCAGGGAATCCCTCCGCGCGTCCAGGGAATCCCTACGCGCGTCCAGGGATTCCCCTACGAGCGTGAAGGGAATCCCTCCACGCTCGTAGGGAATCCCTCCATGATGTTATGAATTATGAATTGAAATCAATTAAAGGACACCTCTAAAAACCCCAAACTCTGCGTTACGCTCCGTCGGCAAAATGCTCATTTACTTTAGTAAACTCCGCTTTTGCCTCTGTCGCAAGCCTTGATTTTGGGGTTTTTAGAGGTGCCCTTATGCTTATACCATAAACTATGGCTACATTTACGGAAAATATGGTACATATTGTTTATGGAAAAAGTTGTATTAAACCTTAATTGGCTTATTGCAGAGTATGAAGTGGTAGACGCAATAGAAAACGATTTCGTCTTGCTCGACAAACCTGTGCTTGTTCCCACATTATACAACCCGTTCAAAGTGGATGTTACTATCGTAATATTTTGCCTGAAAGGAACGGCGGAAGGCTCCATCAACCTGAAACCTTTCAAAGCCGAAGCGCCCTGTCAGGTTGTTGTGCTGGCCGATCAGATTGTGGAACAAAAATACGTAAGCGACGATTTCTCCGCTTTGTTCGTTATCATGTCCAAACGGTTTACGGACAATCTGCTGCCCAGCGCGCAAGAGCGCCTGCCTTTGTTCCTTTTCACGCAAAACAACCCTTGTTTGCCCTTAGGCCGGGAAGCATTGGAGGGAGCGGTTTTGTATTTCGAAATGAT
>JAISZY010000081.1 GCA_031284375.1 Tannerellaceae bacterium | reverse complement strand
AAAACAAAAATCCGGGGCAGCGCATAGCCAGGATTTTTGCCATAATAGCGGCTATTGGAGTTGCATTATTTGCTTTGGGAATGTTAATAAAGATTTTATCTAAAATAACGTAAATCATTAGGGCACCTCTAAAAACCCCAAACTCTGCGTTACGCTCCGTCGGCAAAATGCTCATTTACTTTAGTAAACTCCGCTTTTGCCTCTGTCGCAAGCCTTGATTTTGGGGTTTTTAGAGGTGTCCTTTAGAAAACTTACAAATTCAAGATTCTTCCGGCAAAGAGTATCGCTCCCGTACTTTTCTCGTGGATAAAGAAAAGGAAAGGGCGATGTACATGAAATTCTATTTTCGGATACGCCGGTTCCTCCCCCGCGGATGTAAACAGCCCCACATAGGTGACGGCGGCGGCTTCCGTGCCTTTTTCGTCGATTTCGGCAAACGTTTTTTGCACTACTACTATCCCGGCATCCGACAGGGAGGGGCTTAGCAGGGAGTAATCGCCGTGGCCAAACTGCGGATTGCCGGTCATTCTTTCCAATATCTTGTTCAACTTACGTTCGTATGCAATCTTGAATTTGGGGAGCTTGACCGAAACTTCGCACAGATACATCTCCTCAAGCAATTTGCGGAACGAATCTATGCCGAGTTGTTTCTCTACCGACGAAATAGCGACGCCTTCCTTGGGAAGTACAACCACCATACTGTATTCTCCTCCCATGTAATTCAGCTCCAGGGCGTCGAACAATTCCCCGCGGTAGGCAAAGGCGACATCTTTCCGATACATGGTGGGAATCTGCGAAACGCTTCCGTTGGCGTTTGCAAAGGGTTCTTCCTTGGTGTATTCCGGAGCGAAAGGACTGCTCCAAAGAGCCTTGAAGTAAAGCGCATGTATCAGGTAAGCTTGAATATCCGGATCCAATTGGTCGAACAGCGTCGGTATACGGTTGTGCGTATGTTCGGCCGACCAGGCGTTGGGTTCACCCACGCCACATTGGTCTGTTCTATCGTCACGTCTTGGTTGGAAGAACTCAGCTTCTTCAACGCTTCGAAATGCGCATTGATCTCCTCCGTCCCGGCGCCCTCGTATCCCAGAAGTTTGCTAAGTTCGTCAAACGTTTCTCCCTTAGCCCCGTTGCTGAGCATCGCCAGGGGAAAGGCGGCGCTGAGGGGCGAGAGCAGCAAATTCTCTTCCTCATCTTCTTCGGCTTGTGCGGCTTGCAGGAAATCGAAGGCAAAATTGTTGGTTTTCAAAGCGCCGGGGAGGTCTCCTCCGGAAAGTAGAACCGTGTCTGTTTGAACCGGGGGAACATTCCAGGCTTTTAATGATACTCCCGTGCTCTGCACGAAGGGCAAGTGCGTGGCTATGCAAATTATTATATCTTTGCACGAACTAAGTAAATGAATATGTCGATTTTCTTTAAGGCCATTGAGGTAGCCGACAGAGAGGCTATCACTTCCTTCACCCGGCAAAGCCCTTACCGGAATTGTGATTTTTCTTTTGCCAATATGTGTAGCTGGCGCTTCCTCTACCGGAGCGAATACGCCATGGCTGAGGGCTTCCTGCTGATTCGCTTCCGGATAGAAGACGACGCCAGGCCGGTGTATATGTTTCCCTTAGGCGACGGCAACCTCCCGGCGGCCATCCGGTTGATAGAAAAGGATGCCCGCGAACAAGGCCATCCGCTGTGGATTATGGGGGTTACATCGCCGGGAAAGGAGAAGCTGGAAAACGCCTTCCCGCAAGGCTTTCGCTTTATCCCCGAAAGGGATTACTTCGACTATGTGTATCTGCGCGAAGACCTGATCACGCTTTCCGGAAAAAAATACCAGGCCAAACGGAATCATATCAACAAGTTTAACCAACTCTACCGGTACGAATACAAAGAAATTACCCCGGAATTAGTGCCCGAATGTCTTACATTGGAATGTGAATGGTATAAGGCGAATCGTACGGACGACGATGCCGAAGAACTAAGCCACGAGCGACGTTCGTTAACGTTCGCCCTCCGACATGCCGCAGCGCTGGGATTAATGGGCGGCGTTATCAGCGTAGAAGGTAAGATTGTGGCCTTTGCTTTCGGCGCTCCCATCAATCATGATACCTTTGGAGTGCACGTAGAGAAGGCCGATATTCGCTACAACGGCGTATATAGTGTGATGAACTTCGAGTTTGCCAATCATATTCCCCCGCAATACATCTATATAAACCGCGAAGAAGACTTGGGCATCCCCGGTCTGCGGCAAGCCAAGCAGTCGTGGCGCCCAGCCTTCTTACTGGAAAAGCATACGGCGGTGAAAAAACTTCACGAACCTACAACTGCGAAAAAGGCAGAGGCGAAAGAAGCAGATTCCTGTTGTCCGTAGCCGTATGCGCATATTCGGGCAATGCGCGGATGCGAATCCAATCGGGATGAGCGGAAAATTTCTTCCAAGCTTCATCCCGTGTCGGTTCGTCTTTATACCAGGTGAGGTAGATAAGCGACGGCATCCGGGGGCCGGCCAATACTTCGCCGTAGCAAACGGAGTGGATACCTACCTGGTCGAAGATGGCGATTTCGTCTACGTTAAACATCTTTATCTTCCGCTGATTGGCCTCTTCGTTCGGGCTTTTGTAATTGCGAAACTCAAACAACGTCCTGCTTGCGTCCGGACGCAGGAGCCGGGGCACACGGTCGAAAGCCTCGCAAACAAAGGATTCGAACAAAGTATACACCGGGGCCGAAGCGCTGGCGTCGTAAAAAGGCTGGGCTTCCTTGCGGAAGGCGGCATCTTGCCAGATTGCATGTTTCACCCGGCGCCAGGTGGCCACATCGGGATAAACAAAGAGGTAAAAGCGCTGAATCTGCTCCGAAGGCCGGTAGGGTGCGAAAGCGCCCACGGTCACATCCAAGCGATTGTAGGCCGGGATGAGCGTTTGCCGGTAAAAAGCGTCCAATTCCGGATTCTCTGCCGGCAAAGTGTAAATACGCCATTCGTAGATTTGTTTCTCCTGAGCCGACTGTTCGGGACGGGGAGCGGCGGCTGCCTCTACGATCGGCGCAACGGCGAGCAGTCCGGCTGTCTTCATAAAATTTCTTCTTTGCATAACTTGAAAGGGTTTTTAGGATTATGTAATCACTGAATCGTGCCAAAGATACGAATTTATCTCTTCAAGGATATGTGATGGGCGATATTGCCCGAAAAGAAATAATTACGTTTCTTTGCATCAAATCTTTAAATATGGCAGACGAACAGCAGATGATACTCCGGACGGAGGATTTGGTAAAGAAATACAGGACGCGAACGGTAGTAAATCATGTTTCCATCCAGGTGAAGCAAGGAGAAATTGTGGGATTACTGGGGCCAAACGGAGCGGGAAAGACCACCACGTTCTATATGACGGTGGGCTTGGTTACTCCCAACGAGGGGAAAATCTTTCTCAACGATACCGACATCACAAAGTTTCCTGTTTACAAACGGGCGCGTAGCGGCATCGGCTATCTGGCGCAAGAGGCATCGGTGTTCCGGAAAATGACGGTAGACGATAATATACGCTCCGTACTGGAGATGACAAACGCTTCGGAAACCGAACAAAAAGAAAAGCTGAACAGCTTGATTGCCGAATTTGGGCTTACCAAAGTGAGGAAAAACTTGGGCGACCAGCTTTCGGGAGGCGAGCGCCGCCGTGCAGAGATTGCCCGGTGTTTGGCTATAAATCCGAAATTCATCATGCTGGACGAACCTTTTGCCGGTGTCGACCCGATTGCCGTGCAGGATATCCAAAGTATCGTGGCTCAACTGAAACATAAGAATATCGGTATCCTGATTACAGACCACAACGTGTACGAAACCTTAAGTATCACCGACCGCGCCTACTTGCTGTTTGAAGGTAAGGTGTTGTTTCAAGGCACAGCCGAAGAATTGGCGGAAAATGAAGTGGTGCGCGAAAAATACTTAGGAAAAGATTTTCAGTTGCGTAAAAAGAACTTTTAAAGCAGGAATGTATATGAAACGTATTATCTTAACCATCGGCAGACAGTTTGGGAGCGGCGGACGCATCATTGGCATGAAACTGTCGGAAGCGCTGAATATTTCTTTCTACGACAAGGAACTGATTACCCTCGCGGCCCACGAGAGCGGACTTTGCCGGGAAGTCTTCGAAAAAGCCGACGAGAAAACTTCCGCCGGATTGTCGCACGCTTTTTCCCTGGGGATGCCTTATCCGGGTGGCGTCTATACGCCTTATGCCGATATTCTCTCCAACGAGGGATTGTTTAAAATACAAAGCGACGTTATCCGCTCATTGGCCGAAACGGAATCGTGTGTTATTGTAGGCCGTTGCGCCGATTACATTTTAAGAGACAATCCGGCGTGTATCAGTTTCTTTATCCACGACAAGCTGCCGAATCGCATCCGGCGTATTGCGGAGAGGCTGCCATGTTCTGCCGAACAGTCGAAGGAGTTGATTATGAAAACCGACAAATCGCGAGCTGCTTACTACGATTATTATACCAACAAGACCTGGGGCATGTCTTCTTCGTACAGTTTTTCTATCGACGCCTCGGTGTTGGGAATCGAAGAGACGGTCTGTTTCATGAAAAACTTTATCGAACGAAAAATAAAGCCGGAGCAATAAATGCCTCCGGCTTATACGGCAAAAATTATGTCGGGTGATTACTTGGCAATGAGCAAGAAATAGTTCTTCCTACCCTTTTGCGCCAATAAATAGGTCTGATTTATCAAAGATGCGGTATTGATTATGGTTTCCGTGTCGGACAATTTTTCTTTATTCACGCTCACACCTCCGCTTTGAACCAGCTTGCGCATCTCTCCTTTAGAGGGAAAGACGGGCGCCTTTTCGGTAAACAAATCCAAGGCTCTGATGCCGGCCGACAATTCGTCTTTCGATATTTCAAATCGGGGGACGCCATCGAAAACGGCCAAGAAGGTTTCCTCATCCAGCTTTTTCAATGATTCGGAGGTAGAATTGCCGAACAGTATATTCGACGCTTCTACGGCCATTTCGTAATCGTCGGTCGAATGAACCATGGTGGTAATTTCTTTCGCCAGCCGTTTCTGCAAGGGGCGAAGGTGGGGTGCGGAAGCTTGTTCTTGTTCGATGGAGGCAATTTCCTCTTTGTCGAGCGCTGTAAATATTTTGATATATCTGGCGGCATCTTCGTCGCTCACATTCATCCAGAACTGGTAAAAGGCATAAGGCGATGTGTAGCGGCGGTCGAGCCACACGTTTCCCGCCTCGGTTTTGCCGAACTTCGTACCGTCGGCTTTTGTGATAAGGGGGCAAACCAAGGCAAAGGCTTCGCCGCCTTCTTTCCTGCGAATCAGTTCCGTTCCGGTGGTAATATTCCCCCATTGGTCGGAGCCGCCCATTTGCAAACAACATCCTTCGTGCTGATATAAATAAAGATAGTCGTACCCTTGCAGCAACTGATAAGAAAATTCCGTAAACGACATACCGACATTCGATTCATTGCTCAGACGTTTCTTTACGGAATCTTTCGCCATCATATAATTTACGGTGATATGCTTTCCGATGTCCCGGATAAAATCGAGGAACAGATAATCCTTCATCCAGTCATAATTATTCACCAATTTGGCGGCGTTTGGGGCCTCCGAATCAAAGTCGAGAAACTTAGCCAACTGTTTCTTTATACTCTCCTGATTATGCCGAAGAGTGGCTTCATCCAACAAGTTCCGTTCTACCGACTTCATCGAAGGGTCGCCTATCATACCGGTTGCTCCCCCTACAAGCGCTATCGGGCGATGTCCTGCACGCTGAAAATGTTTCAGCATCATCACACCCACCAAATGACCGATATGCAACGAATCGGCTGTTGGGTCGATTCCTACATAGGCCGAAGTCATTTCTTTTTGCAACTGTTCTTCCGTTCCGGGCATCAGGTCGTGAATCATGCCCCGCCATCTTAATTCTTCTACAAAGTTCATCGTATATACTGTTACTTTTTAAAAATTTCCTGCATGGAGGCGCAAAGGTACGACTTATTTATCATTCTGTTACCTCTACCGCAAAACTCAGGGGACAGGGTCGTAACCGCTTCCTCCCCAAGGATGACAGCGGAGGATTCGCCGGACGGAAAGCAGAAGTCCTTTTACCGGTCCGTATTTCTTCAGCGCTTGCACAGTATACTCGGAGCAGGTGGGGACGTATCTGCACGAAGCCGGGGTAAATGGGGAAATACAATATTTGTAGAAATAAACCGGCAATAGGAAAAGGGTTGTAAAAAAACGCTTTATCATGGTTTATCCCGAAGTATTTTTATGGCTTTCGTCATAGCTTTCTCCATCTCGGAAGTAGGATGTAGCTCTTTGTCTATATACAAAAAAGCCAGGAGCATAGCTTGGTTTGTCTCCGCTAAAGTATCTATCAGCTCATACTTGCGTATACGATAAACTTCGCGCACCTGGCGTTTGATGTAATTACGCCTAACGGCTCTCTTAATCTTCTTTTTGGGCACACACACCATGACCGATACGAGAGCAGGCATAGGTTCTTCAACGTGTAAATAAATAATCCGCAAAGGGAATGAAACAAAAGACTTCCCTTTCTCAAAGAGTAACTCCGTATGACGTTTCCAAGAGAGACGCTCTTCTTTCGAAAGGGAATACTTCCTGTTATTTACCATTCTTTTTCCCGTTGGACTGCTCTCTTCTAAAGTACAACTCTAAGGCTGCCGTCATAGAAGGCGCTTCGGGAGTGGGCGCTTCCATGTCCAACCGCAATCCGGCGTCTTTTATTGCCTTGGCGGTAGTTGGGCCGAAACAACCGATTCGTATATCTTCTTGTCTGAAATTGGGGAAATTCTTCAACAACGACGTAATTCCTGATGGACTGAAGAAAAGCAACATATCGTAATCGAACATTTCGCCGTCTGCAAAATCGTTACTTACCGTACGAAACATGACCGCTTTCATGTAGTTGATTTTCTTTGTGTCGAGCAGAGTGAACAAATCGTCTTTATGAATATCCGTGACCGGAGCCAGATAATTTTCCTTCGCACGCTTCCCGATAATCGTAGCTAATTCTTCTACCTTACCGGCTTGACTAAAGAAAATTTTCCGCTTTCTATACACCGTATACTTTTGCAAATAGACAGCAATAGATTCCGTCATACAAAAGTACTTCATACTCTCCGGAATCACCACACGCAATTCTTCGCATAGGTGAAAAAAATGATCAACCGCCGTACGAGCCGTAAAAATAACAGCGGAATAATCCAAAATAGAAATACGTTGCTGCCTGAATTCTTTCGCAGACAAAGGTTCAATTTTAATGAAAGGCCTGAAATCTATTTCTACACCGTACTTTTCCGCAATATCAAAATATGGCGATTTATCCGATGCGGGTTTCGGCTGAGACACCAATAACCTTTTTATTTTTAGTGGCATATAGCACTCCTTCAATAAAAATTATACAAATAAATTATTCCTTTATATAAGAATATAAGGGGTAAAATTTCTTGGGCGCAAAGGTATAGAATAATATACAAAAATCCTATACCTGTGATATTAAATATGTTTATCGTTTTATGGATAATTATGAAACGCCATAGTATGTATATAAAGGCAAACAAAAGAACGTACACATACAAATATACCTTTACAAAAGCCAGGCATAGAACAGGGATGTACAACAATACGCCCCAAACGCCAACCGATGCAGTATAACCGGTTCTCCATATTTTATACAGGTTGGGGTCGGTGAATATCATCCCAATCAGGTTGTAGAAAAACTGTTTGAATGTGTAGAATAATAGCAAGACGACCCAAATAGCTCCGATGAAAAACAAATTCGTCCCAATGTTCGACGAATCGGGGATATAGTTATACAAACAGCCGATGAGAAAGAGGGCAATCGAACATAGCAATAAACTTTGAAAAATCATAAAACCCCGGAAAATCGTTTCGTTACCGTCTATCTCTTCAAACAGACTCAAACGTTCTTTGACGTAGAAAACATCGCGTATCATTTTCAAAAATAAATGGTAATTTGCATGAAATACCAAAGCAAAAACGAGAAACAGAGCAAACAGCAAAGAGAAAATAAGGTCGTTGATTAACTGTCCTTCTCCCACCCGAATACCTACATATCCTTCGAATCCGTCCATTTTATGTTTTCTGATTTGCGCATGCAAAGGTAGGCTAAAACAAAGAGAAAAACAAAGCCTCTCCCCTACCCTGCGGCAGAGCAAAACCCGGAGATACGGCATAAAACAATCCGACAGTGAAATTTCCGGTTTCATTGTCGGATTGTATTGAATTAACCGAATGAAGTATAGCTTTTCGCTATTTGTAGGATTACTTTTCGTAAGTAAGTTTACCTACGGCTGTGATTCCTTCGGCTACAATTTCCAGACCCTTTGTTGCAACTGCTGTTGCGGGGTCGATGATGTAAATATGCGGATATTCGTCTTTCGATACGATGGGGACGGCTATTTTGCCATCGCCTGCATACGGAGTAGAGCCAATGCTGGTGATGCTTTCGGCGGCAGGCAAACCGGTTACTTCCGTGTAAGTCTTGTTCTCTACATCCACTACGGCCAGTACGCTCCAGATGGCTTCGCTTGTCTGATTCGGGGTATTGTACATCTGGAGGAGGAAGTAATTGCCCGATATGTGCCATACTTTAAAAAGATGACGCCCGCCGGCAAGCGACTGTATGTCGAAGAAATAATCCGGGTCGAAGTTCGTTTCACCTTTCTTGATGCGTAGAGCGCCGGAGGGTTTTGTTGTTCGGCTGTCGTAGGCTGAGGAGAAAACATACACATTGTCGTTCTCGTCTTTCGCTAAGTTGGTATGGTAGCCCGAACGATAACGACCGGTTGCATAGCTCAGGCGACCGTCGCGGAGGATGGTATAGTTCAAATCTTTATCGAATATGCCTACCCAGACGCTGTCCGGATAAGCCGTTACCGTACCGGTCGAACCGCCGGCATTGACGGCCGGCGTAGTGCAAATGCCGGAGAAGAATTTATCGCCTACTTCGAGGATGCCCGATAGGTTGGCCGTTTCGCCGTTGCCGGTGAAGTTGCCGCTGTTTATAACTTTCTCGGCTATCGTTTGCGTATTGACGTCGAGCAGATTGAAGGACAGGCCGGGTGTTTCTGCTTCGTCGGTTTGGACGACGGATACCGCCGTTACGACGTAATCGCCAAAATAACCATACGTTGTGTAGCGCGAAGGCATCTGGTAGGTGTTGAGACGGCGTTTCAGTTTGCCGTTTGCGTCGAGTTCGTAAGCCGCTACTTCTGCGGGGTCGCCTTGTTTATAGACTAAGTCGTAGGCGTACTTTTCTTTGTAGAATATCCAGGCCGTGGCGGCTTCGGTTTCGACGCCGTTGCCTACAATGGAAATCTGTCCCGACGTGATATCGTCGGTTTGCAGGATGTAGGCGCCGTCCTGACTGGTGGCTACTACGACGTATTGATACGTTTGGGTGGGTTCGTCTACGGGGTTGTCCGAACCTGAAGGAGTTTCTACGGGCGGTTCTACATCGTCCGCTTTGTCGTCTTTTTTATCACAGGAAAAGAAGGCCGGCAGTAAGGCTGCGGCCAGAAGCGTTGAATACATGTTCTTGCTACTCATTGTTTTACTTTTGTGTTATGTTATTTACTGAAAAAATACCTTACTTTGGCGGAGAAGCTTCTCCCCGGTTTTTGCAGGCTGAAATTATCGTAAAGACGTTCGTCGGTCAGGTTACGACATTCTACGGAGAGGCTGTACCGGCCGTTCTGTATGGCGTACGTCAGACTTATGTCGTGCGAGAATTGCGTGGGTATCATGTCTTTGGTGTCGTATGCTCCGTTGGTTCCCCAGCGGAGGGGGAATTGATAAACGTACAAGGCATTGTAGCCGAGATTGAGCGTGTTCGACTTTCTGCCTATGTTGGCGAGGAA
>JAISZY010000076.1 GCA_031284375.1 Tannerellaceae bacterium | reverse complement strand
CCTCTAAAAACCCCAAACTCTGCGTTACGCTCCGTCGGCAAAATGCTCATTTACTTTAGTAAACTCCGCTTTTGCCTCTGTCGCAAGCCTTGATTTTGGGGTTTTTAGAGGTGCCCTATAATAATATCCTACTGTTCAACAATATATTTATTATCCTTAATGAGATACTGAGTTTTTAGAGGTGCCCTGTTTTTTTTTGATGTTGTCGGTACAAAAATAATGCTCTTTTCCCAAGTAACCCAATAAGGGAATAAGGGCAGAGGTTTCGAGGGGAGGGGAGCTGTGTGCTACTAAGGGGGCTTTTGGGGGAATAAGGGTTTTTATGCACTTCGTCATTGCGAACAAAGTGAAGCAATCCAGCCTCCACGCTATTCTGGATTGCTTCACTTTGTTCGCAATGACGAGCTGTGTGCTTCACTTTGTTCGCAATGACGGGGTGATAATTTGAAATACCTGTTTGGTTTGCTTCGGTTGGCTTTACCGGATATAATTTTCTGCCAAGGCAACGATATCTCCGGCCTGTTCCGGAGTGTAATAACCGTCTAATAGAGAATCTTTTTCCCTCGATGATTCCCCCCATTGGTTTACATAGTCCGTTGCCGGTTGATACCCGGCATGAAGCATCGTGTGCAGCATGGCAAACAAAGAATAGGTATACGGGTGGAAATCTGTCTTTATCTGTTGCTTGGCCCTGTGTTTTTCTAGAAGTATAATAGTTTTTCTTCCGAAAACAATAGCTCAAGTGTTGCAAGATGGACGAAGAAATCCATTTCCTGTTTTACAAGTACTATTTTCTGTTCATAATCTGTTAGCTGTTCGAAATCTATCTTGCCGACACAATCGAAATGGATGGCATTGTAAAAAGTAAGCAAAGCGTGAGCGGCTTCTTTACGCTCAACCAATTCCTTTGCTGCATTATACCAATAGAGATTATTGCGTCTGTTGATAGACGACAAATCGCTCGACAGCATCAAGGATGTCGCCGACAGACAGGGGGCATCCAACAGTGTCCGGATAAGGCCGAAGGTTGACATCTTTTTTACCTCGGAAGCGGGAACCTGGCATCGCTCCTCTTGAGATTGAGCATAGGAGATTTGCTTCTTCGGGTCGTTGGCCGGGTACCGGTATTTGTCGGCCACATCGGGGATACATCCTTGTCCGGAAAACGTTAAGGTGCCCAGATCGTCTCCGCATCGGCAGAAGACAAAGAGCAGGCATACGATACATAATTCTTTCTTCTTCATTTTGCGTGACTTTTGTTGGTTGATAAATAAGTTGTTCTACAACATCTTTTGCTTCACTTTCTTCCAATAATCGGAAACCGAACTTTTTACTTCTTTATGCAGCAACAGTATGCCCACTAAGTTGGGGAGAGCCATCAGCGCAATGGCGATGCCGGACAGCGTCCAGATAATAGTTGTATCCGTAAACGAAGCCAGGAAGAAAGCTACTACATAGATAATATGGTAGTATCGCACGTATTTGCTGCCCCACAGATAGGTAACCGCCCGGTCTCCGTAGTACGACCAGGCCACCGAGGTGGTAAAGGCAAACAGCAGCAGAGCCAGCGGGATAACGTATTTTCCCCAATCGCCCAGCAATCCTTTCTTGAAGGCTTCGGTAGAAAGCGGGGCGGAATGAAGGAGCGATTTGCCGCTTACGGCAATTTTTTCGCTCATGGAAGCAAAGGCAATGCGTCCGTTCACGACGGGTAGTTCGCCGTCGAATAATTTGTTTCCGTCCTTCACCACCACCTCTTCGGCAAAAGAGCGGGCATGGAGGATGGTGATATTTCCGGTAACGGGTTGTCCTTCGCGAATCGTAATCCGGCCGGTAAAGAGCGGCAGCGTAGATTTCTTGAGGATATAATCGGATACCTTGGCATTATCTTCCGGATTCTTCTCGTTGTACGTTCCGTCCAAGACCATCAGGTCTGTTTGCTGAAACTGATTGTTGTACTTCTCCAGCCATGCGCCCGAAGAAAGCAGCGTTAGCCCGGTAAAGAAGCAAATTACAATGGTGTCGATAAACGGTTCCAGCAAGGCTACCATCCCTTCGGATACGGGTTCTTCGGTCCGCGCGGCGGCATGGGCGATGGGGGCGGAACCCTGCCCGGCTTCGTTGGAGAACAATCCCCGGTTCACTCCCCGGTTGAAGGCAAACGCAATGGTTGCGCCCAGAAATCCCCCCGTGGCCGCCGTTCCGCTGAATACATCGCCGAAAATGGATACCAAAGAAGGCCATATATTCTGATAATTATATATCAGCACGCTGAACGCTCCCAGCACATAGACCACCGACATAAAAGGGACAAGCTTTTCCGAAACCTTCGCGATGCGTTTGATGCCGCCGATAATAATCAAAGCCAGCAGCACGGCCAGCACTATGCCCGTGATGTAGTGTTGGATGCCGAAGGAGGAGAAAATAGCGTTGGAGATACTGTTGATTTGCGGCAAACTGCCTGTCCCGAACGACGAAAAGATGGTGGCCACGGCAAACAAAGCGGCCAGCCATCGCATACGCAGCCGGTTTTTCATATAATACATGGGGCCTCCGGAAATGGAGCCGTCCTGGGCTTTCTCGCGATATTTGTGCGAGAGCGTGACTTCTACCATCTTCGTTGTCATTCCCACAAAGGCCGTTACGAGCATCCAGAAGACGGCCGACGGCCCTCCCAGGTGTATCGCCAGCGCCACGCCGGCAATATTTCCGGTGCCAATCGTGCCGGACAGCGCCGTAGAGAGCGCCTGAAAGTGCGACGTATCGCCCACGTGTTTATCACTGTCGTATTTTCCGCTCAGCACCCTCACGGCATGACGGAAAAAACGCACCTGGGGAAGTTTCAGGTAAATGGTGTAGAAAATACCTGTTCCCAACAAAAGGAAAACAAACCACTGGGATCCTCCGAAGTAGGAATCAACAAGGGTAAGGATATCATTTAATTTCTGCATAATAAGATAGAGTATAATATGTATATGTTTTAAAAATGGCTGCAAGTTAATAAAAAAGCGGTGTGGTTGGTATCCGGGCGATAAGCGACCGGAGGATATTGACGGAGAGGAGGCTTTTTTTCCCATCGGGAGCTATCATAGTCCGTTCGGATTGGTTTCGGAAGAAAGTATCTTCCGGGAAAGAAGTAAGCAGTCTGCGTTCGGCGTCAAGCTCTTCCGGTGGAATGTCGGATTTGAGACATACATAGTAGCGGGAGAATCCTCCGTAGGCCACGGTGGTAGGGAGAGAATCCCCCACCATCAGCAGGGAAGAATAGAGCGTATCGGCTTGGGCGAACTTTTTATTCACAAAAAGCGCCATGGCTTTGCTTCGTTTGAGCGGCAAGTTGTTGGGATTATAATACAGGGCCGTATCGCAGATGTCCAGGGTATCGGGATACTTCAACATTCCTTCGTAGGCTAATGCCAAGGCATACATTTTCCCGAAATCGGCCGAATCCGCCGGGTTGAGATTCCCGGCCTGTGCAATTACTTCGGCATACTGTCGGCGGTTCACTAATTCCTGCCACTTTTCTGTTTGCGCTTTTGCGCAGGGGATGCACAGAAAGAGCAGGAATACAACGGCGGTAGTTGGGGACATGATTTTTTTCATGGCTTTGAGATATGAGCATAAACAGTTTCATCGACGAAAGTACAACAAATTTCCATACATTTGCCACGTAAATATTAAACATCCTTTACACAACACCTGTATGAAACTATTAGGAAACATCATCTGGTTAATTTTCGGCGGAGTAATCATTGCTTTAGAATACCTATTGGCCGGCCTCGTGCTGATTATAACAATTATCGGCATACCTTTCGGTTTGCAGGCGCTCAAGTTGGCTATGCTGGCCTTATCGCCATTCGGCAGTAAAGTAACCGATAGCGGCGGCGGCTCCGGCTGCCTGTCTGTTCTGATGAATATCATCTGGATATTGATTGGCGGTATTTGGATTAGTTTGACGCATTTGGTTTTCGGTTTGCTGCTCTGCATTACGATTATCGGAATCCCCTTCGGTTTGCAGCATTTCAAAATGGCCGGACTGGCGCTTACCCCTTTCGGGAAAACTATTTCGTAATTTGTCGTCCCGGTTAATCTATCAGGCGGTAATTCTGTCGGGCTTCCTCGCGGGAGCAGGCGTTGAAGTGCCACCATTCGTAGAGGATGGTGCGGAATCCGGCCTGCCTCATCACTTGACGAAGCAAACGTCGGTTGAGGAAAGCTTCGCGCGAGATTTTGCCCGATTGCAACAAGGCATCTTCCTTGTTGGTATGCGCTTCTTCTCCAAAATAGTCGAAAGGAGCGCCCATAGGTAACGGAGCGCCCGAAGCATCCACGATTGTTACATCCACCGCCATGCCGTAATTATGCAATCCACCGCCTTTGGCCGGATTGCTTACATAGTTTGTTTTATTTGTTCCTCTCACCACGTTCCACATGGCGCGTTGTACCGACATAGGACGTGCGGCATCGTATATAAGGAGGGAATAAGCGGGATGTTTAGCTTTCAGCAAACGTTGCGCTTTCAGCAGTTTGTTTGCTGCGTCGGGGTGCAACCATGCTCCGGTGATATGGGTGTAGACGGCTTTCCCTATCACATTCTGCGGCGTGGCATATTGGAGTAAAACTCGCAGGGAGGTATCCATTCTCAAAACATCCACCAAACCGAGGGAAGACAGATAGCGGTCAAGGTTGTCCGCTTGTCCGTATCCGGGAAGCGAGAAACATAACGCAAGCAAACACAGTAGTTGTTTCATTCCCATTTAATGGATGCTGACATGTTCTACATCTACGGATTGATGCAGAAAGACGGAGGCTGTTTCGGCGAATTTATCTACCGATTCGGTTGTAAGAAACCGGCGAGAGGCTTTTTGGGTAAGTCGTTCGTTTATTTCCGGATGGCGAAGCAGATAATCGGCTAAGCTTTCCGCCACTCTTTCCCCTTGTGCGAACAAGGTAATACCGGGAGGAAGAACCGCCTTTATCTTATCCGACAAGAGAGGATAATGCGTGCATCCGAGGATAAGCGTATCAATGGCCGGGTCGAGGGAAAGGATATGTTCGATATGTTTTTTCACAAAATAATCGGCGCCGGGAGAAGTAAACTCATTGTTTTCGACCAATGGCACCCACATGGGGCAAGCTTCTCCGGTTACGGTAATATGCGGAAACAAGTGATTGATTTCAATCGTGTACGATTGCGAAGAAATGGTGCCGGTTGTTCCAAGTATGCCAATGTGCTTTGTCCGACTGATACGGTCTATTGCCTCTACCGTAGGACGGATAACGCCCAATACGCGCAAGGACGGGTCGAGTAGGGGAAGGTCTTTCTGCTGGATGTTTCGCAGAGCTTTTGCCGAGGCAGTATTGCAAGCCAGGATTACCAGGCGGCAACCTTCTTCAAACAATCGCATCACAGCTTGGCGTGTAAAGCGGTACACTACTTCAAAGGAACGTGTTCCGTAGGGCGCTCTGGCGTTATCGCCAAGGTAAATATAGTCGTATTGAGGTAAAGTGTCCTGTATCTTGTTGAAGATAGTCAGCCCGCCGTATCCGGAGTCAAATATACCGATTGTAGCCATGTAAACACAAAGAGAGACTGCCCGAACTCCGGGCAGTCTCTTTTATTTTTTGTTCTTATTATTTTATTGTAACCCAAGTTTAGTTTTAACAAAGGGAGTGGCGTCGATCGCATTGTTTCCTGTATAGAGGAACAAGGAGGGTTCCATACTCACCACATACGTATAGCCTTTTTCGTCTCCTACCGCTTTGATAGCGTTTCTTATTTTATCCTGAACGGGCTGATAGAGTTCTTGTTGTTTTTTCTGCATATCTTCCCGTGCGATGGGCACGAAATTTTCCATTCGGGTACGCATATCCTCAATTTCCTGCATTCTCCTCAATTTGATATTTTCCGTCAAGGAATCTTGTTGAGCAGCAAAATCCGAATATTTCTTGGTATATTCATCTTCCATTTGTTTCAGCTCTTTGGAGTATTCCTCGTTCAAATCTGCGATTTTCTTTTCGATGGTAGCCATTTCGGGCATAGCCATGAAAATGTCTTGAATATTCACATGTGCGATCTTCAAATCCTGAGCCCATATACTCAACGGAAGGATCATAAACAATAATACAATAAGTTTCTTCATTTTTTATTCTCTATTTATTAGTAATCAATGTATACTCTTTGCAGTAAAGCGCACAAATGTAAGGATTTATTTTGAATATCCTAATTTCCGAAGTACTTCATTGCTGATATCAATTTTCGGAGATGCAAAGATGATGCTCATCGCCGAGGCACGGTCTATTACCAACTGATAATTGTTGGCTTCCGAAATCTCCTTTACGGCAGTATAAATTTCATCCTGAATGGGTTTCACCAAACTTTCGCGTTTCTTCTGAAGCTCTCCTTCCGGGCCGAAATATGTCCGTTTGAGTTCCTGAGCCTCTTGTTCTTTTTTCACGATAGCCTCTTCTCGTTTGGTTTTCATTTCTGCCGAGAGAAATACTAAGTCGCTCTGATATGCTTTATACATATTCTGCGCTTCCTGTTGGAGGGCTTCCACTTCATTTTGCCATTGTTTGGAAATCTGGCTGAGTTGCTCGTTTGTCATCTCGTATGCAGGAATATTTTTCAGGATGTATTCCGTATCAATCAAGGCAAATTTCTGAGCTATCCCTGCCCATGTGCAGAGTAGCATCATGCCGCATAAAACAATAATTTTTTTCATACTCATTCTTTTTATATATTTTTCTTATGACTATATATGTAATCATTCGTTTACGTCATAGGAACTAAATAACGTTAATTAAAATTCCTGACCAATGATGAAGTGGAAATTACTGCCACCTCTTGTTGTTCCGGCATCCGGAATGTCGAATCCGTATGCCCAGTCGATTCCCATCAGACCAATCATCGGCAGGAAGATGCGCACTCCTACTCCGGCCGAACGTTTCAGCGCGAAGGGATTGAAGTCTTTCAGTAATGGCCAGGCATTACCGGCTTCTACAAAGGCAACGCCAAAGATGGTGGACGAAGGTTCGAGCAAAAACGGATAACGAAGCTCTAATCCCAAACGGGTGTAGGCATAGCCGTAGGAGCTGTTGCCGGCAATACTCCCGTTTTCGTATCCTCGCAAGGCAATGATTTCGGAGGCATTGATACTGCTGTACCCGGTCATGCCGTCTCCGCCCATGTAGAAGGCTTCGAAGGGGGAGATTTTATATGGGTTGTAATGACCAAGGAAACCGTACTCCAAGCGAGACATCAAGACCGGTGTGCGTGTTGCCGAGGGGATGATAGGAGTAAATACTTTTGCTTTAAATTTCCATTTGTGGTATTCTATCAGTTTGTTTCTTTCGGCCGCAGACATGGAAGCGTAGTCTTTTCCGTCGAACAAAGAATACGGAGGCGTAGCGCTCAGAGAGAGTGTAAACTGAGATCCCCGACGTGTATAAAGTGGGTTGTCTATCGAACTGCGTTGCAACAATAATTCCAGATTGATGTTATGACTCACGCCGGATGTAAATCCCATGAGATACTGATAGTACGTCCAATTATTTAACTTATATATCTGATAACTCAGCGTTGCCATAAACTGAAAGTAGTCGTCCGGCCAGTTCAGGCGTTTTCCGTATCCTGCGGAAATGGCTATCATTTCGATAGATTTGTTGGGGTCGTAGGCTAACTCATAACTGTTGTACGGGTCGTAACTTCCGTAGCCGCCGTAACCTCCATAGCCATATCCATATCCTCCGTAGCCTCCATATCCTCCGTAGCTGCTGTAAGGATATCCTCCATAGCCGTATCCATAATTCGACATGGTATTTGAATAGAAATCCGTGTTGATGTCCGATTGTTTGGAATAATACGCACTAAGCGAGAAGGTGTTGGGACGCTTTCCGCCAAACCAGGGATCCATAAAGGATATACTATATCCTTGATAATAGCGTCCGTTTGTTTGTCCGCTTATCGTGAGTGTTTGTCCTTCGCCTTGAGGAATGATTCCTTTGTAGGTCTTGGGATTCATAAGATTTTTCATAGAGAAGTTGGTGAACTTCAGACTTAATTTACCTATGACGCCAACCTGCCCCCATCCGGCCGAAAATTCTACCTGGTCGTTGGCTTTCGATACCAAGGGGAAACGAATGTCTACCGTACCGCTTTCGGGGTCGGGGATGGGCTGGGGAGAGAGGTTTTCGGGGTCGAAATGTCCCATTTGCGCCAACTCCCGAACGGAGCGGACCAATTCTTCCCGACTGAACAAAGCGCCGGGCTTGGTGCGTAATTCCCGACGTATGATGTCTTCATACAGCCGGTCGTTCCCTTCGATGATAATGCGGTTGATGGTTGCCTGAGGCCCTTCCTGGATACGTATTTCCAGCGAAATGGAGTCGTTGTCGGCTTCTACTTCCACCGGATCGGCGCCAAAGAAGAGGTAGCCGTTGTTGTAGTAGATATTGGCTACGGATTCGTCGTCGGTATTGAGGTGCTCGTCCAGTTTTTTCTGGTTGTATACTTCTCCCGGCTTCATTTGGAGGATAGCCGTCAGCAGGTCGGTGGGGTATTGGGTGTTTCCTACAAAGCGGATGTCTTTCAGGAAGTACTGACGGCCTTCGTCTATCGTGAGATAGATGTTTACCGACTTCTCGTTGTGTTCCGCTACGCTGTCGGCCAATAAGGTGGCGTCTCGGTAGCCGTGTTCGTTGTATTTGCTTATCAGGTTCTTCTTGTCGTTTTCGTATTCTTCGGTTGTGAACTTTTTGGTGCTGAACAATTCCAGTATGCTGGTCTTGAAGCGGCGGGGGAGGGAGAAGGTTTCGTTGGTTTTCTTCATCGCCTTCTTTAGTTGGAAGTCGGTTAATTGACCGTTGCCGGTAAAAACGATTTGGTTAATCTTTGTCTTCTCATTTTTGTCGATATTAATGTCCAGGATTACTTCTCCTTCGTGAGCGAGGTCGTCTTTCTGAACAATATCTACATCTACTTTCTTAAATCCTTTTCCGTCGAAATACTTTTGGATAAGTGTTTTGGCTCGATCTACCAGATTGGGTGTTACCTGATAGCCTTTTCTGAAACCCAGACGGGTTTCCAGTTCTTCGCGTTCTCCTTTTTTGATTCCGTTATAGTTTACTTGCGAAACGCGGGGGCGTTGTTTCAATTGTATTTCCAGCCAGACTTGATCGGCTTCTATTTTTGTGGCCAGTACTTTGACGTCCGAAAATAAGCCATGCCTCCAGAAGCGTTTCACGGTGGTGGTTATATCTTCGCCCGGTACGGTGATGACGTCTCCCACCGATAGGCCCGACAGGCCGATGATGGTGAAGTCTTCATACACTTCTTTTTTCAGTCCCGATACTTTGATGTCGGCTATCTTGTAGCTTTTGGGGGTAGAGGAGTACGAGATGACCGGTACGGGGGCCGGCGTTTCTACTACCGTTACGGTGTCGGTTTCCTGTGCAAATGCTCCAAAAACAAAGCTTAAGGAAATAAAAAACAGCACGATTCTCTTACACATATTATAGCTCTTGTTTTATAGATTTAATTGTTCGCTTGTTTTACCAAACCTGCGTTCGCGTTGTTGGTAGAGCAATATCGCTCCATACAATTCTTCTTCTCTGAAATCCGGCCAATAGATGTCGGTAAAATATAGTTCGGAGTACGAGATTTGCCACAACAAGAAGTTGCTGATTCTCTTCTCGCCTCCGGTACGAATTAACAAATCGGGGTCGGGGATGTTGCCGGTTGTTACATATCTTGCCATCAGGGTTTCGTTTATATCGCCGGGGAGGATTTTTTTCTCCAGCGCATCGAGGGTTATTTGTCTTGCGGCTTCCGTTATTTCCCATCGGGAGGAATAGCTGAGGGCAAGAATTAAAGTTGTTCCTGTGTTGGCGGCGGTTTGCTCCATACATTGGCGCAAGGTTGTATATACTTTTTCCGGTAAACGTTTTAGATTGCCTATGGCCGTGAGGCGGACATTGTTTTTAACCAAGTCCGGCGTTTCGCGGCGGATGGCTATGACTAAGAGTTCCATCAGGGCTTGGATTTCTTCTTCCGGGCGATCCCAGTTCTCGTTGGAAAAAGTATAGATGGTAAGATATTTCAAACCGATAGCTGTGGCGGCTTCTACAATCTTGCGGACGGTTGCCACGCCTTCCTGATGTCCGGCGCTGCGATCTTTTCCTTTCGCTTTGGCCCACCGGCCGTTGCCATCCATTATGATAGCCACGTGTTGCGGTAAATGTTCTTTATCTATCTTTTCTATCAACGACATGTATTTTCCTGTGTTGTTAAAATTCTAAATTTTTGTTGTTGCATGTGCCGCAACGGAGACCGAAGTCCCACGTAACGGATAGGAGTAGAAAGGAGTACCAGTCGTTGTTTTTCCATACGCTGCCGCTGATGCCATAGGGGTTGTTGAGTAGCGTATTTTCGCTGTCGGTTACGTCTAAGTTGTCGGCAAACAATTTGCGGACGGAGAACTCGCATCCTACGTTGATTCTGTTTTTTATTTTGTATTTCGCTCCTACGCCTATCGAGAGGTTTGGTCCTGCAAATGTTTCTCCGCTGCCGGGCGCTACGGTGGCTCCTAAGCCCATCAGGACGTATGGTGTGAAACGTTTTGCGTTTGCATAGGCAAATTTGTCGCTGTATGGGAAGAAGTTGAACTCCATCTGCCCGCCTAATTCAAACAGGTTTCTTGCGAATGAGGCTTGCGCTTGATGGGGGTACGCATTTTCCTGTTCGGAGGTTGCGCCTGATATCCGGCCCCACATCAGGTTGGCTTTTACGGCCCATCGGAGGTTGGGGTTGTAGCGGAATACGCCGCCAAAGGCGGGATTTGTTTCTCTAAACAGGCTGTTTTTATTTACATCTCCCATATAGAAAGCGCCTCCGGCCATTCCTCCTATTTCGTATTTGTATTCTTGCGACCGGAGTGCGGGGCAGGCGCCGAGCAATAGGATAACGAAAACTTCTATGCGACGAAAGGACACGGGAGCCATATTTCCGGATTATTTCAGGCGGTTGATACGTCCGCGCCAGAGTTCGTTCAGGGATTTTCCGTCCTCGCTTGTTTTTCCGCCAAAGAGTAGCAGATATTTTTCCTCGTTTACGTCTACGGAGGCGTAGCCTCTGGATTGGTAGGATTCCGGTAGGGTTTTCAGGGAATCGACCGGAAACCAGGTTGCGCCGTTATCGACCGATAGGTGAATGTCTTTCGATGCTTTGTTGTCTGCATGGATGCCGCCTATCAGATAAAATTTATCGTCGTATTGGGCGAGCATGGCGCCGGATTTTTTCTCAAAGAAGTTTTCCTCTTCTCCGGAAAGGAGCGCCCAGGCGGTGCCGTTGGATGTAGTCCAGGTGGTGTTGAGGGGCTGGGCTTCGGCGTTTTTCCCGGCTACGACAGACAGGTACGCGCTATTCATGCGGGTGTAGCTTATGTGTGCGAAGCCGTTCCGGGGGAAGTTTCCGGGCACGGTGTCGCCTTCCGTCCACTGATTTTCGCGGTTCATGGATGCAAACACGTCGGCCGTTTCACCCTTTAGGATTACGGCCAATAGGGGCGGGCCGTTGCGTTGTTCGCTTATCACGCCCAGAATGGTTTTAACGGGGGGTGCGTTTTCGGTTTTCGTCCACGTTAATCCATTGTCCGATTGGTAGAGACCCTCGCCGTCTGCCGGAGCATACAACGTACATTCGTATGCGGCAATTTGGGTAATATCCGTTGTTTGAGGCAGATCGGCGAGGGGCAATTCCTGCCATGTGTCCATATAATGGGTTGGGGCATAGTATAGGTTGGCGCCGGCGGATGTTTTTGTGTACATCAGGTAGGCTTCGGAGCCGTTGTAAGTATATTTTATTGTGTTTCGTTCCCGGGCATCGGCTTCGGGCAGGGTGGCGTAGAATTGCCATACCATCGAATCGGGTTTTTCCTGATGGATATTCACCCAGGCGGTATAGTTTTTGGACGTTGCGCCGTCGTAGGCGATGGTGGTGAACGCTATGGGGAGGGCAAAGTTTAGCGAATCGGTTCCGTTCCACCAGATGGCGGTGTCTCCTTCGGCTTTTTGCTCCACCTTGATGGCGCTAACGCCTACGGAATAGGTGAGGGTACATACTACTTTCTCTATTTTTGTTCCGTAGGGAAGGGAATCGTTGTTGAATATCAGCCCGCTTACTTGGTCGATTGTAAATTTTACATTCTCCAGCCCCGCCACCGAGTCGTGAGAAAGCGTCAGAGAGGCTATTTGTGCATCTTTTATATCATCCGTGGAATATGTTTCTCCACTACCCAGGCACGAGGCCATCAACATCAGAGTGCATCCTGTTATAAACAATACAATGTTATTTTTCATCTATATGATAGATTGATTACGTATTCGAGCAACAAAAGTAGAAACATTTTTGGCTTTACATCGAATGTGGGGTAATATTTATATTATTTTAGAGCCTGTTTAAGTTTTAGATAGAAAGCATCTCGTCTGTTTTCTTCTTTCCGTAGCGCTACCGAAGGGGTATTTCGGACGTAAAGTTGCCTTGGTTTAAAGCCGGAAAGGGTTCAGGGGATGCAAAAGCGCCTTCGGCTAAAGCCGGAAAGAGTTTCCGAAACACATTATCGCCTTCGGCTAAAACCGAATGGGGTTTTTCAAATGCAATAGTATCTTCGGCTAAAGCCGGAAGGGGTATTTTAAATGCAATAGTCTTTTCGGCTAAAGCCGAAGATGGTATTTCAAACGCAATAGTCTCTTTGGCTAAAGCCGAAGGCGATATTTCAAACACAATAGTATCTTTGGCTAAAGCCGAAGGCGATATTTCAAATGCAATAGTCTCTTTGGTTGAAGCCGAAGATGATATTTTAAATGCAATAGTATCTTTGGCTAAAGCCGAAGGCGATATTTCAAACACAATAGTCTTTTCGTTTAACGCCGAAGGGGGTATTTCATTTGCAATGATGTAATCCGGCGAAAGACCTTTGTTTTTCTCCCCGTCATTGCGAACAAAGTGAAGCAATCCAGGGTGCGTGTAGGCTGGATTGCTTCACTACGTTCGCAAGGACGGGGAAAAATACGCCGGATTGCTTCACTGCGTTCGCAAGGACGGGGACATTACGCCGGATTTTTGATACTTTGATGTAGCCCCAAACGTTTTCCTTTATTCCCTTGCCTGATGGCTCGTCAATAAGGGAATAAGGGAAAGATTTGCAGGAGGGCGCGATGGCTACTAAGGGGGCTTTGGGGTTTGGTAGTGAACAAAGGATATGTAAGAATATATTTGTAGCTTCGCCGCGTTGAATTTAAAATTTTACCCATGAAGTATTTCGTATACCTTTTCATATTCCTTTGTAGCTGTTCACCCAATCCGACGGAGAAACATCAGGCAAGACGCAACAATATTGTGGATATTCGCGACCGAATAAAGGAAATTTCTACCGAAGAAACGCCCATCAGTCACATTAATTTTATCTACATCCTGGGGGATTATTTGATGATAAAAGATTATCATTCGCTAAGAAACCTGGTGTATTTTTTCGATAAATATACTTTCCGGTTTATCGGCGACTTTATTCCCAGAGGACAAGGTCCCGGCGAAATAGCCAATATCGGACACCTTGCCGTAGACGAAACGAATCGCAGGTTTTACGCCTCCGACCATGGCAAAAACAAAATATTTGTCTATTATCCCGATAGTTTGTTTGCCAATCCCGATTATCTGCCCGAAGAAAAAACAACGATGGGCGAGAAGTCATTTCCCGATAAGTACGATTACCTCCAGGATACGCTCTGTATCGGTGTGATAATAGAACGGTTGGGTAATTCAAAATTCAATCAATCCGTTGCCCGCTGGAATATGCGTACAGGAGAAATCACTCCGCTGGGATACGAACGTTTGGATATAGAAAACCGTCGTCTGTCGTTTGCCGTCTCTACGGAGCATCAGTTGATAGTTAAGGCGTATCATCACTATGATTTGCTGACGGTCTGCACGCTAAACGGAGATCTGAAATACAATATTTACGGTACGAACTGGAAAAAGAGCGAGACGTCCCGCCGGGTCACCTTTTACGGTCAGCCTGCCGTTTTTGCCAACCGGATATGGGCGCTCTATCTGGGAGAAAATACGTATAACGAAGACGGCAGTGGGGGGAACTTTCCCACTAAATTCCTTGTCTTCGACCTGGAGGGTAATTACCTCCAAACCTTAGAAACCGGACACAAAATAATGAGCTTCCTCTACGACAAGGATACGAATCGTATGATCATGAATATGGACGACGATATACAATTCGCTTATCTGGAACTGGATGAGTGGACAAAATAACTTCCGCCCTTCTATCGCCAAATCTTCAGCGTGCAATGATATTCGCTGTTTTTCCGTCCGTAGGTAAACATATATTTATCGGGATAAATCAGATGTAAACGTTTGTTGAGGTTTACGAGGCCGATGCCCGAACCGCTTTTGTCGTTCTCGTTTTTGGGGAAGTAACTGTTGTGTATGTGGCAGTTTATTTCCTTGTCGTCCGCCTGTATGTCGATGCGTACAAACGAGGGTTTGTTGTTGCTTACGCCATGTTTGAAGGCGTTTTCTATCGGAGTGATAAAGAGGAGCGGGGCAATCAGAAAATCGGGCGAAGTAGTCCGGATGGATATCTCTACCGATACGTGTCCCGGCAGACGAATACGCATCAGCTCCACATAGTTGCGGATAAAGTCGAGATCTTTCTCCATCGTCACAAACGGCTGACTGCTTTCGTACAGCACATACCGGAGCAGACGGCTCAGTTCGTGCACCACCTCTTGCGCTCGTTCGGGGCTGGAGGCTATCAGACTGTAAATATTATTGAGGGTATTGAAGAGGAAATGCGGGTTGAGTTGGCTTTTCAGATTTTTCAGTTCGGCTTCGCTCCGGCTGCGTTCCAGCTCTTGCCGTTCGGCTACCATGGCGTACCAACTGCCGGTCATCTTGTAGGCTACGCTGTTGGTGATGATAAAGATGTATCCCAGCATGTCTACAATGATGAAGCGCAGGATGCCCCAGTCGGAGAAATCGGACATTTCTTCGATCTCGTTCGGGAAGAAGAGTAATAACAGGAAATGAACTATCGGGATGAGGCAAATAATCAAGGCCAGATTGGAGAGAATGAAACGTGTAAATTGCTTTGTGAGAAGAAATCTTTTCACAAAGCAAAGGTAATTGGCATAGAAGACGGCGATGTACGAACTAAGTGTAAGGACAAAACCACAATAACGCTTCCATACAAAGGGTTCCGTTTCCCTTCCTGCAAGAAGGAAAGGAAACACGAACAGAACTCCCCAGGCTGCGATATGTATCAGCCAGCCGATGCGTTTGGATGGCGACTTAATTGCCGGCAGTGTTTCACTCATATCGAATGGCTTCTATGGGGTCTAACCCGGCCGCTTTCTTGGCCGGATACCAGCCGAAAAATACGCCGGTAACGGTACATACGGCAAACGAAAGAATCACGCTCCAGGGCTGTACATCCGTGGCAAAGTTGAGCATCGTCCGAATCAAGAAGGAAAGACCTCCGCCAATGAGCACCCCTATCAATCCTCCGGTGATGCTGATAAGAATCGCTTCTATCAGGAACTGTGCCAGTATGTCTCGACCTTTTGCTCCGATGCTCATTCTCAGTCCTATTTCGCGCGTGCGTTCCGTTACGGATACGTACATGATGTTCATTATCCCGATACCTCCTACCAAGAGCGATATACCGGCAATGGAGCCGAGCAGGAGTGTGAGCATGTCCATGACGGAAGAGATGGTGGAGCTGAGTTCTTCCATCGAGCGGATATTAAAGTCGTCTTCTTCGGCTTCCTTTAGTTTATGGTTGCGACGGAGTATCTCGGAGATTTCTTCGATGGCTGCATTCGAATATTCCTCTTTGATGGCCGACGCCGTCATTCCCTGCAGGTAAGTAATGGCCAGGACACGCTTTTGAATCGTGGTATAAGGCGCCAGCGCCAGATTGTCTTGGTCCATTCCCATGCTGTTGTATCCTTTGCTTTTAAGGAGTCCGATGATTCGGAAAGGAATTTTGTTGAACCGGACCACTTTCCCGATGGGATTCTCTCCGCCGGGGAAAAGTTCGTCTACTACGGTTTTGCCTACGATGCATACTTTGGCGGCCGTTGTGATGTCTTGTTCGGTAAACATATTTCCGTCGTCGATGCTGTACCGTCTGATGTCCAGATAATCGGCGCTAACGCCATACATGGTAGTGGGCGTATTGTTTCCGCCATAGATAAGTTGGCCGGAGCTATTTACGGTAGGGGAGATGGCTGCGATGAATCGCGCTTCGTTTCGTATGTTTTCGTAATCGGCCATTTTGAGGGTTTCCATCGAGGAGGCGCTTTGCCTTACGCCTCCACGCATATCGGCGCCCGGCTGTATCATAATCATATTGGCTCCCATTTCGCTGATTTGGTCTTGTATACCTTTCTTTGAGCCTTGTCCGATGGCGAGCATGGTTATGACCGATGCTACGCCGATAATAATCCCCAGCATGGTGAGGAAGCCTCTCATTTTATTATTTGCCAAGGCTTTCAGCGCTATTCTGAATAAGTTTGTAAGGTTCATCTCTTTTTAGTCTTTTTCTATCGGCAGTTTGGCGAGCGCTTCGACGGCCGATTGTATATTCGGGTTTTCTACATTGGCGGTTATTCGTCCGTCTTTGAGCTGGATATTCCGGCTGCTGTATTGAGATATTTCGGGGTTATGGGTCACAAAGATGATGGTTCTCCCTTCTGCGTGGAGACGCTGAAAGAGCACCAATATTTCGTGACTTGTCCGGCTGTCGAGGTTTCCGGTAGCTTCGTCGGCCAGGATTACGGCCGGGTCGTTCACCAGCGCTCTGGCGATGGCCACCCTTTGCATTTGTCCGCCCGACATCTGGTTACTTTTGTGGTTGAGTCTGTCTCCCAGCCCTACGGCCACGAGCGATTCGACGGCTTTTTTCCGTCGGGCGGACGCATTGTACGAAGCGTTGTACATGAGCGGCAATTCTACGTTTTCGATAGCCGTTGTTTTGGGCAGGAGGTTGTAACTCTGAAACACAAACCCGATTTTACGGTTGCGCAACGTAGCTCGGGCGTTTTTCCCCATCAACCTGACCGAGACGCCATCTAAATAATACTCGCCTTTTGTTGGCGTATCCAAGCATCCCAAGGTATTGAGCAGGGTACTCTTGCCGGAACCCGAAGTACCCATGATGGTAACGAACTCTCCTTCGCGGATTACGAAGGATACGCCTCGGAGGGCATGAACGGTTTCGTCTCCTACGATAAAATTGCGGGATATGTTTTCAAGTCGGATGACTTCCTTTTTTGTCATTGTGCTGTCTATCTTGTTAGATTCTATTTCCATCTTCTTATCTCGGCCCTCCCCCCGGCGGACGCGGCCCCATCATGAAGGAATTGCCCGGTGCGGCAGACGTTGCGGAAGCGGTGGATACCAGTTCCAGCACAATTTCTTCTCCATCGGAAAGTCCGTCTATCACTTCCGTCACGTTCAGACTCGATACGCCGGTTGTAATTACTTTAGGCTGCAAGGTTCCACCCACTTTCTGCCATACGATTTTCTTTCCTGGGGCTGTTGTTTGTTCTTCCTTGGCAACGGAGAGTTGCATGGTTTCGAGGATATTTTCGTCGGGCACGAATCGAAGCGCTTTTCCGGGGATGGTCAGCACGTCGGGTCGTTCCAGGGTATAGATAGTCACGTTGGCCGTCAGTCCCGGTTTGAGTTTAAGGTCGGGATTGTATGCGCTTATTACTACCTCGTACGTCACAACGTTGGAAGTAACCACAGCCTCCAGTCTTACTTGCGTCACTTTCCCTTCAAAGACATCGTTTGGATAAGCGTCTACGGCAAATTTCACATTCTGTCCTTCCTCCACCTGTCCGATGTCGGCTTCATCCACATCGGCAATCACGCGCATCTGCGTCAAGTCGTTGGCAATGGTAAACAGCGTTGGCGTACTGAATCCGGCGGCAACGGTTTGTCCTTCTTCCACGGCCCGGTTAATCACCACGCCGTCTATGGGGCTGGTGATGATGGCGTATTGCAGATTGCGTCGCACCTTGGTCATATCGGAAAGGTTGCGGTCGTAGCTGCTTTTGGCCCGTTCGTAATTGTAGGTAGCCGTTTCAAAGTCGGTATCGCTTATGAGTTGTTTTTCGTGCAGCATTTTGCTTCTGGCATAGTTCTTCTCTTGGTATTCAAATTCTGTTTTGCTGCTGGCTAAATCGGCTTCTTTGGAAATCAGTTCCGCCTGAAGGTTCACTTTATCCATTTCGGCAATCAGTTGTCCTTTGGTCACAACGCTGTTGAAGTCTACATATATTTTGTCGATGATACCGGATACTTGCGTTCCCACTTCCACTTTCACAACCGGTTCTACGGTTCCTGTAGCCGTAACCGAATTGTTGATAGCATTACGTTCCGCTTTCGCCATGGCAAGCTGATACGTTCCGGCCCCGGAGGATTTGCCCGTAAAGAGCGCCAGGCCCACAATCGCCCCGGCTACTATAAGCAGGCTAATCATAATTTTTTTCTTCGTTTTCATATCGTAATTAATGTATTTGTTTCAAGTTAATAATGCTCGTTTACGGGTTTCCCCTGATATATATTAAGAAGTTGTATGCTCAGGATAGCCATGTATTTGCTTTGCAATTCTTCCTGCTGAGCGTTGAGCATATTATTTTTTTCGGTGAGGAGTTCCAGGGTATTTTTCATACCGAGGAAGAATTGTTCTTCCGTGAGTCGATAACTTTCGGCGATGTATTTCACTCGTTCGGACGAGGCTACGTATTGGTTTTGTGCCGAAGTAGCATCCAAGTAGACTGTTTCCACGGAGCGAAGCAACGCTTTTTGTGTATTGAGCAATTCCAGGCGATTGTTGGTAAGGGAGAAGCGGGCTTTGTTGACGGCCGTCTTATGCGTCCGGTTGCTGAAGATGGGGATGCTGAGCGTTAGTCCTACGCTTTCGTTCCATCGCTCCCATAGTTGGTCGCCAAAATCTGCTCCGGAAGCATTTCCGGTTCCCATTCCGGCATTGAGAGAGAGGGTAGGGTAGTATCCGGCCACGGCCTTTTTGGTTTCCAGTTCGGCGATACGGATATTCAGTTCGCTGCTTTTCACTTCCGGCATAACGGCCAAAGCTGCGGCGTAAGCCACTTCTTTTCCGGGGAGTGGGATAAGGACATCGTTGTCGGTCAGATTAGGTGCGGCAAGCGTTATCTCTTCCATGATATCCAGTTCCAACAATTGTTTGAGTTGCAATTTGTAATTATCCAGATTCTTCTGTGCCATCACCAACTGATATTTGTCGGTACTGTACTGGCTTTCCATCTGAGCGAACGAGACGCGCGAAACAGAGCCGGCTTTCAGCAATTCTTCGGCCCGGTCTCGTTGTACTTTCGAAACCTCCACCGTATTTTCGTTGATACGAACCGCTTCTTGTGCATAAAGAACCTGAAGATAGGTTTGTACCAGCGAGATTTGTATTTCCCGTTCGTTTTCTTCTACGCTCAAGTCGTTTATTTGGTCTTGCAATTCCCGTTGTTTTACGGTATTGGATCGTTGGTTTCCGTCGAAGAGTGTCCAATTCGCATTCAGATTGTAATTGCCGGCATAAGAAAAGTTGTTATTGGCCGGAACATTCGTTACGTTCTGCGAAATGGAGGCCGAGAGCGAAGGGAACAACTGTGCCTTTGCCTGTTGAGTATCTTCTTCGCTCATTTGTTTGTTCACCTTTGTTTTTCCGAGTTGGATATTATGTTCCAATGCGTAGGCGATGCAATCCCGGAGCGTCCATGTGTCCGGTTTCCCTTGCGCCGCGGCTCCGGCAGGCAGGAGAAAAACTAATACGAATAATAAGGATAGATTCCGTTTCATATATTATTTATCAATTGGGTAATCTTTGTGCTGCAAATTTATATGGCGCTCTGCAACAAGCAAAACAAAATCGGTAGAGAAGAATATACGACAGACCAAAGGAGTTATTTAATCGACGAAGTATGCGCCGGAAACCGGAGAAAAACAAATTCTCCGGATGTATACGCATATCTCCGGCGCCTACAATAAATCGGCATAGATGGCGTGAAGTTTTTCCGCCAATGTAGTGTGGTTGTAGCGAGTTTCGGCCAAGTGTAGAGCTTGCTCCCTGCATTGTTCCCACAGACCGTTTGTGGTAAACAATCTCTCGATTGCATCCGCCAAGGCCGGACTGTGGTTCGGCTCATACAGCAGGCCGGCGTCTCCAACGATTTCGGCAAAAGACCCGGTGTTGGGTTCGATAGCCGGACGACCTGCCGCAAATGCTTCGCAGAGATATAGCCCAACGCCTTCTTCGAACGTGATGGGCACACAGATGGCCGATATGTCTTTGTAAAACGCCGCGTGCTCCGGCAGACTGTACGTGTGGCGCCAATCTACCTCGTGTTTGTAGGGCGACAGGATTCGGTCCACTTTCCGCAGAAAAGGCTTATCGACGGATGTAAAACCGCCGCCGATGCGAAGCCGGAGGTGGGGTACGCGTCTTTCTCTTTTGATTTTCGCAAAAGCCTCAGCCAATATATGTAGACCGTTCAGTTCGTTCATCCGGTAGAAAAAACCGATGGTGGGATGTTCCGGATAATGCGGCGAGGCGTACTTGGCGGTATCCAGACCCGGATATACAACATGGACAGGCTGCATGGGATGAAGTTTGCTTGTCGCCACGTTTTTATAAAACTTGCTTGAGGTAATGAAACAATCCACGTATTGCATATTCTCTCGGATACCTTTCCAGGCAGCTTCGGCAAATTCTTTTTCCAAGCCGTCAATCCAGACTTCCTCGTCTTGCAGGGAACAGACAATCGGTATGTGGGTCGCTTTCTTTATCTCCTTGCCAATGCCGATAACCAAACTACTGGACAGGTGAATAACATCCGGACGTTCGTGCTCTTTGATCCATTCGACTAAAGTATGTGCTTGTCGGCGGAATACATCGTCATCTCCGGTTATCATCGAGAGCGTCATCTCTTCCAATCCTCCGGCGGAGGTCGAACCGGAAAAAGATGCGGCCAGACTTAACGAAAAATCCGACTGAAGTATTTTCTCCATCCATCGAGGAAGGGATTTCTTTTTGAAATACTTCTGCGACAGATAGAGCGAAGTGGCAGGAAAGAACAATGGCGTATCGGCCAAGAAAGAAGGGTCTTTCAGCGGTAGGTAGAGCGGCATGACCGCCACTTCATGCCCTGCCTTGCGTAAAGCGTTAGCATGTTGGTTATCTCTGAAACAGTTTCCACAATAGAAAGGGTCGCCGGAACCGGGAACGATAAAAAGTATTTTTAATGTACGGACAGACATGTCTTAACGGATTGATGAATGAAAAGAATAACGCATAACACAAGAAACAGAGCCAGCACACCAGCCGTGAGCCATATCCACACGCTCACGTACCGTATCCCGCCACTGACGCCGGCCAACGACCCAACTACACCCAAAAAGATGGCGCAGAGCGGAACAATCCGGTTCTCGGCAGAAAGAATACCGGCTATTTTCTTTTCCGGGAAACCCAGCGAACGGTAAAGCCTGATTTGTTCTTTTCGCGAAGCCAGGTCTTTCCGAATCACAATCACAAGGCTCATCATGCCCAGAAGCAGCCCCAAGCCTCCGAGGGTGAGGAAGATGGTAAGATACGTATCGGTCACGCTGTTAAATTCTTTCAGACGTTGGGAGGCGCTTGTCACCCTGACTCCATATTCGCTCAATGCCTGCGACAGGAGTTGCCGGGTTTCTTCCGTTTTTGCTTCACTTACTTTCAGCAGCATGACTTCGCTGCCGGTTATTTCACTCCAGATTTCGGAAAACAGCGTTTTATCGATCAGGATATTGCCCTGGAAAATGGAATTAGTCAGCGTTCCGGCTAATTGCAGGTAAACTTTTTTGCCGTTTGTTCCCTCGTAGTGAAGCGTATCGCCGAGTTTTAACATCAATCCCCAGGTAAGTACCGTTTCGTCTATCAGGGCGGGATAGACCGAATCGCCGGCTGTTTGCAGGGCGTCGAAGACGGATGTGCCGTCGGGGTATAGACTGCGCTGTATCTTGAAGTCACTTTGTTTAAGCGCATCCATATCTACGCCCAGAACGGTGGGTTGAGAAACTTTATTCAGGTTCAGACAACTGGCGTCGTCGGAGCCATACCGGAATAACTGCAAGGTTTGTACTTCTTCCGGCAATGCGTTCAGCGCAAGTTTGCTTCTCCCCTCCGGCGTACGGATATTATGGTAAATGGGTACGTTGCTTTCGCACCACAGAGCAAACCCGCCGGTTCCGCTCAGCAGTTGAGACCGGTCGGTAAACCCTCGCCGGTTCAGGCCGACCGAAAATACGATCAGTACACCCGATGCAAGCGTGATGAGAGAAAGCCGGGCGCGCTTCTTATTGGCCCACAGACCGGCAAGAATCAGTTTGGAACGATTTAAAGGAACTCTCTCTCCCCAGGAAGATTCGCTTACAGCCTTCCCTCCCGCCGGCTTGTTTACAGCCTTCCCGATAACGAAACGCAACAATATCCAGGCAATGACAAAACCGATAACTCCTCCTGCCGGAATAGTCCGCATATCCGTGAACAGCATAAACCCGCCGGTATGCGTAGCTCCTTTCCACAGACTTCCCAGCAAAATCAGTATCAGACGGGTATAGAGCAATCCGGCCAAAGCGCCTGCAATGGAGGCAAAAAGAATCACCGGGGCAGCCTCTTGCCGGAAAAGTTTTACGATTTGTCTTCCCGGATACCCCAGCGCTCTCAATAGGGCAATCTCCTCTCGCCGCAGATAAATCATCTCCGAGAGAGGAACCAGCATTAATAAAACGGCCGACAGAATAATAAAGAAGCCCAACGAAAGAAAGAGAGATGAAAAGTCCACCCCGTTTCGGGCTGCTTCCAAGCCTGTTTCTCTGGGATAAATAAGTTGCAGGCCAAACATGGAAGGTTGTACTCCTTCCATATCTACGGCCAACGAGTCGATGCGGATACCCGTTGCATTTCCATACGCATTGCTCCAATCATCGGCAACGGCCCGGTAAGGCAGTATCGCCTTGGGAGTGGAACGATACTGCGCCCAATAGTCTTCGTCCTCCTGCGTGATACGTCCCATGTCGATAGGCATGTCGCTATCCCAGTCGGTGCATCGCTCTACGTCCGTTAGTCCGGGAAAATCGGCGCTCAGCGTCGGGTCGGCCACCAATTCCTGTAATGGCAGAATGGCGGCTACACGTCCGCGGAAAGTATCTACGCGGAGCGTCTTCAAATCTTCCGAACGGTAATAAGTGATCCGTATCGAATCATTCAGACCGGCGTTCAAACGGCGTGCCGTATAATCCGGGAGAATTATCTCGTCGGCCTGCAAGGTCTTTCCCTTGTAACTATCCATGGCCGTAACAAAAGAGTAGGGTACGCTTTGAGCGTGGAGCGTTATTTCGTTGGCCATATAAGAAAACAGCCGATTGGTTCCGGGATTGTTTGCGCAGATGTTCCCAACTACTGCCTGCGGAAGGAACACCCTGTCCGACGTTACTTCGGCGAATCCTTCCCGCCCGGTTATGCGGAGTCCCGACATGGCCGGCGTCCAGGCGGAGGATAGGTCTGCCATGCTGAGCCGGTCGGGAGATAATATCAGATTTATCTTCCCTTCTACTTCCAGGATAGAAGCCAGCTCTTCCCGGTTCATGAAGAGATTGTAA
The DNA here is from genome assembly GCA_031284375.1 of Tannerellaceae bacterium. Classification (GTDB taxonomy): domain Bacteria; phylum Bacteroidota; class Bacteroidia; order Bacteroidales; family Tannerellaceae; genus DFXE01. The sequence continues at coordinate 14,840 of JAISZY010000076.1, read as the reverse complement.
GGAAGCGTCTGCTCGTTTTTCATACTCAGGTTGCCGCCTTCTTCGGGTTTGATAACTCCTTGGAGATTCAGGCGGGCGCTTGTGGTGTAATTATCCGTCACGAAGAGAGAACCGGAGGGGACCAGACCGGTTGCCGGCAAACGTAGAACAAGGCTGCTCCCCTTATCGGCAGAAGAAAGTTCTGCGGCTAAGGTCGGATTTACACGTGCGTCGCCTCGTAGAATAAACGGGGTGTCGATGCCCCAGACCATCACGGGGAGAAGCCGGCCGGCATCGGAGACAAACCCTTGGGTCAGTAAAATCGCTTTTGCCTTGCCTTCAAACAAAGGATGTGCGGCCAGCTCACTATCTATAAAGGTATACCGGGAGAACACGATTGTTTCCGTATCCTTTCCCAAACGCTCGTTTACCCGATTCAGCAAGGTAGCGCGGACGGATTCGCCCACCAGCAGGCTTCCCGTGATGACGGCCGTAAGGATGAGCGCCGCCAAAGCTATCAGCTTATAAAAGCGGAGGTAATAGACTACATTGGCTCTTGTAAGATGTCTCGGATTCACTTCAGTATTCCATGTTTAAGGGTGAACAGCTTCTGAGCCACTGCGGCGGTTTCTGCCGAATGTGTGACCATGAGTATCGTCGTTTCCAATTCTTTATTCACACGAGAGAGCAGTGAGGTGATTTGCTTGGCGTTATCGGCATCCAATTGTCCCGTCGGTTCGTCGGCCAACAACAGCTTGGGTTTCATAACGAGCGACCGACATAAAGCCACCCGCCCGGCCTCTCCCCCGGACAACGTGTGAGGGTACCGCTTTGCCAAGGAAGAAATACCGGTCAGTTCCATCAGCCTTTCGGCATAATCCTCCTGAGCCGTATACGTTCCGGTTTGGTAGGCGAGCGCCGGCAGCAGTATATTATCCTGTACGCTGAGTTGTGGCATCAGGCGATGCTCCTGGAAGATAAATCCGATGAAGCGGTTGCGTATTCGCATATCCGGAGGTGTGGCGGTCATATCCTGTCCGTCGAGGAAGTAACTCCCGCTGTCCGGTTGTATCAGCGTACCTAAGATAGACAGCAGGGTGGTCTTGCCCGAACCGGAAGCTCCCATAATGGCGATAAACTCGCCCTTCTCCGCTTCCAGACATATACCGCGTAGCAGATGATTCCGGTGGTTCTTTCCATCGGGAAACGACTTCTCTATATTCCTTAATTGTATCATCATACCAAATTCTTTTGCACAAAGATATTCTAATTTTCCTATTGCCCGGACAGGACAAAAGAAAAACATATCTTTGCCTACATTATGAAAACAAACGAACTATCACAAACAAAGCCCCATTACGAGATATTGGACGGACTACGCGGAGTGGCGGCAATCATGGTACTTGGATTCCATGTACTTGAGGCGTATTATGTTTCAAGTCCCACAGGCAAGTTCGACCAACTGCTTAATCATGCCTACCTGGCGGTCGATTTCTTCTTTGTCCTGTCCGGCTTCGTTATCGGATATGCGTACGACGAGCGTTGGGGCAGGATGAGCGTAGGCGGTTTTTTGAAGCGACGCATCATCAGGCTTCACCCGATGGTTGTTTTCGGTACGTTGCTTGGCGTTGTGCTGTTCTATTTCGGCGCATCGGAAGTCTTTCCCCTTGTGAGCGCCGTGCCGCTGTGGAAAGTATTGCTCTATGCCGTGCTGGGTATGCTGATGATACCCACGCCTCCGTCGGTAGACATCCGGGGGTGGCAGGAGATGTATACGCTGGATGCGCCCATCTGGACGCTGGCGTTCGAGTATTTTGCCAACGTGTTTTATGCCCTCTTTGCAAGGAAATTTACTAAGGTGGCGCTCGCGATATTGGTTTCGCTTGCCGCCTGCGCCACGCTGTATGTTACGCTCACACAGGGCGACGTGATAGGAGGCTGGTCGATCGACGCGAATAACATGCGTATAGGATTTACACGGCTCATGTATCCCTTCTTTGCCGGCCTGCTCCTGTATCGCTTGGGCAAAGTGATTCGTATACGGCAAGCCTTTTTGTGGTGTAGTCTGCTGCTTGTAGGCGTGCTTTCCGTACCGAGGATAGGAGGGCCCGAATCGTTGTGGGCAAACGGATTGTACGAGGCGGCCATTATCCTTCTTGTCTTTCCCCTGATTGTAGCCGTGGGTGCGGGCGGACGGGTGAAAGGGAAGTTTACTTCTCAACTGTGCAAGTTCCTGGGCGATATGTCCTATCCGATCTATCTTGTTAATTATCCGCTCTGCTACGTGCATACGGCTTGGAACTCGGAGGCGAAGAACACCTTTACCGAAGCGGGCTGGACGCCTTACGCCGTTTTTGTGGCTGTGCTTGCGCTTTCGTACGTCGCCATGAGATGGTACGATATTCCGGTAAGAAAATGGTTAAGGAAATTTCAATAAAATAGTATACAACTTTGTAGTTCTCTCGATACCGAACGAGCGAAGAATATACACAACCGTAGAGACGCAAATCCTTGCGTCTCTACGTGCATATATACGTGCGCCTTCTCAACGGCGCCGTCTTTAGTGGTTCAAAAATCCGGAAAAATAGGAGGGTATGTGTTGCATTTAAACGTTCGTTTAAATACAACACTATAATGATGAAAAAAAACAATTGTAGTATCCTGACTTTTATTGATATATATTAGTTTTTTTCTACTACATTTGTGTTGCATTTAAACGAAGGTTTAATTGCAACACTATAAATATCGCTCTAACAACTTATCATTTAATTTAATAAAGATGACAAACAAGTTATTTGCTACATTATTTGCTACATTTTTCTGCTGCGCAACTATCGGTTCGGCACACGCACAATCCTCTCTTCCATTGGAAGGAATCTGGACGCTGGAAAGCGTCGCTGTAACAAAAATCACCGGCGCCGATACCATAGAAGTTGCCGTCGAAACGGTAAAAGAAGAATTGGCCGATATGCTGTCTCAAACGCTGGAGTTTAGGGCTGATACCCTCATCCTTTCCGGCTCGGACAAGAATTGCGGATGCGGCCATCACGGACTATACGAACGGACGGGAAACCAAATCTCAATCCCCTTCACCGCCGCTCCCATCCGCGTCGAATACAAAATAACGGACAATATGCTATACTTCCGCCAGCAATGGCTTTTGGGCATAGTGCCTCCTTTTATCTACCAAGTATCCACCGTTTATAGCAAACAACCATGATGCCTACTCATTCCTCCCTGAAAATCGTTCTGTGGACAATTCTCTCCTTCTGCCTTTGTATCCTCTCCGCCCGAGCACAAGACAGCGCCACGGAGGGAACGGATTTCTATGTTACCTTTACATCGAACAATGGCAGCACCACTAATATTTGTCAAATACGTTATGTTGTGGCGACAACTTGCCGCATCACCGCTCAATACGGAGATGGTACCTACTTGGACAATAATGTACAGTATACGCCGGGGGTATATACAAGGGATGTGGATAAAAGCAAATGCTATACCACGAGCACGACGACCGGAGCATCCCGTTTGATGTTGCACATAACCTCTACCCAAAATATCGGCGTGTATGCACTCAATATGTATCAAAATACAACGGATGCCACAACCGTATTGCCCGTAGCAACGTGGGGAACGGACTATACCGTGATTGGCAATACCGGCTCTTATAATTCCATCACTGTTATAGCGCCCACTGCCGGTACCATCTTTACCATCCGCAATGCGGCAGGAACGGCAGTCGTTTCGGATCAGGCTACCAACACGTCCAATCCGGTATATAGTTATGTTGTATCCGCCGATTTGACAGGTTATACGGTAGAGTCAAATTATAATGTGGCCGTTTTTAGTAGTTGTAGGTGTGGCAACCCAGTAACATCGGGAGGTTGCGACCATAATTACGAGCAAATTTATCCTACTGCTACGGCCGGAAAGAATTTTTTCCTATGGAATTTAAGCGTAGAGAATACATACAACGCGGCCGGCAACACAAAAGACAAAGTGGTGATTGTGGCCTTGGAAAATGCTACTACGGTGACAAAAAAAGTGGGAGCTACCACAAGTACGATTCCCCTCAATCGTCACGATACAAATGCCTTCTGGCTTGATACGACCGTACATGTTAATAACGCAACAACGCCCGTGATGCTTACTTCCGATAAACCCATCATCGTAAATCATCTTTTAGGCTATGCCCCGACCATTAAATGGTGGAGTTCCATAGAACAGCGTGTCACCCATGCGGTGATTACGCCTTTTGTCGCCACGGGAAGCAGTTACATCACCCTACATCAATTGGATATTATGATACCGGCCGGCGCTCAGCCGAATATGATTATCCGGGAAACACGCAGCGGGGTGGTAACGACGCCCACGCTCACGTTCTATACCAATACATCCAATCCGAACTATGTGATTGCTTCGCGGCAATATCCAAACACGGACAATGTAATGATAGAACTCATCAATTCCGCCGGGTTTATCGCCTATATGACGGGGTATGGAAATGCGGAAACGTATATCTACTCGGCCGGCTCCGGCGCCTTTAATCTGCAAAACTACTTTACCATCACTACCAAGACGCAGCCTTATAACGATACGTATTACTCGGCCACCGACCCGGCTACGCACACCTTCGCGCCTACCGACAATATCACCGTAAAGCGTACGCTGGAACGAGCCTTCACCAGCGTTTCCTGGCTTATCCACGACGCCGTTTATACCGGCGTGACGGAGAACACGAACATCAACAACACCCTTACCTTTCCCGCTTCGTTGTTCCCTTGCGGAAAAGATTCCATCACCATGCGGGTACGTTACTCCGGCGCCGCCGTCGATTCGCTCTACACCGGCTACATCTGGATAGACAAGCCGGCACAAGCTTCGGACATCAACGTGAGCGGCGTTGTCGAGGTGTGCACGGGAAGCGCCACCACCCTTACGGTCTCCACTACCACCATAACCAATCCCGTCTTTAAATGGTACACCACTCAAAACGCTGCGGAAACGGCGTTCCATACGGGAGCAAGCTATACCACGCCCGCCTTGTCCAGCTCTACGGAGTTCTACGTAAGCGTATCGGGCAACGGGATTTGCGAGAACAAGCCGAGCGAACGGAAAAGAATATCCATAACCGTTGCGCCCTGCACGATGTCTGTTCCGGTCAATCCTCACCTCCGTTCGCGGGTGATAAGTCAGTAATACCGGAACGCCATAGTGCAGACGTGCGTTTTGTAAATACTTTTTTTTTAATATTTGTAGTGTGCCCCCCAAAAGCTGCGTGATGCAGGTTTTGGGGGCTTTTGTTGCAATATGTGTAGAATTGGGTTAAAGGTCAAATCGAATTGTCGGCAGGCTTTCTAATTTTTTAGAAAGGTCAAATCGAATTGTCGGCAGGCTTTCTAATTTTTGTGGAAGGTCAAATCGAATTGTCGGCGGGCTTTCTAATTTTTTAGAAAGGTCAAATCGAATTGTCGGCAGGCTTTCTAATTTTTAGAAAGGGTGAATCGAATTGTCGGCAGGCTTTCTAATTTTTTAGAAAGGTCAAATCAAATTGTCGGCAGGCTTTCTAATTTTTAGAAAGGGTGAATTGAATTGTCGGCGACTCTTCTAATTTTTAGAAAGGGTGAATCGAATTGTCGGCGACCCTTCTAATTTTTAGAAAGGTCAAATCGAATTGTCGGCGACTCTTCTAATTTTTTAGAAAGGTCAAATCGAATTGTCGGCGGGCTTTCTAATTTTTTAGAAAGGTCAAATCGAATTGTCGGCGGGCTTTCTACTTTTTTAGAAAGGGTAAATCGAATTATCGGCGGGCTTTCTAAAAAAGTTTTTTATCCACTCCGTCATTGCGAACGTAGTGAAGCAATCCAGCAAACACGCAACACTGGATTGCTTCACTGCGTTCGCAATGACGGGCTGGAGTTTGCCGGATTGCTTCACTGCGTTCGCAAGGATGACGGGCGCCCTTATCTTCCCCAAGCCCCCTTAGTAGCAGGCAAACCTATCTGATTTCTCTCCCTTATTCCCTTATTGGGTTATTGGGTAATAAGGGAATAAGGGCAGAGGTTGCGGGATTGTTTCTGTGCGCTACTAAGGGGGCTTTAAAAAATAAGGGTTTTGTACAGTTCTTTGCGAACAAAGCGGAGCTGCGGAGGCAGTCTCTACTTAGCCTTGCGACAGGAAAATACGCGGGGCGAACAAGGCCCAGGTGAAATTATATCGAAGGTGTATCGCCAAAACAGAAAAGCGTTCCCTTGGCCGTAAGAATGTAGAAATATCCTTTGATAACCGCCGGACAAGCCGTGATGGACTCGCCGGTGTCGTATTCCCACAATAATTCGCCGTTCTTTGCATCGAGCACAGAAACTATGCCCGACCGCGTGCAGGAGATCACCTTGTTGCGGCATACAACCGGAGAGCTTTCGCCCGAAGGGCCTTTCTGGAGATATTTCCACCGAACGGCTCCGCTGCTCCGGTCTATGGCATACAGATAGCGGTCGTCCGAGAGCAGGAACAAGGTGGTGGACGATAGGGCGGGGACGGAAACAAAAGAGCCGCTGTCGTTGGTAGCCGTTACTATCTTTCCGGAACGAAGGATTTTCCCGTCGCGAACCACCAGTTCGTAGACATTGCCCGAATGGTCGGCTATATAACCGTATTCGCCGTCGATGGCCGGAGAAGCCGGGATATACGTGTCCAACAGTAGCGAATCGGAAGGCTGTCCGTTGCTTCCGTCTATAATCCGCAGCCAGGCGTCGCATCCTCCGGAAAGGAAATAATGTTCCATCAGCGCCACGGCGCCATTGATGTAATAGCCCGATTCGAAACGGCAAATCTCCCGCCCGTTCTCTTTGTCGATGCAGTAAAGATAGTTGTCGTAACTGCCGAAGACCACCGCCGGCCGGCCTTCGAAGAGGACTATATTAGGCGAAGCCGAGATTTGTCCCATCGTTTCAAAGTTCCACAACGTATCCTGTTTTTCCAGCGAGAGGGCGCTCATATAGCCGTCGATGCGTCCGATGTAAAGTACCGAATCGTATATCATGGGCGTAGCTTCTACGGCAGTGGCAAAGTTGTAAGCAAAACAGCGGTTTCCGTCTATATCTACCCCATACGTCTGTCCCCGTTTGTCGCACCAATAGGCCGTTTGACGGTATACAACGGGCGATGAAGCCGTGCGCGCCTCGCTTGGGTACGTCCACCGCAAAACCGGTTTCTCCGGTAGCTCTACTGCGCTATATCCCCGCAGTCCGGCGTCTCCGCGGAAGAATGGCCAATCCGACACTCCGGCGTCCGTGCCGGCTCCCGGCTCTCCGGCACATCCCCAGAACAGAAGCAGGGGAAGGAAATACAATGCTTTCATCCTCTTCTATTCCCTCCTGTATAAAGCCCCGGTGGGACATAGTTCGCAAAGTTCTTCCGATATATGAGAGGCGTTTTCTTCGGGCAATACCACTTGCATCACGAAGCCCCGGTCTCTGAAAGTAAAACCATTCACGCTATTATAGACGCAGAGACCGCATTTGATACACTTGGCTTGTTCGAAGTACATGGTAGCCGATACCGCTTGCCGGCGGAGGGCTTCCTGTGTGAGGGTCTTTGTGTAGCGACTGCTGCGGATGCCGTATTCGGAAGCATATTGACGGAGTAGGCAGGACGTTTTTGCGTCGCAATCGCAGTAGAGACATCCGCTTTTGTTGGTCATTGTTTCCGTATCGCCGGCCAATGCTTTCTTCTCCGAATCGCTGAAGCGAGAGTATGTAGAGTTGAACGGTTTGCTGTCTTGCCCTTGCGCCAGATAGCGACCTTCGAGCGATAGCTTGGCCGGTTGCTTTGTTTTTGTCTGCGGCGTAATCACACGATGGTAGGCCTCCGGTTCCGGTTCTTGCAGCAGGATAAACTCCACGCCCATTTGTTTCATCACGTTTATTTCCAGCGCCAGCAGCTCAGCCGGCGCTCTTTCCGGCTGAGCGATATGCGGGAGCAGTATCTCGCCGGCCGGTTCGAACACGTGCACCTCATACCCTTGTTTGCGCAAATGATAGGCAGCCGACAGCGCCATCGGATCGGAACCTTTTACGGCTATCCGTTTGCCGTTTCCGGGAGGCTTCGGTATCTTGTTCAGATCTGTTTTTGCCACCAACGCCTTTTTGATTTCCCGGATGGAAACGGACGCGCTCACATCTCCCCGCCGGCAAATCTTTTCGCAGGGCGCATTGCAGATGTAGCAAAGCGTAGCGGGGATGACAAGGGTATCCCGAAGCAAATGCAAGGCTTCTTCGTATCGTCCTTGGTCGTACAACCGGTTCATCCTTGCCACGTCCATGTTGCCGGGGCAGGCTGTGCGGCATGGCGCTTCGCAATCGGCGCGGTGGTCGCTCAGCAGTAATTCGAGCGAGAGGGTTCGGGAGGATATTACTTCGTTGCTTTCGGTATCTATCTCCATTCCCTCGGTGGGCAGGGTGGTGCAAGAGGGGATGATTTGTCCTGTCTTCCCGTTCCGGACGGCGCATACCATACAGGAAGATTGATGCTTCGCATGTCCGGAGTAACAGAGGGAGGGGATAGAAAACCCACACCTGCGAGCGGTTTCTATCAGGGTTTCCCCTTCGTGCGCCTTTACTTCCCGGTTATTGATTACGATGTTCGTCATATAATGCTACTTTTTGAATGGCTTCGTATCTACATTCTTCTGCGCACAAACCGCAGAGTACGCATCGCCCTACATCTATTATATGTATCTCGTAGGGCGTGTAGGGGATAGCTTCGACCGGGCAAGCTTTGGCGCACTTGGTACAGCCGATGCAGTTGGAGGTGACTTCGTACTTTATCAAATCCTTGCAGACGCCTGTCCGGCAGATACCGCGGACGTGTTCCTCGTATTCGTGGCGGAAATACTTGAGGGTAGTCAGTACCGGATTGGGCGCCGTTTTCCCCAGTCCGCAAAGGGCGGATTGTTTGATGTGCAGGGCAAGTTCTTCCAGCAGGTCGATGTCGCTCATCCGAGCTTTGCCGCTGCATATTTTGTTGAGCAAATCGAGCATCCTGCGTGTTCCGACCCGGCAAGAGGTGCATTTGCCGCAAGACTGGTCGCACGTAAAGCTCAGGAAATAGCGGGCTACGTCTACCATGCAATCCCGATCGCTCAATACCACCAATCCTCCCGACCCCATCATAGCCCCCAATTGTGTGAAGGCGTCGAAGTCCACTTGCATATCGCAGAGTTCGGCAGGGATACAACCGCCCGACGGACCTCCTATCTGCACCGCCTTGAGTTTTTCTCCCTTCTCCACACCTCCGCCTATCTCTTCAATGATTTGACGGAGCGTAATCCCCATAGGCACCTCGATAAGTCCGCCGTGATTGATTTTCCCGGCTAAGGCAAAGACCTTCGTTCCCTTGCTTTTCTCCGTTCCTATCGCCGCATAATGCTCTGCCCCGTGCTTTACGATGTAAGCAATCTGACTGAGTGTTTCTACATTATTCACCAACGTAGGGCGAGCATACAGTCCTTGTACGGCAGGGTAGGGGGGACGTTGTTTGGGGAATCCGCGGTTTCCTTCGATAGAGGCAATGAGGGCCGTTTCTTCTCCGCACACAAAAGCGCCGGCTCCTTCAAAGACCGAAACATCGAAAGAGAAATCGCTGCCGGCTATCCGAGGCCCAATCCATCCTTTCTCCCGGCATAGACCGATGGCCGTCTTTATCCGCGTTACGGCCAACGGATATTCGGCCCGTATGTAGAAAATCCCCCGGTCGGCGCCTACGGCATAAGCGGCAATCAGCATCCCTTCGATTACACGGAAGGGATACGATTCGAGCATCATACGATCCATGAAGGCTCCGGGGTCTCCTTCGTCGCCGTTACATATCATGTATTTGTGTTCTCCCGGCGCCGAGGCTACGATGCTCCACTTCTGTCCGGTAAGGAATCCGCCGCCGCCGCGTCCGCGCAGGCCGCTTTTCCTTACGGTATCCACCACGTGGGCGGGTGTAACGGAGAGCGCTTGTTGCAAGGCTTCGAATCCGCCGTGGGCGCTGTATTCTTCTATGTTGAGCGGCGTAAGAACCCCGTATCCTTCGGTAGAAATATGTTGTTGGTTGTAAAGGAAACTATTGATAAGTCCGGTACGTTCCTGTTCCGGTTTCCATACCACATTATCCCAGGTGAGGTCTGTATGAAACGTATCGACATAACCCCAGACCCGGTTTTTCAGTCGCTTCAGATAGCCGGCCGGCTGAAAGTGATGATGCAGGATTTCTTTTATCTCGATGGCTTTCACATTGGGATAACGAGCTATGTTCCCGTTTGCCTCGACTACATCAATCAGCGGAACTTTATTGCATACGCCTACGCATCCTACCGGCTTGATGCGTATATCAATCCCCAGTTGGGCGGAAGCCGTCTTCAACTCCCGGTAGATGTCTGCCGAGCCGCTGGCCATGCAGCACGAACCCATGCCGAGCCGCACCTCTCCGGCTATTTGTCCGGCAGATGGTACAAGCTCGTCTTTCTTTTTGCTTTCCTGCATTTCCAAGAAATCGGCAACGACTTCGTCTACTCGTCCGGGCATCACGTGGCCGTATATCTTCTCTTCTATCTGTACGACGGGCGCCAGGGTGCAGCAGCCGAGACAGGCTATTTTCTCGACGGAGAAGAGACGGTCGGACGTAGTTGTACCTCCCTCTTCAATGCCTAACTGCCGAAGGAAGGCGTCGTATACGTTGCTTGCTCCTTTCACATGACAGGCCGTGCCGGTACAGACCTTAATCAAATACTTCCCCAACGGGATGTGCCTGAACTGCGAATAAAACGTAGATACGCTGATGAGTTGCGCCCGGTTGATTTCCGTACGTTCGTACACCCGCTCGATAGCTTCGCGGGGGAGGTAGCTAAATTCCGTTTGAAGGGCTTGCAGCAAAGGGATGATGGTTTCCCTTCCCCGTCCTACGGTATCTATCCTTCTGTCTGTGCGGCCAAGGATGGACTCTTCCGGGTTTTCCGTCCGTCCGTTGCACGAACAGTTTGTGGATTCACGGCTCATGAATGTACGGATGAATTGGTAACACAATACAGGGAGTTTTGCGTGCGAACAATAATCTTCCCGTCCGTGAAAGCCGGAGTGGCAAAGGTAGGCTGACCGGTCTCGAAGGAATAAAGCAACCGGAAATCGTTGTTGGCAGAATAAATGTACATCCGGCCGCTGTTGCTGAACACATAAAGCTTTCCCTCCGTAATGACGGGCGAAGAGTAAAACTCCGTATTCAGTTCGTGCGACTGTTTCAACTCGCCCGTCTTTGCGTCATAACAGGCTAAGACGCCATAGCTCGTAGCTAAATACACATGCTCGGCCGTAGCAACCGGCGACGATACTTCGGGCAGAAAATCATTGGCCTGCCATAGCGTCTGACCCGTTGTGGCGTCTACGGCTATCAGGGCGGCATATTCGCTGGCTCCGAATACAAGTCCCCCGGCGCTGCAAGGACTGGAGGCTACTTCGCCGCTCAGACCTTCTACCCGCCAGTATTGTTCGCCGTTGTTGGGATTATAAGCCGTGATGGCCGGGTTGCTCATCAGAACCAATTGCGGTTGGTTGTTTACGTAGGCAATGATGGGCGAACTCCAGGTAATCTTGTCTGTTCTCGCCTTATTCCAACGTTCGGCGCCGGTGGCCATATCCAAAGCCATCAGACGGGGAGAATTAAGGTTGTCGTATTGTACAATGAGTAAGTTTCCGAACACTAAGAGCGAGGAAGCATATCCGTAATGATTGTCGGGCACGCCGAGGTTTTTTGCCCACAATCGTTTGCCGTCCATGTCGGCGCAAATCAAATCGCCGGAGGCAAAGATGGCGCAGACTTGCTTGCCGTTTGTGGCTACGGTGGAAGCGGCAAGCCCCGTATCGGCGGAAGTCTTGGGCATCTGAGAAGGCGAACCGGAAATGTCGTTGGCGGCCAATGTCCAGCGTTGTTCCCCGCTGTTGAGGTCGTAACAGTAGAGTTCGCGCGCTTGTTCGTCGGCTCCGGTGACGAATACCCTGGAGCCGTTAATCACGGGAGAATTATATCCTTGCCGGGGAATGTCGGTTGTCCAGGCAATGTTTTCTTTGGTACTCAGGTTCCATTGAACGGGCACGTTCCGGGCGGAAGATATGGCGTTGGAATTATTTCCCCGAAAACAGTTGTGCGTTACTTTGGATACCTCTACTTCGGCCGGCGATTCTTCTTCGGCCAATTCCGCCTCCGGTTCGACGACGGCCTCCGGTTCGGGTTGCTCGGCCAATTCTTCCGGGGCGACTTCCGCTTCGGCCAGCGTTTCGGGTGGTTGGTCGGTCTTTGTTTGGAGATAGGGCGAGGTGAGGAATACGAAGACCAAGGCCGCTACCACAAATCCGCCGGCTGCCCAACTAACATATTCGCGGGCATGCGTTTTGATGGCCCAATCGTCTACCGGATGTATTTGCTTGCCGGGGATATGCTGATCCCCGGCAAAATATAAGCGTAGCGATACGACGAATACCAGCAACATGCCGATTAAGATATAAACGCCCGTCATTAAATGATCCATACTTACAAAATAGGCTCTGCGGGCTAAGAGATCGAGTTGTCTGATTTGTTCTTGGAGTTCTACGTTATTGGCGTTCTCTTCGTTCATCTGCTTGAGCGTCTCGATTACTCCTGTCTGCAAGGGATTGACTTCTCTTACCTGAAAATAATTGGTGACGAGCATAATCGAAAAGGTGACAAGAAAGATGGCCGACACAATCGCTATGTTCCTTAAAATAATTCTCTTCATAATTTATTGTTTCCTTGTGTTACATTCATTCTGTTTTGCGGGCAATAGTTGAAGCACTTACCACAGTTTACGCAAGCGGCATCGTCTATTTCGTACGTGGGCCGGGTGCGCTTCAAAGACAGGTTTATCAGCGTAAGACCGATAACCAAACCTATCAGACCGCCGGCTATGGCGGCATATCGTTCAAAATCGGCCCGAAGACGTTCGCTGCGCGAGGTAAGCTCTTGAAAAGCGCCTCCCTGTCCGTAAAAGACCTCCAGCTCCAGCGGTAATATATTTTGCGGCGATGCTTCGTTCTGCACCGCCATATCGTACAATTGCATGTCTTTGTGAACGCGGCTTACGGAATCGCTCGTCAGAGACAACAGAAAAGCGCCGCCGGCCGTCATCACCGGCAAAAATATCAGGTAAGCGAGAATCCGCTTTACGCCCTGCGTTCGGCTTTCTTTTACTTTATTCTCGTACGGCGGGCGGATGGCATCGACCGGACAGGCATTATGGCAAAGCTCGCAGTTGATACACGAGGGGGTGAGGCGCATCTTCCAAACCGATACCCGCGAAAAAAGACTGAGTATCGCGCCGTAAGGACAGAGGAAACGACAGAACGGCCGCCCTGTAAAAACAGAGGCTATCAGCAAAAGGCTTCCAAACAGAATCATGCCCATATCGCCTCCCAGACGGAAGATGCCGATAAAAGGATCGAACCGGCAGATAATAAAACTTGTGCGCGTAACGGCAAACAATATCGCAAAAATGAGATATATCCACGGAATAAGACCTAAGGCCGAGGCAAGCGCTCCGGAGAGCCGGTAGTTCTTTACATTCGCCAATTCCTGCAAGGCGCCGAGCGGGCATACGCCGGCACAGAATACCCGCCCGAACAAAAGGGTGAAGAAGATGGGAAGAATAAAAAACAGCGCCACCACAAGCGGCATGGCGTACGACGAATCGACCAATGCCAGGGCTACGTTCTGTATCGCGCCAATGCTACACACGCACCCGGTGCGGAAAAAGCCGAAATAGCCCACCGAAAAGATAGACGTCAGTATCACCGGCGCACGTTTCCTCTTGCGGATAACAGACCAGGCCACGAGGCTCATCAGCAGCGTCAGCAGGAGCAGGTCTACAACCATCCACACGGTTTCGTTCGGTACCGGATAGCGGAAGGTGGGATATTGATAGCCCGACTCGAAATCGGGTTTCGGAAAACGATTCTGCCCATGGGTCAGAAAGGTGCAGAAAAGCAGAAGCAGGGCGGACGAAATTTTTCTCATTTGTCTTGTTTTTATTAATCGTCTTTCAAAAGATAAGCCGTGGCATAGGCAACCCGCCGGATAGCTCCCGAAGGGCATACATCGGCAATCCGGCACGCATTACAGCCCTTGCACAGTTCTTGTTTCACCTGGAGATAAAGCGAGCCGTTGCCAAACGAATTGCATCCTTTGGCGCATTTCCCGCAGCCGTTGCACAGACTTTCGTCTATGGCGTATTCGAAATACGGGTCTTCTACATACGCACGCCGGATGGCGCCGGTGGGACACATCAGATTTTCGGCCGCGGTATTGAGGTCTTTCACATTATTGCGATAATACCCTCCGCACAAATCGCAATAGCCGCATACCCGGTTGGCATGGATACACTTTACGGCCGAGATGGGCAAAACGCAATGGGTTTCGCACCGTCCGCAAAAGGTGCATTTGTGCGGGTCTATTTGCCAGAAGCACGAGGCGTCTTGCAAGGCCAAGCGTCGGAAGGCTACGGTCGATACGGCAACGGCCGCCGTTCCCGCCACCGCTGTTCCGCACATACGCAGAAATTTCTTCCGGGTGATAAGGTTGTTCTTATCTTCTTTCTCTTTTTTCATTCGCTGCAATCATATAAGATGTAAATAACTGTTTGGGAACAGGAAAATAAGGGAATAAGGGTAGCGTCTTGGGGCGGTGTTCCTGTGTGCTACTAAGGGGGCTTTTGAGGGATAAGGTTTTTTTGTCCGGCATGTCCTTGCGAACAAAGTGCAACAATCCGGCGTGAGGTATTCGTCCTTGCGCATGAAGTGAAGCAATCC
>JAISZY010000231.1 GCA_031284375.1 Tannerellaceae bacterium | reverse complement strand
CCGTCTTTCCATTCCTGTTTTTTTCCGAAAACGATGGGTATGGGCAAGAAGCAGCAATATTTTTTCAGCAAGCTACCGATACGGTCTTTGCCGAGAAATTCTTTATTCTCGTCGTCGATATAAAGTATGACGTCGGTACCAACATCTTCTTTTTCTGTTTCTTCCAATACATATTCCGGATTTCCTTCGCAACTCCACTTCATGGGTGTAGCGCCTTCCTGATACGAACGGGTAACAATTTCTACTTTCTTTGATACCATGAACGTAGAATAGAAGCCCAAACCGAAATGCCCAATAATAGAGGCGGCATCTTTTTTATACTTTTCTAAAAACTCTTCGGCGCCGGAGAAAGCTATCCGGTTGATGTACTTCTCTATTTCTTCCGCTGTCATACCGACACCACGGTCCGAAACAGTGAGTGTTCCGGCCTTTTCGTCTATTTTTATACGGATGGTTCGGTCGTCCGATGCACCTTTATATTCACCAACGGAGGCTAATGTCTTTAATTTCTGCGTGGCATCTACTGCGTTCGATACAATCTCACGCAGAAAGATTTCATGATCACTATACAAAAATTTTTTGATAATGGGGAAAATATTTTCACTCGTAACCCCAATGTTTCCTTGTTTCGACATAACTATAATATTTTCTGTTAATAAATCATTGAATTATCGTGAGCAGCGAAAACAAAAAAAGTGCCAGATGGAAAATCTGACACTTTGTCTGTTCTTTTAGTTACGAATTACCGATTAAAACGGATGTTATTCTTTGTTATCCATCTGTAATTGATTTTCTATCGTGAGTTTCTGTTCTTCTTTATTAAAACCGACGTAGATGGTATCTCCTTCGGTTATGGAAGCTTTGATAATCATTTCTGCCATTTCGTCTTCCAGATATTTTTGGAGGGCACGTTTCAACGGACGGGCGCCAAACTGCACATCGTATCCTTTGGTAGCAATAAAGTCTTTTGCTTCGTCTGTGAGTTTCAGCGAGTAGCCAAGTTTTGACACGCGGTCGTACAACCCCTGCAATTCGATGTCGATGATCTTATGTATGGATTCCTTATCCAATTGGTCGAACATGACAATATCGTCAATACGATTTAAAAATTCGGGGGCGAAGGCCTTATTCAGCGCTTTTTGGATAATTCCGTGGGAAAACTCCTTGTCGATGGATTCTTGTCCTCTTACATGGAAACCTACTCCGTGCCCGAAATCTTTCAATTGGCGGGTGCCGATGTTGGAAGTAAGGATGAGGATGGTATTTTTGAAGTCGATTCTCCGCCCCAGGCTGTCGGTGAGGCGTCCTTCGTCCAATACTTGGAGTAGGATATTGAATACATCGGGGTGCGCCTTCTCTATTTCATCCAGCAGGACAACGGAATAGGGTCTGCGCCTTACTTTCTCCGTTAGTTGTCCGCCTTCTTCGTAGCCTACATATCCGGGAGGCGCTCCTATCAGGCGAGACACCGCAAATTTCTCCAAATATTCGCTCATGTCAATGCGGATGAGAGAATCGGCAGAGTCGAACAGATATTCGGCCAGTTTTTTGGCCAAATAAGTTTTGCCTACGCCTGTTGGCCCCAAAAACATAAATGTACCAATGGGTTTATTCGGGTCTTTCAGCCCTACCCGGTTGCGTTGGATGGCTTTTACTATTTTGGAAACGGCGTTGTCTTGCCCTACAACTTTCTTTTTCAGTATATCGCCCATTTCCCGGAGTTTTACGTTTTCGGTCGTAGCAATACGTTGCACCGGAACCCCGGACATCATAGCTACTACTTCCGCTACTTTTTCTTCGTCTACGATTTCTCTGTGTTCTTGTAAATCCTGTTCCCACTTTGCCTTAGCTACTTCCAACTGCGATAAGTAATGACGTCCTTTATCGCGGAAACTGGCTGCCAATTCATAGCATTGCGACTTAACGGCCGCCAGTTTTTCCATTTGTATATTTTCTATTTTGGCTTCCAATTCTTCAATGTTTCTTGGAACAATGATGTTGGACATGTGTACACGTGAGCCGGCTTCGTCTAACGCATCAATGGCTTTGTCGGGAAAATTGCGATCGCTGATATATCGTTCCGTTAAGTTTACGCAAGCTCTCAGAGCTTGGTCGGTATAGACCACGTTGTGGTGTTCTTCGTACCGCGCTTTGATATTTTTTAGTATCTGCAAGGTTTCTTCCGCCGTGGTTGGGTCTACAATTACTTTTTGGAAACGGCGTTCCAGCGCACCGTCTTTTTCTATATTCTTACGATATTCGTCCAGTGTAGTAGCGCCTATACATTGTATTTCTCCGCGCGAAAGAGCCGGTTTCAGCATATTCGCGGCATCCATTGAACCGGATGCCGATCCTGCACCTACAATTGTATGTATCTCATCAATAAATAGGATAATATTCGGATTTTTCGACAGTTCATTCAGGATGGCTTTGATGCGTTCTTCAAACTGTCCGCGGTATTTTGTTCCTGCTACGATAGAGGCCATATCAAGGCTTATGACACGTTTGTCGAAAAGGATACGCGACACTTTGCGTTGTACAATACGCAAAGCCAAGCCTTCCACAATAGCCGATTTACCTACGCCCGGTTCGCCAATCAGCACCGGATTATTTTTTTTCCTCCGGCTCAGGATTTGTGCCAGACGTTCTATTTCTTTTTCCCGTCCTACAATTGGGTCTAAATGATTTTCGACGGCAGCCTGCGTTATATCTGTTCCAAAATTGTCTAACACGGGTGTGTCGTGAGGCGATTTGGGTTGCGCTATACTGGGCGAGTTATGTCGAATCGGCTCTTTTCGAGACGACAAACCTTCGTCGTCGTCATCGTCGTCTTCCATATATCCGTCGCTGATTTCTTCTATTTCTTCACATTCTTCATCCAATGGGTGCATATTGTGGATACTCGCCAGTGTATTATATACGGAGCGATATGTGATACCCGCTTCGCTTAATATTTTAGCAGCCATATTAAATTCTTCTTTCAGGATAGCAAGGAGCAAATGTTCTGTTCCGGTTTCTTCGCTTTTAAACACACGCGCTTCGAGCAGGCTCATACGTAAAACTCGTTCACTGGTTTTGCTTACGGCGATATTGTGGTCACCGATATATTCTACATTAAAATATATGCTGCGTATATCTTGTTCAATATTCTTTTTAACATCGGGGATGTTAACATCCAATTCATGCAATACATGTATGGCATTTCCTTCGCCGTCGCGGATAATTCCCAGCATCAAGTGTTCCGGGTCAATATAGCTGGTTTGGAGCCTTATAGCTTCTTCTCTGCTATATTCAATGATATCCATTAGCTGTTTGGAATAATTATTTTTCATCTTATTTGTGTAATAACGAGTGACAAAGTTACTAATCTATGTTTATATAACCTCAAAATTCATGCCAATGTTTTGAAAAATCTTGATAGAAATGATAAAACACAAGCGATTGGAACGTCCGGATACGAATCGTTTATTTCCGGCAAGGACGATGTCACCTCCTTTTCTACATTTGGTCAA
>JAISZY010000039.1 GCA_031284375.1 Tannerellaceae bacterium | reverse complement strand
ATCCGAAGAATACGAAAAATCTCCCCCTAAAATCGTACAGTACGAACTCTTCTTTGAGTAGGGGGCTTACTTTTTCAAAAACAAATCCGAAAGGCCTTTTTATCGGCGTTTCGGACAGGGACTTTGCGCTGTTTTAGTGTTTAGCGGACAGCAATAAAATAAGATTATTCGTGTCAGGCATGAATTCGGGAGCACGCCATCTCCGCCACGGTTGTCAGGCCGTAAAGACACGTTATCAACCGGGCGCCGGCTTCGTGTCATTATGGGGTAGAGAAAGAAATCCATCCGTCGGTACAGGGACAAAAATCATCCTATGTTTCGACACCTAATGGCACATAGTAGCGAACATCTCCATTCGTTATCATCTCCACTTTAATATTGTATAGATTTTCGATATGGGTTTGGGTAACATGATCTGCCAAATCAGAAACTAATACGCCGCCATCCTTAAGCATCAGGACATGGCTTGCATACCGGATTGCAAGATTAATGTCATGTAATGACATGACAATTGTTAATCCATTAAATGAAAGCATTTTCAGTAAATTCATGATCTCTAACTGGTGGCGCAAGTCCAGATTGGCCGTGGGTTCATCGAGCAGAAGTATTTTTGTTTGCTGGGCAAGCGCACGTGCAATCATCACGGTTTGTTGTTGTCCGCCACTCAATGCATTAACATATCGCATGGAAAGATGCTCAATACCAAGTTGATGAAGCACATCGGCGACTTTACCGTAATCATCCTCCGAAGGTTTCCAACGTATGTACGGTTTCCTGCCGGCAAGCACGGTATCAAACACGAGGCTCTGCAAATCACCTTTTTCGGTTTGAGGTATGTAAGCCACGGTTTGCGCAAGTTGGTTTGCCGTATAATTGACGGACGACTTTCCATCGATCAAAATTGTACCTGATTTCACATGGAGAATAGCGGCAATACACTTTATCAACGTGCTTTTTCCGGAACCGTTAGGGCCAATTACAGCCCAAAAATCCCCTCCCCTGACTTGTACATTCACATCATGTAAAACGTCATACTTACCGTAACTGAAGTCCAAATGTTTGATATTTACCATTTTGTATAAGACAAAGATTTGAAACTGTGTAAAGTAACTAATTCGTTGTATATTGGTTTTTCAAGGAAAACAGTCAAAATTTCATTTGCTTTTTCCTCTATTGAAATATCTTTAAATGCGTCGGGATACATAGTTTTACCAACAAACCAACTGTTAATCAAAGCCGTTTCGTAATTAACTGCATAACTATTGTATGAAGGTAAAGTATATATCCGGCCTGTTTTTATCGCTTTCAGATGATTTACCCATGCTCCACCGTCGCGAATATCATTATTTACAAGACTTAAGCCTGATTCATCAATAAAAATTATATCCGGATTCCAGATCATTAATTCTTCAATGTCTATATAAGTTCCGGAAAGCGAGTAGTTTTCCGTTCTATCCATAGCAACCGCTACATTTTTTGCATTCGTAAAAACAAATGGCGGATAATCAGGGTGAGTAGAAGTGATGTTGCGGGCGCGTCCATGCGCAATACCTCCTATATAAACCGTTGGTTTTTTTACATTATCAATACTTGATGTGCGATGATACAAATCATTCAAAGAAAGTCTGATATATTCCGCCAGTGAATCAGCCCTTTCTTCTTTATTCATGATTTTACCAATAATTTTTAGAGAGGTGAAGAGTTTGTCGACAGCCAACCCCATTTCGGGATATTTGAGTGCAACAACGGGGATACCTGTAAGTTTTTCCAAAGCATCAGCATCGGCAACAGAGGTATATGTCATGAATATTACATCGGGATTTACCGACATAATCAATTCATTATTACCGCCTCTGGCGCCAATAAAAGGTATCTGTAACAATTCCGGATATGCTATTAGGTAAGGGCGGTTGTCACCGTTTTTTTCTACCTGTTCAACGCCTGCAACCCTGTCGCACAAGTTCATGTATGCAAGCAGGCGCAATGCTCCCGGACGCAAGCCGACTATTCGCTCAGGATTAGCGGACAGGGATACTTTACGCCCTAATGCATCTTCAATAACAACCAATTGCGTGTGATTTTCGTTCTGTTTGGGCTGACATGATGGTATAAGTAAAGCGGCTGTTATGATTATCGCGTATCTGATTTTATTGTGGTGTATGTTCATGTTCAAATGTTAAGTTCCCTGCAAAGGTAGCACTTTTTTATTATTTCGTGCTACTATTATTGAGAGATGATATATATTTGCGGAGAGTAACACGAATCCTTTATTTTATAACACCTTTTGAATATGTATTTAAGAAAGATTTTAAACAATGTATTGTCATTGACTTTAAGCATGATGGCTATGTCTGTATCTGCACAGGAACCGGCAGATACGGTAAGTCTTGATGAAGTGGTGGTAACAGCTACCAAAACAATGCGAAACCTGAATGAAGTTCCGGCGCGGATTTCCGTTATCGGTAGCAATCAGATTGAGACTACCCCTACGCGTATGATTGACGACCTGTTGCGCTTCTTGCCCGGTGTAAATGTGGACAGGGCGTCGGGTATTTATTCTTCAAACCCTTCCGTTACGCTTCGTGGATTGTCGGGCGACGAACAGTCGCGTACATTAGTATTAATGAACGGTGTTCCAATTAACGCATCCGACGGCGGCAGTGTCAATTGGAACAAAATCAATCAGTACGACGTGGAACGCATAGAGGTGTTCAAAGGCCCCGGCTCTTCATTATATGGTAACAATGCAATGGGAGGAGTGATTAATATTATTACAAAAACGC
The DNA here is from genome assembly GCA_031284375.1 of Tannerellaceae bacterium. Taxonomy (GTDB): domain Bacteria; phylum Bacteroidota; class Bacteroidia; order Bacteroidales; family Tannerellaceae; genus DFXE01. The sequence goes on along the minus strand of JAISZY010000039.1, from coordinate 10,164 downwards.
CCGAAAAACCCCAGGAAGTGTTCGGGAGTATCAGTTATGGAACATATAATACCGTCAGGGAAGACCTGAGCGTAAGAATGAGAAGTGAAAAAGGGTTCTATGGCTCCGTAAGTCAGAATTACACAAAGAGCGACGGATATATGGATATCCCCAAAGAAAACCAAACTCCAACAGATATTAAACGCAATTACGAATCGATTGATGTTTCGGCTCGCGCCGGATTCGACGAAAGCGACTGGTTTAAATGGGAACTTCAATATGATACATACAGAGACAGACGCGGCGAAGGCACCCGCATCCATATCCCTTTGGGAAACTACCGGCGGTTTGATACCGATTTGTTACGCGGAACGCTGAAAGGCGGTGATGCAAAGACAAAGTACGACTTGAACCTGTATTACCAGATGGTCAACTATACCGATTTGAACGAAAGTGTTACAGGAAGCGGCAGTTATAGGCGATACGACGTTAACTCGTATCGGAAAGATTGGGGAGCCATATTTAACCTTACCCGCCAGTTGAGTGCATTGAATACGCTGACCGGAGGATTGGAATACAAAAACGGAAGCATAAAAGGAGGCGATTATTATCAGACGGCGCCGTATGATACGGTTTACAATGAAGGCGTTCTGCAAACGTATGCAGCCTACTTGCAGGATGAACATGCCTTTTTAGACAATAAAATCAGGCTAATAGCCGGACTGCGCTACGACCGTGTGTCGTTTTCGGACGGATACTACCATTCTACATCGCCTTGGGGCGAATTGCCCGAATTAAAAAATCATACCTGGTCGGAACTGTCGCCGAGAATAGGTTTGCGGTTTAATTTTATCAAAGAGTTGAGCGCATATCTTTCGTATTCGCACGGTTTCAGAGCATCTATTCTGGATGACCTTACACGAACAGGTTATATGTGGGTAGGGCCTAAATATGCGAATCCCAACCTGGGGCCGGAATCCATTAACAATTACGAAATTGGGGCGGATTTACTTCTGACCTCCTTATTCAAGTTCTCTGCTACGGGATATTATGCCAAAGGAAGCGATTTTCTTTATTATGTGGATTCGGGTGACGAACTTTCACCCGGGCGTCCGATCTATCGCAGGGAAAACGTTACAGGTGTAACGCTCAAGGGGGCCGAAGCCGAAATCAGTTACATGCCGTTGCACAATCTTTGGTTGATGGCGGCATACACATTCAGTCATTCAACGATTGATAAATTTGACAAGCGCCCCGACCTCGAAAACAACTTTCTTACGTATGTTCCCAAGCACAGAGTATCGGCATCGCTTTTGTGGCAAAACCGCATCGTGGACGTTAATTTGCGGGGACTGTATAAAAGCCGGCAGTTCTCGGACGATGCCAATACCGAGGATAACATTATCGACGCCTACACCACCTTCGATTTGCAACTCTCGCGGCAAATCACGACATGGCTTCATGCAATGCTTGATATTCAGGATGTGTTTAACAATCAGCACATGGAAACGCAAACTTATTTGTCGCCGGGCAGACTGGTTTCATTACGATTGGCTGTTAAATTCTAAAATCCGGATGTACATTGAAAAACAGGATTACATGCACTTATTTAATGATTGCCGTACTATTGCTTGCTTCGACAGCTTGTGTACGGCAATATAAGCAACAACATTCCATCGTAATAGAAGATATGTTGGGGCGACAAGTGTCTATTCCCGATACGATAGAAAGAGTCGTATGTATCAGGGCAGGTACTTTGCGGCTGTTGGTTTATATGCATGGAGCCGACAGGATTGTGGGACATGAAGAAGGTGACAAACTTAATCAGCGACGCCCTTATCTTGTTGCACACCCCGAATTGACGGAAACACCGGTTATCGGTCCGCTGATGAGCGGCGACGCTGAGCTGATACTCGCCACACATCCCGACCTTATTTATACGGCCTACACAACCGTGGCAGAAGCCGACGCCCTGCAAAAGAAAACAGGTATTCCTGTCATTGCGCTGGAATGTCCGGAACTGGGTATAATGGCTTCCCGCGATACGCTGTATGCTTCTCTCCGCCTTATTGGCCGGACGTTACATAAGGAAGAAAGGGCCGATTCGCTGATAAACTACATGGAAGACATGATATGTGACCTTGACAGACGCACGGACGGGATAAGTACGTGCCCATCGGTCTATGTCGGGTGCATTGCTTACGGCGCGATGAAAGACATAACATCTACGCAACCTTATTATCCGCCATTCACATTCATCCATGCCGACAATGTTGCCGCTTCAATTGACAAACGCCTGATCTCTCACGTCAATGGGACAACCATCGACCGGGAACAGTTACTTGTCTGGAATCCGGATGTGCTGTTTTTCGACGAATCGGGCTTAAGCCTTATTAACGATATAAAAGCCGGCGAAGTCTTGTTTAATCAGTTAAAAGCCATCCGAAACGACAGGATGTTTACCTTGCTGCCGTATAATAATTATACTATCAATTATGAACTTGCTTTCATCAATTGCTGGTATGCAGGCAAAATATTATACCCCGAAGCGTTTGCTGATATTTCCGTCGAAAAGAAAGGCAATGAGATATTGCAAATCTTTTTGGGTAAACCGGTGTTCGACGAAGTAACTACTGCAAACAGTTTCCGACAAATAACCAAAGACGAACTGCGATGAGCCAAAAAACAATACAGGCATATAAAAAACATGTACGCCGGAGGATGCTCTTTCTCTTCGTCTTGACCGTATTATTGGCAGCTATGAGTTTGCTGTCTTTGGCTTCCGGCTCGGCGGATATCCATTTGTCTGATATTTTCCGCTTGCTGAAAGGCGAAAGTTCCGACTTTGTGTATCAAATCATTTGGAATATTCGTTTACCCCGACTCATCGGGGGTGTGTTGTCGGGCGCTTCATTGGCCATTGCCGGCGCTGTTGTGCAGTCGTTGTTGCGCAATCTCCTCGCTTCGCCTTATACGTTGGGTATTTCGGGAGCTGCTGCTTTCGGGGCGTCTTTTGCCATTGTTGTTCTCGGTGCGGGCAGCGCTTACGCGGGTTCTAACGATATGGCCATGGTCAACAACCCTTATGTCGTTACGCTTTCGGCCTTTATCTGGAGTCTGGCGGGTGTGGGTGTGATTCTGCTTTTATCCAAATACAAAGGAGCCACGTCTGAGATGATTATTCTTTCGGGTATTATTGTCTCGTCGCTGTTTGGCGCAGGCATTTCCGCCATGCAGTATTTTGCCGACAATGTGCAGTTGGCATCCATTGTGTTCTGGAGTTTCGGCGACCTGGGGCGTGCGTCGTGGGAGAATTTATTGATCCTGTCGTTGCTACTCCTTCCCATCCTGCTTTTCTTTGGCTGGCATGTGTGGACATATAAGGCTATGCAATCGGGCGACGAACATGCCAAAAGCCTCGGCGTCCGGGTACAAAGCGTTCGTTTGAGCGGCATGCTTTGTGCGGCATTATTGACGGCTGTCGTCGTGTCGTTTTATGGTGTGATAGCCTTTGTGGGATTGGTTGTTCCGCACATTATCCGCCGAATGATAGGCAGTGACGAACAATTTCTTTTACCTGCATCTGCCGTGTTTGGGGGATTTTTTTTGTTATTGTCCGATACCTTGGCGCGTACCCTTATTTCGCCCGTGGTATTGCCTGTCGGCATATTGACTTCGTTTGTCGGCGCACCCTTATTTTTATTCCTCCTGATACGTGGATTTGCAGGAAAGAAAAATCACATATACTTCCCAAAAAAATGAAAAAATATCTGTTCTTGATTGTCTGTTTATTCATAAATCATCCATATAGTACAAGTATGACAAAAATAGAATTCAAACCGATAGGGAAAGTCGTGTCGAACCCTATCTATGATTACGACACACCATTGGGAAAATTAAAAAGCGAGCCAGGTAAACTGTCTATTGATCCCGAATATACGGAGGCGTTGTTTAATATAAACGCATGTGAATACTTAGATGTTGTTTTTTATTTTGATAGACTATCCGGTGAAGAAGTATCGCTTTCGGGCAAGACACATTCCGGAATCGAATGCGGAGTTTTTGCTTCTCGCAGTCCGCGTCGCCCCAATTTGATTGGCGTTACAACCGTTAAACTTGTGGAAGTACGCGGCAATGAACTGATTGTTGAAGGACTTGATGCACTGGACGGCACGCCGATACTGGATATTAAATGTTGCGACACTTCGCTACTTGAACAAAGCAACAGGATTGATTCGGTACATTTATCGCTTCTAAAAGCCGACCCTCGGATGGAAATTAATAACGACATCGCTGCTCGTCGGGCCGACATGCTCCTGCTTAAAGCCGGACAATTGCATGGACATATCTGCCCCGGACTGGCCATGGGGATTATGGCTTCACTTTATGCTATCGACAGCCTGCATCTGGGCATAAGCGATTTGAATCATCTTCGTGTAATTGCAGAAGTACGTAACTGTCTGACCGATGGCGTACAGTTTGTAACCGCGTGCACATTTGCGAAAAAGGACGCTTTTATGTATAAAGAATCAGGCGATGTGGCATTTGTTTTCTACACAGAGGAGGGGAAAGGTATACGGATTCGGTCGCGCGATGAATCACCGGAAATAATCCGTACATCTACATCCGAATCCAACAGGGCATTCGAGACGCTGAAAATCCCATTCGAGCGTCTTTTTACCGTATCGGAAGTGACGGATGTGATGATTTGCGCAGAAACAATGATGGAAAAACGGTAAAGACATAAATAATAAAAAGTTTTCCGTCTAAGAAAACAAAGAAAAGAACGGCTGTTCCCCCTAAAATAAGGATTTCCGGAACCGAACCTACCCGGCACCGCTGATTTTTGTTGTACCTTGCGCCGGAATTTATTAAGTAATTCCTGTAAAATATGCAGAGAGACAGCATTGATTTCAAAAGGATGAGTATTGGAAAACTGTTTGCCAAACAACTTTTTCCTACTATTATGGGGATGGTCGCAGCAGCCTTGCTGACGGTGGTAGACGGGATATTTGTCGGCAACGGTATAGGAAGCGATGCGCTGGCAGCAGTCAATTTCTCCGCTCCGCTTTTCATGCTCTTTGCCGGAACAGGGCTTATGTTTGGCATGGGCGGCGGAATACTCGCTTCCATTCATCTGTCGCGCGGTAAAAACAAAGTAGCCAATATCAATCTTACCCAGTCGGTAGTAGCGGCGCTGGTTGTGAGTCTTGTCATCACATTCCTGTTTATGGCATTTCCTCATACGGTAGCCCGGCTTCTCGGTTCCGACGAATACTTGATTGACCGCGTTGTCGAATACCTGTTCTGGTTCTCTTTGGGCATACCGCTTTCGGTGCTTGTTGTTGCCCTTCCGTTCTTTATAAGGCTTACCAGTCCTAAAGTTTCCATGTGGGCTATGCTCATTGCCACGTTGGTAAATATCGTGTTGGACTATGTGTTTATATTCACGTTTAAATGGGGATTATTCGGAGCGGCTATAGCCACAGACATTGGCGCGGCAGTCGGAGCGGCGATAATGGTTGCCTACCTGTTACGTCGTTCTGCTGCCGTGCGGTTTGTCCGGTTGAAGATGAGCGTCAAAAGTTTCCTGCTGACCTTCCGCAACGTAAGATATATGGTTAAACTTGGCACATCCGTATTTCTGAGCGAGATAACCATATCGGTTATGATTATGGCAGGCAACGTTGTTTTTATGCGTTACCTCAGCGCCGACGGCGTAGCCGCATACAGCATTGTCTGTTACTTGTTTCCTGTCATTTTTATGATATTCAACGCAACAGTACAGTCGGCACAACCCATTATCAGTTATAACTACGGATGTGGTCAGATGGAACGTTCCAATAAGGCCTTGCGCATGGCTGCGGGATTTGCTGCGGGGTTTGCACTTTTTATCATGTTGCTGTTCGTCGGTTTTGCCCAAAGTATCGTGTCGTTGTTTATTCCCGACACGAACAGTATGGTATGGCAGTATGCCGTAGATGGATTACCGCTGTTTGCCGTCGATTATTTGTTCTTCGGCATCAACATCGTTACGATTGGATATTATGCGAGTATCGAACGGCTGAGGCGCACCTTATCCCTTACCGTACTGCGTGGGATAATGCCCATCGTTTTCTTCTTTACATTACCCTTACGGTTCGGCGTACCGGGTATCTGGCTTGCCGTGGCTGCCGGAGATGTCACGATTACATGTATAATCACTACCCTCTTGATTCTTGACCGGAAGCGTAGAGCAGGTTCGAGAAAACAAAGAAAAGAACGGCTGTTCTCCCTAAAATAAGCCAGGGCAACCGCACCAAAATTAGTCAGAAAGGGGAAAAAGCCTATCTTTACTATCAGGATATGTATCTGTTTGGCAAAAAACGAGGCATGCAATTTAAGGATTTGCTTTCATTACCCAACGGAGTGCCGTCATCCGACATGTTTGAAAGAGTATTCAAGAAATTGAAAAGCGAAATCCTTCAAAGCTGTTTGGAAAATTAGGGGAAAGGGATATTGTCGGGCTTATCGGAAAAACAAATTGCATTGGACGGGAAAAAATTGAAAAAAAGATTCATCACCAACAAGCAAAAAAGCTTGCGCATTTTCATTTATTTCCTCAATTTCCATCGACTCAATAAATTTTTCAATTTTTCCGAATTTTTTGTTCATACCGTTGAAGATTAAATTGTTAATAAAAATATTAATATGTCCCAAAGGGATTTTTTCAATCTTTCAGTCTGTTTTTTACAGTTGCGGAAGACGAACTTCTACCGCTTGCTCCTTTGGCCTTCATATTGCCGAAAGGAATGGATAGACCTACGTAAAATATTCTACGATCAGGCTGCCTGTCTACATAATATTCGTAATTATCATTTACCTTATACCGCTTGTCTTTATTAAAGAGGAGGGCTTGTATCCCGAAGTTCAGAGATATACCTTGAGCAAGCTCCATGCTGCTGTAATAAAACACATTTGACGTTAGAGTCCAATTGTATTGTTTGGAGAGTTGCACCCCTGCGGCCAGCGCACCATTGTACGACCAGCCGGCGGCATCTATGATAATGGATTCGACAGCCCCAATCGGCGCTTACGGATGCGTTTACATACGCCCTGTTATCCCAAAACGATTCGTTCCATACAAAGGACAGGCCAAAAGACCGGTTACTGCCATAATTTGCGTTTATATATTTTGTGTATTGATCATCCACAGGTATCAGAAAATTGTTGGTACAATACGAGCCGCCTTTTTTAAATCAAGGTCGAAGTCAAAACCGAAGAGCATACGTTCGGCATATTTTTTTACGGCATTATTTACTTCATACGAATTGTATTTTGCTTCAAGAAATATCTTCTTATTTTCCGTGGTTAATTCCGGATACATATTCCCTGCAATTTTTTTCCTTACGTGATCAAGCACTATGACTAAGAAGCCACCTGAACCACATGCAGGATCGAGTACACGCGTATTTTCATCCGGATCCATTATCTCTACCATACAACGTATTACATTGCGAGGAGTAAAGAATTGCCCTGCTTCTTGTTTGAGTGTATTCGAAACAATCGTTTCATAAGCCGTTTTCTTCATTCCCTCATTTCCATAAATATAATCGTGACAACGCCTGAATGTTTTTACCAATGAATCGTTTGCCGGTTTACGCGGATGTGCCCGTTCTCCAGAAAGTTCCAAATCTTGCATTGATTGTCCTTTACCGGGAAAATCAGAAATATCAATAGCTTGAGCTTGCCCCCAGTCATCTTTTTCACATTGAAGATAATGTAAATCATTACCGTTTGTCCAAACTCCAAATTCACAATCTGTACCTTCTAAATAATTTCCTAATGTTCTGGCAACTCCTTTCTTCGGATCTTTATCTTTCACTTTGGAATCGGACACAACAGCAATACGAATCGTGTTTTCTGTATCATGCGATCTTTCGGGATCAAACACTGCAAGATCAGCTTTTGCTCGTTTTATTTTCCCTTCATCATCTTCGTAAGTGAAAGGAAAATCCCGCTCCATATCACTCAAATCAACTGATTGTCTTTCAATATGACATCTTCTGTTGTGTATTCTTTATTCTGTTCCATATCTTTATTATTTACTCCATTCATTAAGTATTGATTCTAAACAAACTAAGACTTGTTCATATTGCAAACTCGCATCCGACTCCACTAATTGATTGATTAGCTTACTCTCTTCTTCCAGTTCTATTTCTTTGGTTAATATCTCACGGAGATATTCCAATGTTTTCTCATTTTCCTGCACCATCAATTTGACATCTCTTGCCATAAGCTGTGCTCCGGCAATGACTTGGTCAAATGCGTCTGCTTCATAAAGATCGTAATGTTCATCAACGGCTCTTTCTGTATTAATATCAAGATAGTTGGTCAGAAGCAAAGCCATATCGTAGGCGTCTTTCGAACCCAGCAGGTGGCGATCTTTCCATGCAACTAACTTCAATATAAATAATCCGGGAAGAGACGCTATTTCTATGGAAAATTCATCGTCAATTTTCACACTGATTGTTGAATCTGCCATCTCAGGGAAACCCCAAACTGACATAGCAATGGTTTCATCCGGTGGCCAGTAGATATTCCCATCATCTTCAACTACGTCTCCAAATGGAACAATATCAATCACATAAATTCCTTTGTAGATAAAGCGCTGCTTCTGTTCTTTGCTTTTTGCAAAGTCCGCTTCTTTAGGTAGATTTTCTTCAATGGACTGAAATTGGCTCCAATCTGATATGGCTATGGCAATATCCAAGTCAGCCGTTTTGCGATCCGGAACTAAACCATGCAGGTTGCTCAGTATAATATCACGGGCAGTAGCTCCTATTACATAGAAATCCACATTTATACCACCAAAGAAACGACTTAGCTCCTTTAGTAAATCCTTCAATAACGGATTGTTTAAGTTCTCACTTGAGATATTGTAGATCATTGTTCAATATTGTTTCTGCGGTTTCTATATTTCGACTGTCTCCACTACCCATAAGATCGGCGTATGTTAAAAGAGGAGAAACGGTATTACTTTCTTCTGTTTCATAAAACAAGCGGAGTATTTCTATTTTCCCATTATCATCAGGGATAAGTTTCAACGATTTACCCAAAGATTGCCAGGTAGCATCGGTATAAATGGTATAGTTTGCCGGAGTAAGATTTTTCGTCATAATGCCGGCGGCACATTCACCACCCCACAATGCTTTTCCGGAAACAGAAGATAAGTTCATACTGTTCCAGTTTGAGTACTCAGACTTATTCATGAAATTCATCTTTTTTACAAATAATTTGGGACGAAGCACATCATTATAAGCTACAACCCAACGCTTCAGAAGGTCTATTTTATTCTTAAGCACCTTCTTGTTTTTTGCCTTTAAGAGAAATTTAGAGTCAACTAATTCTTGAATAATTGTGCTTACAGAACCCAATGAGATTTGGGACAGTTCGGAAAGCTCCCTAAATGACTTAGTAATATTGTCCGGATTAACCAGTAGGCAATATATCAGTTTTATTCCTGCCTCTTGAAAGGCACGAGGTTGGTTTGTTTTAGGAAGACGTTCTACTTTTTTTCCTTCAACAATCAGTAAAATGCTATTATGTTGTATATTGCAGTTACCTGCGGCATCAATATAGTTAATACCTTCGTCTACAAAAGACTTTGCAATAATAGAAGGAATATATTTTGTTATGAGAAGTATTGGCAGATTTTCTTCCCTTGAGGCATCCTTTAACTGTTGAAGCATAATCCCTTTGTTTCCTTGTGTAATTTCAGGCTTCACATCAACGATAAAACGCTCTTCTTTTATCTGAGCAATACTGTTACTTTCTCTTTTACTGTCAGAGTAGGTTATAGTAATCCCCGTATTTTCAAGCAGTTTATCCTTTATTTCTTCTAATAGGATATCTTTTGTTTTCATGGAACTTGTTCATTTTGAATTAGCTGTTCATTGTCAATGAACATGCAAATATAATGAACATTTCCGAATTAACAAGAAAAAGGTTTCGTTTTCAGCAATTCAGGGAGAAAAAAACAGATTGTCCCAAAATGGAAGAACTTGTATAAGGGACAAATGATTCAGCCTGCCGAGAAAACCCGGCAGTAAAAAGGAGTTTCGAATGTCTGCTATTTCTGTTTTGTGAAAGTATAATAAGATTATTCGTGTCAGGCATGAATTCGGGAGCAAGCCATCTCCGCCA
>JAISZY010000222.1 GCA_031284375.1 Tannerellaceae bacterium | reverse complement strand
ACCTCTAAAAACCCCAAACTCTGCGTTACGCTCCGTCGGCAAAATGCTCATTTACTTTAGTAAACTCCGCTTTTGCCTCTGTCGCAAGCCTTGATTTTGGGGTTTTTAGAGGTGCCCTCTTGTTTGTTTCTTAATCCACGTCAGGATTTCGTTCAGTGCGACGGGGGAAATGGTTTGCTCTATGGACTCATATTCCGCCGGCGACCCGGTTTCACATTCCTGAAACAAATGGTTGAGGCCGGGCAATTCCTTCACGCTCGTCTGTCGGTTGCCTCCTTCTTCCAAGGCCTTGCGGATGGCCGGCAAATTGGTGCGAGGAGGTACCTGCAAATCCTTTTCTCCGTTGATGGCCAAGACGGGAATCCGCACCTTCCGAAGGGTTTCCGCCGGATTATGGCGAATAAAATACCGTACCCAGGGAGTGTTGATATCCGGATAGTCCGCTATGCGTTCCTGCACTGCGTCGGGAGATTGCATCATGGCGTCGAAAGCCCGGCGAAGTAGCGTTTGTCCCTGTTCGATTGTTTCTTCGCTCATGCCGTACGCTTTGCCCAGCAAGCTGTGTTGTTCTATCAACAGACTGTCGCCCGGAATACCCGTCCCGGCCATCAAGACAAGAAAGCTTACGTGTGGAGAACGGGCGGCAATCATCGGGGCTATCACGCCGCCTTCGCTATGTCCGATCAGGCCGATATGGTTTGCGTCGATTTCGGGGCGAGTCCGCAGATAGTGCAGGGCTGCTTCCGTATCGTAGGAGAGGTCGAGCGTGGTGGCTGTTTCGAAATTGCCGGTCGAGGAGGCCGTTCCCCGGTCGTCGTAGCGTAAAACGGCGATACCGTTCCGTGTCAGATAATCGGACAAGACTAAGAAGGGTTTATGACCTACGATTTCTTCGTTCCTGTTCTGCTGTCCGCTTCCGTTTATCAGGACAACCGCCGGGTATACGCCGGTCTTTGCCGGCAAGGTTAATGTGCCGGCCAACCGGATGTTTGCTTCCGGGTTCTCGAACGAAACCTCTTCTTCGTAATAAGGATAAGGAGGGTGGGGTTCCTGAGGTCTGAGTTTCTGCGGTTGAACAGGCGAAGCTTTCGAGAGATCTAACGGAAGCTCTACTCCTCCCTGACGGAATGTACCGGCCAGGACGCCGTTGGCGTTCCATGTTCCTTCGTAGCTCATTCCGATGTTGGCAACGGAGAGTTTCAAAACAGGGGGGACGTAGCTTACCGAGGTGACGGAAATACCGTTCGCCATCTGATCAGGACTGTCCATCGTGGCCTGATACTCTTCTCCTGTCCGGCTGATATGGAAAACAAGGCGCAGTTGCACGCCCTGCACTTTCAATACGCCGTTCCAATCGCCCGTTATATCTTGTCCCATCGCGGTGAGCGAGAACAGAAGGGCGGAGATGAGAAACAGATGCTTTTTCATGTCTTTCGTGTTGTATGGTTAGTACTTCTCCTTACTCGTCAGAGCGTACAGGGCGAAGCTGCCCAGCCAATGACTGCCCATGTAGTCGTCGTTGGCGATATGGGGCAGGGAGTAATCCAGATGACGGTCGGCCACCCGGCGAAGATGTGTCAGGCCGGTCAGCTTGCGGCTGATTCCGTACAGGCAGGTGGCGCGACTGAAGTTCAATCCGTCCAAATGCACCAAATGACCGTCCGTGCGATCCGATACTTCGCCCGGTTCAAGGCCAAAGTTGGGGTCGAAGAGCGAGGGGAGGAAGTTCTTCAACCAGGTTTCGTACGTGTTTGTGTTGTATACCTTGCTCATCAGAAGGGCTTCTTCCAAGCAGGGAGACAGGAAGTCGTTCCCACTCGGTTCGAAGGAGAGGTTGCAATGCGTGTCGGCCGAATAGAGTCGCTGGGCATGTTCTTTGATGGCTTCTTCAAAGGCAGTCTGACCCGTGGCGCGTGCATAGTCAATGGCCAACGAAAGTCCGAAGGCAGTATTGTCATGCTGACCGGTGCGGATGGGATACAATAGCTTGGGGAGGTATTCGATGTATTTGCCGACTAATAAATCGGCCAGGGGTTTCAAGGTTTGATACCATCTGCCGGCGTCTTCGTCTTGCCAGGTGTAGAGTTCGTTTTGCAATTGCAGGAACCAGGCCCAGCCGTAGGTGCGTTCGAAGCTGCGGTTGTTCGCTTCCTCAAAAAAGGCTTTTTCCACCCGTACGTTTCCGTCCGTAAGGGTTTGGTTGAGCAAGGCGCGTATCTCGCCGTCTTTGTCTAACGAGGGGAAGTCTTTCATCAGCTTGATGAGCGACCAATAGCCATGCACGGAAGAATGCCAGTCGAAACATCCGTAGAAAATAGGCCGAAGCTCTTTGGGGCGTTTCAAATCGTCGGGGCTGCCCAGCACCTGACCCATTTTGTTGGGGAACTCCGTCCGGATGCAATGGGCCGGCAGGATGAAGATTTTTTCCGCCTGACTGATATCTAATCCCCTACTCGGTTGTTCTGCCCCTTCTATGGCTTCCGCCGAGGGAGGAGGAGAGGTGGCGCCCCATGCCCGGTTGGCCTTCGGACCCATCTCCAATTCCAAAACGCCGCCGGCGGCGATGTCTTCGTGATTGAACCAGGGCTGATGGAGCGGTTCGCCGTTCAAACGCGCCGACTGGATGTATTTATTCTCGGCCGATGCTTTGTTCGCTTTGATTTCGAAAACATGTCCGTTGCCTATGTCCATCTTTACGTGACTGAAGACGGGGCTTCCTATATTATAGGTGGGCGAACCGGGCGTAACGGGGTAAAAACCCATCTGGCTGAATACCACAAAGGCCGACATGCCGCCGCCGTCTTCATCGCCGGGTACGCCCATCAGGTCGTTGCGGAACCATTGTGCCAGCAGGTTGCGGATGCGCTTCTGCGTGCGCCAGGGTTGGCCGGCGTAGTTGTAGAGGTAGGGGATGTGGAGGGAAGGTTCGTTGGCCATGGAGAACATGCCCACGTTGCCGGTATGGTCGGGCAAGATGTTGTAAAACTCCCATCGCGACATCCCGTAAGGTGTATTGTACATATCTTCCAATGTCCGGACGAAAACTTCGTTTCCTCCCATGAGGGTAATCAATCCGGCGATGTCGTGCTGAACATCCCAACGGTAGATGTAGCCGTTGTTCTCGTCGTAATAATCGCGGGCGCCGGGGCCTCCGGAAATGCGGTAGTCAAAGGGTTCGATAAAGCGCCCGTCTTTGTCTTTGGGATGAAAGAAGCCGGTTTGGGGATTGAAGACGTTCCGGTAATTGTAGGAACAGCGCAGATAATAATCCGCTTCTTCCGTTCGTCCCAGTTCGCGGGCGATAAGGGAAAGACACCAATGGTCGTAGGCCGTACCGAGGGTAACGGCTATGGGCTGACGTTTCTCCCACGAGTGAACGCCTGCCACCGTCTCTGCTTCGCCGGGCTTCAGGGCCGGGAAGTAACCTTTTTCTTTGTAGAAAACATCCAACTCGCCGGCGGGGATGTCGCTCCACGGCAAGAGGGAGCGTTCTTCCAGCGCCTGACGGCAGGAAAGGTAAGCGCGCTCCAGGTCAAAACCACGCAGGCCTTTCTTGTAGGCATCCAACACCATGGCTACGCTGTGGGTGGAGTTCATGCTGCGCGAATCGCCTGTTACGCCCGGAAAGGTGGGAATCCAGTTTGTGCCCGCCTGTTCGGCCATGAGGAGGTAGGAGTTGATGATATGATTTTCGGCTTCCGGGTCGATAAGTACGCGGAGGGGATGGGCGGCGCGGTAGGTATCCCAAATCCAGTCGTCGGTATAAAAGGGGGCGCCGTTGTCGGCATGTACCTGTCCGTCGAATCCGCTGAAGTATTGTCCGTCTTCGCTCAGGCAGATGGGGCGTTCCATTACGCGGTAGAGGGAGGTATAGAAGACGCTTTTGTCGTTTTCGGTTCCGCCTTGTACACGGATTTTACCGAGGGCTTCGTTCCAGATACGGCGGCCGGTTTGTGCCGTGGCTTCGAGGTCGCAGGTTTTTATCTCGCGTTCCAGATTGGTCTTGGCCTGTTCTTCGCTGATAAAGGATATGCCGTACCGGAGATGCAGGGTGTGTGTTTTTTCCGGAAATTGGATAGCCGGAAAGGAGCCGCTTCCCTGGATGATGCCCGTGGGGGGGATGTCGGTAAGGATGTAGAAATAAACATTGGCCGAGATATCTTTATTCCTGCCGCCTAAGGGCTGATATCCTTGAATGGCGTTGTCGGTATACCGGAAGGTGGCGCCCTGCGACTGCAAAACGAGGTAGGGCGCATCGTCTCGCCCGAAGGTAAAACGATAGATGGCGCTCTGGTGCGAGGGGGCGTAGGCTACTTCCACATCGGCTTCGTCGAGGTAAACGCTGTACCGGTAAGGCAGGATTTGTTCGTTGTCGTAGCTCAGGGTCATATCGGGACGGATGCCGGATTCGTTTCCCTGGTAAGGTACCACGCGGAGGGTGGAGGCGCTGCGGTGGTTCGTTACGATGAGGGGGAGACCTCTAAGTACATTGCCCGTATAATCTCCGCGAACGGGGAAAACGCGCATCAGGCTGTTGGGCAAATGTACGGTGGGGTATGTGGGGACTAACATGTGACTGATGTTGCCCATCGTTGGATTGACGTAATCTACCGGTTCGCGGTCTTTTCCGGCCCATTGGCAGGAGAATAGCAGAACGGAAGCGAGGCAGAGGACTACCGGGGGGATGAAATGTTTCATATCGTTTTGTTTTTAGCGTTGGGGGATGAGGTGTACATCGGCTGCGACGGGCAGATGGTCGGAGGGGTAATAGAGACCGTTATTGTCGGTCAATACCGCGTAGCTATCCACTTGGAAGTGGTTGCTCAGGAAGATATAATCGATTCGTTCCGGGTGAACGGGGTTGGTAAATCGTCCGTTAAAGGTTCCTTCCGGCCCATAGGGGGATGTGGCGGTGACGGTACGGGCGTCGTGCAGGAAGGCGGAGAGGGTTTGGATTTGTTCCGTGCCGGGATGCGAATTGAAATCGCCGGTACAGATAACGGGCGCCTGACCGGCTATTTCCTGTATTTTCCGGATCATGAGTTTTCCGGATTCCCGGCGGGCAACGACTCCCTGATGGTCGAAATGAACATTGAAGACGTAAAACTCCGCGCCGCTTTCCCGGTGACAAAACTTAACCCAGGAGCAGATGCGGTTGCAGCAGGTGGCATCCCAGCCTTTGCCGGGGACGTCCGGCGTTTCGCTCAGCCAGAAATTGCCGGAATCTACGACCAAAAATTTGTCTGTTCGATAGAGGATGGCCGAGTGTTCGCCGGCGCTGAGGCCGTCGTCTCTTCCGGCTCCGATGGCGGTATATTCCGGCAGTTCGGCGAGGTTGTCCAACTGATGGCGAAATCCCTCCTGCGTCCCCACGATGTCGAAATGGTGGTGGCGGATAAGGGCTTTTACGTTTTCTTTCCGGTACGACCAGGCATTGAGGCTATCGGCCGGAGTATCCATGCGAAGGTTGTAGGTAGCGATTCGGAGCGGAATCGTTTCCTGGGGCGTGTTGCAGGCCAAGAAGGTGCAACCGAGGGCGAGAAGGAAAAACATTTTGTTCATGGGGGTATGATATTAGGGGGTGGAGTTCTGCCACGCATCATAAGCGTCGCGGAACGTTCACTTGAACTATATGTATATTTACGATGCATGACGGAACAAAAATATATATTTTGTTTAATATACCACGTATTTAGTTTCAATTTACGCTTATTTAGGTTATATTCCCCCGACTTCCGGGTATAATCGACTCAAGGCACAATGCGTCTGTCTACCTCCCTCGGGAAGTGGGTTGTAATCAACCAAGCATCCGTGTTTCAACAAGTTTCCGTAGTTGTCGTACAGCTTTACGTTTTCTACGATGATACGGTTGCAGTATGTTTCATGTTGATAAAAGAAACAATCCGCACGTGCTCGGTTTCACTCACACGTTGCGGATTGCAAGGTTTTGATTAAACTGGAGTCAGTAATTATGAAACGAATTTATTGCTTCCTTCTTTCTCAAGAAAGCGCCGCAATTGCAGAGCCAATTAAATTGGCATTATCAATTTTATGAATGTCTACGACTACGTCTTTAAGCCCCAGATCGTCCAAGAGTTCGCGAAGCGTTTCGTCTACAATGTCTTTGTAGTTAATCCCTTTGCGGTCTTCGCTCCAGAAGAGGCTGCCTTCGGCCACCAAACGGATTCGTTTGATGGAAGGCGTATAAGAAACTAAAGCCAGGGTTAGTCCTGCTAATGAAGCGGCCACAAGCCTCGCCGAACGTTCATAAATCCAACGGGCCACCTGTACATGTTTTTCTTTATGTATGTCGGGGTAGCCCATGATGGTGGTTAGTTTCTGAGCATCGAATTTCTTTTCGAACTCATGATATGGGAAGACAGCTTTCAGGATTTCGCCCAGGTACATGCCTGAGACGGCTTTTTCGAAGCGTTGCGCTCCTTTATTGTCCGAGAGAGCGTCTACGATACAGTCGATGTTTGTTAGATGCGGAGGGCGGAAGTTGCCCGATTCCAGGTTGATGGGTAAGAGTCCTTCTGCCTCGATGTTTTTGTCCAATTTCGAAACTTTGCCGGAGGGGATGAAGGTAGCCATGTTGGTTCCTGTTCCTACGATAAGTCCGATATATCCGTCGTACTCTGTCCGTGTGAGTCCGGCAAAGAGACTGGCAATGGTGTCGTTTATCACTTTTATTCCGGTAAACTGTGGCGAGCTTTCTTTGTTCAGATAGTCTACCAATGGTTTTCCGAGCGGTTTGTCTACCATTGTGGGGATATCTACCCCTTTGGTCCATCGGAGTAATTTGGCATCTCCGTCTAAGAGGGATTCGGCCGGATAGGAGAAGCAGTATCCGATGGGGGCTTCCTGATCCCGCTTGATTTCTTTAATCAGGTCTGCCTGCGCTTCAAACAATTGCGTTTCGGTAAAACCGGGTGTTTTCATCACGGAGAGGTCTTTCTTAAAACCGTTTTCAGGTCGGATGGATGCTTTTCCTTCCACAAAATCGACCGATGCTACGCGGTAGTTTGTTCCTCCCAGGTCTAATACTACGGCCTGTCCTTCTACATTGGATGTCTTCGGATTAATAAACGTAGGAATACATTGTACTTCCTGGTTTTCTTTGCTAAGCCCGTCTTCTACTCTGCTTCGAAGCGCTTGTGCAATCTCTTTTAGTTGTTCAATACTAAGTTCAAAAATGTTTTTCATCATATATCTGAGTGTTACGTAAAAAATGATATTAGAATTTCCGGGGATAAAAGTAATGAAAATTCGGAAGTAATACAAAAATGAATTAATTTTTGATGGGGTATATTTTATTCTGTATTACTTTTGCCCGAAAATCTAATAGTATATAAGGAATGAATAATGTATTGATTATTGGCTCTACCGGACAAATCGGCACGGAGTTAACGCTGGAACTAAGAGATCGTGGTTTTGGAAAAGTTGTGGCGGGATACATCCCCGGCGCAGAACCTAAAGACAGATTGCTGGAAAGCGGCCCTTCGGCGGTGGTGGATATCACGGAGGCAGGCCAGATAGCGGAGGTGGTATCGAAATACAAAGTGGATACGATTTACAATCTGGCGGCCTTGTTGTCGGCCGTGGCGGAGAGCAAGCCTCAATTAGCATGGAAAATCGGAATGGATGGTCTTTTTAATGTGCTGGAAGTAGCTCGGCAGTATGGATGTGCGGTATTTACGCCCAGTTCTATCGGCGTGTTTGGAGATAATACGCCGAAAGACAAAACGCCGCAGGATACGATTCGGAACCCTCGCACGATGTACGGGGTGACGAAGGTGGCGGGCGAGCTATTGAGCGATTATTATTATATCCGTTATGGAGTAGATACCCGTTCGGTTCGTTTTCCGGGATTAATTTCTTATGTAACGCCTCCGGGCGGAGGAACGACGGATTATGCGGTGGATATTTATTACGAGGCTGTTCGGGGGAATACGTTTGTTTGCCCCATTGCTGCGGGCACATTCATGGATATGATGTACATGCGCGACGCCTTGCGTGCAGCGATCGACCTGATGCTGGCCGATCCTTCCCGTTTGATTCACCGGAATGCTTTTAACATCACGTCGATGAGCTTGGAGCCGGAAACGATTTACCGGAGTATTTGCCGGTACATTCCGGATTTCCGGATAGAGTACCGGATTGATCCGCTTCGTCAGGCAATTGCCGATTCGTGGCCCAATTCGCTGGATGATACCTGCGCACGGGAGGAATGGGGTTGGAAGCCTTTGTTCGATTTAGACGCGATGACGCAGGATATGTTGTCTCACCTGAAAGAATGAAAAAGAAATATATCATTATCGTTGTTGTCACGTTGCTTCTGTCGAGTGGCGTATGGATTGCCGCCACGGTTCTGGCCCGGCAGTATGCGGCGCATATCTTGCAGTCGGTAGAAAAACAGTACAACATCAACATACGCTATCAATCTGTTTCGCTGAAGAGTTTTAACAGTCTTCTGATTAAAGGAGTTGCCATTGTTCCGGGCAACTCCGGTTTGCTGTTGTATGCTCAGTCTTTTGTTATCAAGGCGAATTTCCGGAAGTCTTCTTTTTCGGGCGAAGATATACAAGGAATTGAGATAGACGAATTGGACGTGCATTATACGCCAAGAGCAAAGGGGGCGAAGGAGTATCCCGATTATGCTTCGTCTGTTCGCCGGATATTTGAAAAGCCCCTTGCTTTGTTGCCCTATCTCCCGCCATACGTTCTGATACGAAACATCCATCTTTTTTATCCCGATAAAGAAGGGGAAAAGCAACGTTTTACCATCTCCGGCGTCACCGTTTCGGACCATCGCTTCACGGCGGAAATGCCGGAGTGGAGCTGCCAAGGTTCGTATCAGGAACAGACAGGCAAGGTTGCGCTGCACTTGTACACTACGAAAAAACAGAAGAAGGTTACTTTGCCTTTTGTGGAAGATTATATACAGGCCACGGTGCGGTTCGATACCCTAAGCATCGAATTGCAGACAAAGAGAGAACGAGGCGGCGTGCAGCTTGTTCGGGGAAGAGCCGGCGTGAAAGGTTTGTCGCTTCATCAGGCAAGTCTTTCGTCGGATACGATTTCTATCGGCACGGGATATATCCATTACAAATTGTTGGTGGGGCGTAATTTCATAGAGGTAGATAGCAGCGCTACCCGGATTCGATACAAACGCCTTCGCTTTAATCCGTATGTAAGGGTAGAGAAAAATAATACCTGGCGGATAAGGGCAGCCTTAGACAAAAGGGATTTTCCGGCCAACGATTTGTTTGCTTCCCTGCCGAAGGGGTTGTTCTACAATCTGGACGGGATGAAAGTGAACGGTACCTTCTCCTACCATTTTCTGCTGGATGTAGATATGGATCAGGTGAAGAACTTAGTGTTCGAGTCGGAACTCCTGCCCCGCAATTTCAGAATCATACAATACGGGAATACGGATCTTCGCAAGATGAGCGTACCGTTTGTTCACACGATATATAATAAAGGTAAGGTAGTGCGCCGTTTTGAGGTGGGCAATCTGAATCCGTACTTCCGTCCTCTTCCCGCCATTTCGCGCTATTTGCCGGTTGCGATTCTGCATGGCGAGGATTTTGCGTTCTACTACCATCGCGGGTTTTATCCCGAAGCTTTCCATAAGTCGCTGGTCGAAAATATTGAAGCCGGCAAATTCCTGCGCGGAGCAAGTACGTTGAGTATGCAGGTGGTGAAGAATGTGTTCCTTAGCCCGGAGAAAACGATGGCGCGCAAATTGGAAGAGATTCTTATCGTTTGGCTGATAGAAAACAACCGTCTTACGCATAAATCCCGCATGTTTGAGGTCTACATGAACATCATCGAGTGGGGGCCTAATGTGTATGGGATAACGGAAGCGTCGCATTTCTACTTTGCCAAAGAACCGTCCGCTCTGACATTGGGCGAATGTATCTTCCTGGCCTACATCATTCCTTATCCCAAGTATATACAAAATCATTTCGACGGCTTGCGACTGAAATATCCGTATTATGAATTTTTCCACGACGCTGTGCGCCGATTGGTGCAGAGGGGTTTTATCACGGCCGAGGATGCTTCGCACGCTCATGCGGATGTGCTGTTCAGAGGTCCGGTGGTGGAATATCTTACCCGGTAAGCTTCCTTATCTCACATGCTGAAAGTCTATTTTTACCTTCGTTCCTTCGTTCGGAACGGACGAAATCGTCACTTCCGCCCCGTAAACATGCAGGATACGGATAGACAGACTCAGACCAATGCCGTTGCCTGTATAGCCGCGCGTATTGGCTGCCCGGTAAAAGGGCTGGAAAATACGGGCTAATTCTTCGGGGGGGATACCGATGCCCTGGTCTTTGATTTCCATCACGGAGCCGCGAAGCCGTATCTCTACCGTTTTGTCGCCGGAATATTTGAGGGCGTTGCCGATGATGTTGCCCAGCGCCATTTTCAGTAAATGCGGGTTTACATCCATCATGAAGGCGAAATTGTCGGGTGCAAACAGGATGCGCTTTTCCATGAATTGCATCATAAACTCGGCAAGGACGATGGTTTCGGAAGCTGTTTTCAGAATCTCTTCTTCGCCTTTGGAGAGGAACATCAGGTGTTTCATCAATTGGATGATTCGTTGAGCTTCGGAGGCGATTCGACGGAGCGATACCTGGTATTCGGCCGGAGAACGTTCCTTCATGAGGCTGATTTCACATTCGCCCTGTATGGCGGTGAGCGGGTTGTTTAATTCGTGGGAGGCGTTGCTGATAAAGGATTTTTCGCTCTGATAGGCGCTTTCTATCCAGGCCGTCATTTCGTTGGCATAGCGCTTGGCTACTACGTAAACGAGGATGCCGTTCATACATAAAAAGGCTATCAACAGGCCTATCCGGTAAGGGAGGAGGATGTCCGGAAAGACAACAATCACGAGATAGAAAAGAATGGATACAGCGGTAATCGCGCCCACCGTGATGTACGTGTAACGATACGCTATTTTCTTGCCGGGCATCATGCTTCCATCCTGTAACCGATACCTGATACGGTGTGAATCAATTTTGTGTCGAATTCCTTATCTATTTTTGCCCGAAGATAATTCACGTACACGTCTACGATGTTCATATTGCGGTCTGCTTCCTTGTCCCATACTTGTTTGATGATGTCCCGGCGGGTTAAGGCGGCGCCCTGGTTGAGCATCAGGTATTCGAGGAGGCGGTATTCCCGGACGGTTAGTTCGATGGATTGGCCGTTGCGTATCGCCCGGTGATTTTCCTGCTCCAGCACCAAGTCTCCGCATACGAGTACGGGGTGGATGGATTCTTCTTTCGAACGACGTAACAGGGCTTGGATGCGGGCTTCCAATTCTGCGAAACTGAAGGGTTTCACAATATAATCGTCGGCGCCGGCCTCCAAGCCTTCTACGATTTGGTCGGTTGTTCCCAAGGCTGTAAGCATCACGACGGGGGAGGCGTAGCCATAGGCGTCTCGATACTTGCGGCATAGTTCCAATCCATTCATTCCGGGCATAATGATGTCGAGTATGAGCAATTGGAAGCGTTCCCGGCGGAGGAGCGCCCAGGCGGCTGCTCCGTCGTGTGTCGTTTGTACTTCGTGCCCGAACTCCCGTAAGCCTCGTTCGATGAAGGAGGCTATATTGATTTCGTCTTCTACTAAAAGGATTTTCATTTATTTCAATCCGGTGGCTTCGAGCCATAGATTGGCCATTAATTGACGTCCCGGCAGGTCGGGGTGTACTCCGTCGTACGACCAGTAGCGGGTGGGGGCCAGTTTCGCGGCGGCGTCGAAGCCTGCTTGGTAGGGTACGAATACGGCATTAAATTCGCCGGCCAGTTTTTTGGCTATCCGGCGGTATTCGTCGAAGGCCGGGAACCATCTTACGTCTTCTATGGCTGCGCCTTCCCGCAGGGCGAAAGGTTCTCCTATCACAAGCTGTACCTGGGGCAGTTTTTCTTTTGTGTATTTCAGGAGGGCGCGGTAATCGTCTTCGTACACCCGAGCCGTTCCTTTATAGCCTCCCGACAGGGTATGCCAATAATCGTTCACGCCTATCAGGATGCTCAGCACGTCGGGTTGGATGGCCAGACATTCTATTTCCCAGCGTTCGCGGAGTTGATATACTTTGTTCCCGCTGATTCCGCGGTTGTATATCTTCAATTGCTTGGAGGCTTCGTTGGCCAACAACTGGCTGGCGATAAAGAGGCTGTAACCGTTGCCCAGCATGGGGAAGGAGTTGCTGATGTTGTTCTCTTTATCCCGTCCCGAATCGGTGATGGAGTCGCCTTGCAAGAGGATAACGGCTTCTTTTTTCAGGGTGATTTTCGGAGCGTTTACGGCTGTTTGTTCATGTACGATGGCTTTTGCCAGTTCGGGAATCATGAGCGCACCGGCTCCTGCCAATACGCTTTTCTTTAAAAAATTTCTTCTTGAATCTTTCATGGGTGTAAATATTTAAGTTAAAAGATAATTGCAAAGATAAACACAGATTGGAATTTGTTGCTATCTTCTTTTAAAAAAAACCGCATGGTTGTTCTACTATCCTTGGGTTTCCATATTTGTATACGCGGGGGGTGGCGTGGTTTATTCCCGGGAACGAGTGGCTTATTCCCGGGAATGAGCGGCTTATTCCCGGGAATGAATGGCTCATTCCCGGAGATTTTTATAGCTCTACCTCTTTGATTAATGCCATTAGTTCTTGCAGCGACAAGGTAGAGGAGTGGTCTCTGCCGCCAAGCAGGGATTCGGCCATGCCGCGTTTGGTGCTGTGTAATTGGATGATTTTTTCTTCAATGGTATGTTCGGCAACCAAGCGGTAGATGGTAACCGGGCGTGTTTGTCCGATGCGATGAACGCGGTCGGAGGCTTGGTCTTCGATGGCGGGATTCC
>JAISZY010000189.1 GCA_031284375.1 Tannerellaceae bacterium | reverse complement strand
CTTATTTCCAGATATGGATCGCCCTGCACTATGCGTTCTACAATGGCCTTGCTTGTTCCGTAGAGCATTCGTTGGAAGTAATCTTTTTCGGCGATAAACTGCAATTCTATCAGGATGATCTCTCCCTTGTCGTCTTCCACCACCACGTCCACTTGGTTGTGTTTGTCGGTAGGATGTTTCTTATTGCTTTCGCTCTCCAGGACGCTGGTTATGGTAATATTCCTCCCCAGCAGTTCGCTCAGGAACCCTTCCACTACCTCAAAATTTACTTTATTGCGCAGTAGTCGCTTTAATGCCCAGTCGAAGGACACTAACTTTCTTTCATTGCTATTTTTTGATGTCATAATGTTTTATTATTTCTTCTTGCAAAATTAGTGATATAAGTCATATCCGAAACACACGGCTTACGATACATTCCCTTTATTGAGTTGGATGCGCGCTTCCACTTCCCAGGTGCGCAGATTGTCTTTGTAGGCATTATGTCCGTTTATCTTTGCGATGTCCGGCAAAGCATCCGAGTTGTCTTCCCATCGCCGGCAGAGGTATAACACATCGTATATGCGGCCGATAGCGTATTCCCGGCCGATGCGAAGTCCCACGGCATAGTCTTCTCCATAGCTCGTATTGGGGAAGTCGATGCTTCTCAGCAGCGGAGTATAGAAGGCGCGGGGCGCTCCCAGCCCGTTGATGCGCAGTGCGTTGTTGTGTCCGTTTTCCGGCGTCCATTCCCGATGGTCTACTATGCCGGGCGGGATGGTTTGCAGATGGAAGTCGGTGAGCCGGTAGGAACCCACCACCATGCCGCACGAATGGGTATGGAAGGCGTCTACTATCTTTTGAAGGCTGTGCGCATCGCTGTACACATCGTCGCTGTCCAACTGCACGGCAAACCGGCCGCAGTCCGGATGATGAACAGCCAGATTCCAGCAGCCGCCGATGCCTAAGTAATGCCACTGGGGTTTAAGATATTTGAGGCGAGGGGCGTGGGCGGCGATGGATTGTATTTCTTCCCACGTGCCGTCGGTAGAATGATTATCTACTACGATAACGTGGAAAGGGAACGAAGTTTCCTGTCCCAGCGCCGAGCGGATGGCCTGGCCGATGGTGCGCACCCGGTTACGTACGGGGATGATAACCGAAGCTTCCGTATCGAACGGATGTTCGTACAAGTTTACGGTTTTCCGTCGTTCCGGCAGGTAGGCGCCTATTTGCTTCAGGTGAGCGGTGCAGGCTTTTTCCATTTCTATCTGCGCTTCCCGGTTCCGGGGGTTTACGTAATCGAACTGTCGTTCTCCTCCGGCCTTTTCGTTTTTTTCTTCGCAGATGCTGAGGTACTCGTTTATATGCACAATGGGATGACGTTGCGATACTTTGAGTCGGAGGTCGTAGAGGCCGGCAAAGCGGTAGTCTTCCGTCATGGTTTCGGCCGCTTCCGTCAGCGCCTGGGTGTTGAACAGAAGGAGCGGCCCGAAGTCAAAGTCGTCCCGCAGACTTCCCTTTCGGTAGTCGATAAGCGGGTGTGCATGGAGGCCGTCTTCATCACGTTCGTAATAATCGGCATAAACCATACCGGCCGAGGTGTTTTGAGCGATGCTCGTCATACGTTCGAGGGCGAACATGGTCAGCTCTACCTTTCGAGGTACTATATATATTAATGTATAGGGAGAGCCGGCCGCTTCGGCGGCTATTGTCCGAATGGTACGGCTGCTCCAAGGCATTGGTTGGTCGTACAGGTTAAAATGATGATGTTTGTTTGTTTCCATAATGTTCAGGAACGACTAATTTGTAAACCTTTTTCACTCAATCTCATCGCTACAAAGCGGGCGTTGGGATACGGCGGACGCTCGGTCAGTATCCGGCGGATGCGTCCGGCGGCTTCGGGATCCTTGGCTACCATGTAGAGATATCCGCCGCCTCCGGCTCCGGGCAGTTTGTATCCTAATGTATACTCTTTTATCAGCGAGATAATCTGTTCGATTGCCGGAGGGTTCGTACCGGCATCGAGGGCTTTGTTCTGTTCCCAGGTTTTTCCTACCCGAAGGCCGTAGGTACGGAAGTCGCCGTATTGTATGGCGTCGTACATGGCTAAGGCGTGCGCTTTCATGGCAGCCAGCAGTTGGAGGTGTTTCCCGCTGTTGAGGAACATGGAGCCTACAATTTCGGATAAAATATCTTTTGCAGTGCGTGTGATGCCGGTGTAGTAAAGCAAATGACAGGGTTGGTATTGGGGATTGGTAAAGAGATAGTCCGGTAGCCAGCGCACAAAGGGGCTTTGGTGAAAGCCTTCGTTGGTTTGCAGCAGTTTCAGCCCATGCAGGATGCCTCCAAAGGGGTCTTGCCATCCTCCTCCGGTGGTGAGCAGTTGCTCCAGGATGAGGGTTCGGTTGCCCGTTTCGTTCTTATCCCATCCCAATCCGCAGAAGTCGGAAATGGCTCCCAATACCGTAGCTGCCAGAATGGAACTTACGCCCAATCCGGAGCCGGCCGGAATGGCCGACAGAAGCGTAATTTCGATACCCGCTCCAAAGGCCTGGAGTTGTTCCTGGAGCGAGGTGTATCTTTCCGCCGCATAGGCCGGCAGGAAACCTGCCAGCGACAGGGCGGCCTTGGGTATGGAAAAGGGCGAGCCTACTTTGGTATAGCAAGCCAGTTCCTCCCAGGTGGAGACTACTTCCATAGCTCCCAGGTCGATAGAGCGGAGGGTGATGGCGTATCGCCCGGAGGGCTTGATGTAGACCTGCAACGGCGGTTGTTCGTTTAGTTCGATGGCCACGTTTACCACGCTTCCGCCGGCATACAGGCAATAAGGAGGCGTATCGGTCCAGCCGCCGGCCAAGTCGATACGCACCGGGCTGCGTCCCCACACAATCTGGTCGCGGTATACGTTCAGACGGGGGGATACCTTTTTGTTCTCCATTCGCTCGATAAGTTCTTCCCTCAGGTGTGAAAAGGCTTGTTGCCGGTCGGCTTCGCACAACTTTCCTTCCAACCGGAGTACGCGGGCGCAAAACATGTGGTAATGTATCTGTTTCATGGGTGATGTTCCGGAAGACGGCGGCGAAGGGAGAGGGAGGCCTTGGGCGGCAAACTCGGCGGCGGCGTCTTGCAAGTCTAATTGGTAGAAGATGCTCTTTTCGTGATTGGCGGCTAAGGCAGGCCAGTTCTTTGTCCGGAATGTTCGGCGCTGGGCGGTAAGACGGGGCAGATGGGTTTGGTCCAATAAATCGTTGGCAGACATCTTCCCGGCCGATTCCCACAGGGCTTTTCCTTCCGCAAGGCCGGGGTCTGAAATCATCCATTGCAAAAGAATTTCCATCTCTCCGGTAGTTTCGCAGACCGGAAAGAGGGGCGTGTCCTGTATATCCGGCGAAGTGGGGATGGGCAAACCTCTTTCTCCTGCCCATTGCACGAATGGCTTTTCCATAAATAAGGTATCCCTGTGGGACGGTGCGCCTCGGAAGATGTCTCCAAACCCATAGGGGCGAACCGCCCATGCGCTATCGCCTACGGGCGCCACGTCTACGCATATACCCGGAGGGAGGGAGAGCGTCCAGTTGTTGGGAGGAATACCGGTAAGGATATGTTGGTTGCTAAGCTTCCATTGGGGGCCGATGCAACTGTTTTCTATCCACACCTCCGAGTTGGCGGTAGTAAGCGTTACGTTCACCTCGGCGTTTTGCACAAACATGGCGGGATGAGGTTTCACGGTGCGTTGCATGATGTTACGCTGGTCGTGCACAAGGTTCTGTACGGCCAAGGTAGACGATAGCAGTTCCCGCCCGGTTCCGTAGTGGTAAAACTCGCCTCCGGGCAGAGGAAGTATGGCCACCGAAAGGGCGTTTACTTCTTCGTCTTTTATCTTTGGGCGATTACCCAGCGATAGCCCGAACTCGGCATATAAATCGTACCACTTCGGTTCTTTTCCGTCGGAGGTGTACGAGCGTTTCATCATCACTTCTACGGCCCGGTCGCTCAGTAGCCAGATGCCGATGTCCATCAGGAAGAGATGGGTACGAGCCAGCCTCCCCAACTCGGCGATGGACGGTTTTTGCAGCATAAAGTCTAAGTCCTCCGGCCTTTCCCGTTCGGACAGGAACACCCCATGATGCGTAGCCTGCACGGAATCCGTCCAAAGGCCATAACACGCCACATCCACTTCCGGTACAGGCTGCAAGGGTTGCGTACAGCGGATATATACATCTCCGCTGGCAATCAGGGTATGGAACGTATCGGGGGCTTTGTCTGATATTTCTTCGTACAAGGGCAGTTGGAGCGACAACAGATGCTGCCCAAGCCGTTGCCCTCTGGCCCACCGGAATACGGGGATGGGCGTAAGTATTTTGCCCGAAGGCGCATAGGCAGGTAACCGCCGGCTCTGTCCTCCGGCGTGCAGGAGGATACGTTTTTCTTGGGCGAGCCATTGGGAGGAAGTCATATGGGGCGCTTCGTTTCGCCTACATTCTTCCAGTAGCCAGGCGCTTCCTCCGGCCGACCCCAAGCGTTTGCCCACCGGGTCGGACGTACAGAACCACGCATCGCGCGATACGTTTTCTATCTCGTGAAAACAAGGAACCAGATTGGGCGGGAGCGATAACAGTTTTTTCATTCGTTCTTCTTTGTTTGATAAGTGATAAGAATTTGTACGGAAGCACAAATGTACAAATTTTTCCTCCACGGCTTTCCGGGAAAGTGTGTAGAATTGGGCTAAAGCCCTGTCACTGTGAAAAAGAGAAGCGTATGCTGATTCCATAGTTGGAATTAGACGTTGGATAGGAGGCGCTGGATATAAGAGGTTCGTTGATTTGTAAATCGTAATAGGCGCGTAAAGACAGCGAACGACTGATACCGTAATCGGCAGAAAACTGGATTGTCTTCGATGCGTTTCCGCTGGTTGCCTGTGTCATCAACTCTTGTATCTTGCGGAGGAGAGACTGCATTTTCCTGTACGAGAAATCCAAACGCACGGTAAGGTCGTTGCTGAAGTTTCGAGCGGCTTTCATCTTCAATACCTTATTAAACTCCGTGAGCTTGTAGCCTATTCCTACCACCATTTCGTTTGAACGCGATTCTACCAATTGGAAAGAAGATATATTGAGATTGAGGTTGCGTGTTGTCCGGTATTCGGTACGAAGCGTTATGTTGTTCAGCAGAGTACCGTCCAAGCCTATCAGCGGATTGAATCCTTCCGTTATATTTACCGACGAAATGCTGTATGGTGAAGATGGCGTGGGATTGCCCGTCAATACATCTTGTATGTAACCCAAGTCGCCCCCTCCTACATTTACCCAATTCAAGAAAGAAGAAAAGCCGCCTACGGCATAACTGCAACGGTATTGATGGGTTAGCAACAAGTTCTTGAAATATTTATTTATTGCCGGAATACGGGTCAGGCCGTCGTACGAAATCCGCCAATTGGGCAGCAAGGCGGAAGCCGCGGGGAAGGCGCTTAACGAAACACGACTCACATCCTTTCCCGTATATGCCGCTAAGAAAGCGGGAATCAGCACATCGGTAGAGTTCCGGCTTACATTCCCGTTCTCGAGCGCCGGATTATAAGGTTGCCCTGCCAGAGAGGTATTGGCCAAGAAGCCTACATTCGGATACGTTGTTCCGATATAGCGGTTTTCTAATCGCCCGGCGATGACCTCGCGGTTCTTTAAAAACAAGTCGAATACCTTCGAGGCATACCCATTGGCCATGCTGCCCATTCCTTCGAAAAACGAGCCGGCCGCAATCGTTGTCATGGTAAAAGTTCCTCCTCTTATTTCGGGCATTCCGCTGTACATATACTGTATTTCCGTATTCCGCGTATCCATGTGGTTTGCGTTCAGGTCGATTTTCAGACCGGCCCAAGGTTCCAGATTCATACTGACCGTTAAACTTTTCGTTCCGCTGATAATGGCCGGATTGATATTGGTCTGACTCATAATCAGCCAATCTTTTTCGGACAGCCTGTCTATATAGTCTCTGTTTACATCCCCAAAGGCGAAACCTATGCCCGGCGCCAATCCGTTGAGCGTACGTCCCTGCCCCAATAAATCCCCTACGTTGGGACGGAATCCCGGTATCATCATCCCATCGGTTGCCGAATACTGAATATTGAGCCGCCGTACCATCATCAAGAAGCGCAAGCCATGTTCGGCTGCTTTGTAGGCGAAGTTGTCCGTTGCCGCAGGAGCCAACCGGAGTGTAAGGGTCAGGCTGACGGAATCCCGGTTCTCTATTCTAATCCGGGCATAATCGACCGGTTTGAATCGCACGCGGTAAACTTTTCCATTGGCATCCCGCGCCGTTACAATAAGGCGTTTGGATAGCATATCGTGCTGAACAACCGTTGCGCTGTCGGGACTTAACTGTACGCTTTTCTCTATCTTTATTTCCTTCGGTTTCTGTACAGGGGTCCGAGTACGGGTAGCGCCTCCAAACTTCTGGTTTATTCCTCTCAGGAACTTATTCTTGTTATAAAAGCTCAGCAAATTGAAAGCTCCTTGTATATCCACCTGACGCTGGTTCCGGATGGAATTGCCTATTTCTATTGTCTCGTCTATCACTGCGCCGCGGTCCCAGTTGTACGACGCATTGTACATAACGGAACTGTTTACCCAATCAAGAATCGGAATAAACTGGAAAGGCAGCGTATAGGTGAGGCTCACCCTTTGGTCGTATTTCATCGGGATTCCCAGGTTGAGTATGCTTTGTTCTACGGAATCCTTCCATACCTGGTATTTATCCGGATTGAGTGTTTTGTTTACCTGCACATGCGGTTCTTCGATACGGGCGTTGGTTCCGGACGAGAAGGTTGCCCGGAGGTTGTTGGTGAAGTTCCAGTTCAAATTGAAAGACCTGTCCCAAAAGAAATTCTGACTGAAAGAAAGCAGATTGCTCTTTTCCGTGGAAGCCGGATTGTTGAGGTTGCGCATCTGCATCTCGTAATAATTGCGCATCATAGCCGTCTGGTAGCTGATATTGGCCGGCAGGTAATTTATACTCAACTGCTTGATGTAACGTGTATAGCCGTTGTCCTTTTTTAGTTGAACGAAGGGGCGGAAAGGCGGCAGATAGGGTGTGTAGTTATAGGCAAAATTGCCGCGGTAATCTTTTGTAGTCTCGTACTCCACGTCCGGTCTGTTGATTTGATTTTCGCTGAAGGAATATCCCAGGCTAAAGTTGGCAGGGTCGTAAGGCATCGGTGTTTTACTCCTGATGTCTACTTTAATATTATTGAAGGCGATACTTTTGATGGTGGATTTCTCGCGTGCAAAGCGGATGATGGAGTCTTTTTCGGCGCGGGTATCCACGGCGTCCAGCGCATCCTTGAGAACAATATCTTGATCCAACGGATTGTATTGAGGGTCTATGATTTCTTTCGAGTAAGCATAATATACCGGGATACTCACCTTGGTTTTTTCGGGGAAGAGCTTCCCAAGCTCTACGTTGGCGGCTACGCTATACTGTTTGTAATCGTCTAAGCGACGTTCGTTGATAGACTGGTCTAAACCGCCAAAGCCCACGGTTTCTATACGGCCGCTTAGGTTTACGGTACCCAAGTCGGACAGGGCGACATTCAGATTACCGTTGGCCGCCCATCCGCCGTCTTCGCTGAAATCCGTCAGGCGTAATTCGTTTACCCATACTTCGGCGCTTTTGATTTCGGCGGAATTGTTCCGCACGCCTATCATGATGATTTTTACTTCCGACAGGCTGGGATTCCCTACTACGCTCACTTTGTTTTTGGTATTATTCGGGTCGTATTCGGAGTATACGGTATGGAACGATACGCCATTCTGACCGGTACGCTTGCTGCGGTTGCGTTTCTGCTTCAGATCCGTGAGTACTTCGAGGCGGAAATCCATCATATTATCGGCCGGCCATACAACGTCCGAAGGGAGGTAGGTGTTGTAATCGCTGCGGTGGGGCGTTAACCGGAGAGGGGTTTCGTATTCGTAGTAGTTGTTCCGGTAATCCGAACCTAAGCGTATGAATACCGAGAGGTCGTTGTTGTCGAGTCCGGTGAGGTCGTCGATAAACGATTCGGCATGTACAAAAAGCTGCATCCGCTTATATTGTCGCATATCGTAATAGACGTTTTTGTATACGGCGCGGGCGTCTTGCGATGCCAGGTTCGTTATTTTCAGGGAGAGGGATTGTTCGTTTTGCTGTATAATCTGCGGCTGACCGGGGTCTACCATACGGGTTACTCCCGGAGGCAGTACATAATTGACCGGAGTGCG
Organism: Tannerellaceae bacterium; assembly: GCA_031284375.1. GTDB lineage: Bacteria > Bacteroidota > Bacteroidia > Bacteroidales > Tannerellaceae > DFXE01. The sequence goes on along the minus strand of JAISZY010000189.1, from coordinate 13,768 downwards.
GTTGGCATTCTCTTCGATATTGACCGTCGATACATCCAAGGTGGCTCCGGCGGAGGGGAGCATGGATGGGTTGGACAAATCCTGGGTATACGCTCTCCATTCGCCGCGCACTAATTCGAAGGTGGCAAAGCGGAGGATGGTCGTATCGCGAAAACCGGTCATATACATACGCATGAAGCGGATGGTCTTAAAATCGCGGATGGAGCCAACGGCTTTGGTATATTGCTTCACCGGTATTTTAAACTGATACCAATCCACCGTTTCCGTTGTGCCGTTCTCTAAGTTCACCTTGGCCGAACGTTTGCCTACAATGAAGTTGGAGCCTACTTCCAAGTCTTGCGGACGAAGCGAGATTTTGTACTGGAAGTAACGTTCGTTTTCATTCATCGTATTATCCTGATTGAAGTCTTCCACGTCCGGCGTGGTGCGGGAGGAGGCGTTGTAGCGTTGGTCTTCGGCGGCGGCGCTGTTGCCTTCCGTGCCGTTGTAGTATTTGTAGCGTTCGAGGATGCCCACTTCGTCGCGGTCGAGGTCTGTTCCGCGATAGTGTCGGAAGTTATCGCCTGCCGGGTCTGTCCGGAATTGGTCTAACATCTCCGGACGGAGTTTATCCTGAAGTTTCAGCAGGTAATTGCCGTAGGCAGGGTAGGTTTGCTCTTCTTCGGAAGACAGGCCGTTGAATCCTACATCTTGCAGCCGACGGGCGCCTGCCGTATTGTCGAAAGCATATACCGTGCTCTGCGTACGGGGCACTTTGCCCCATACGGTATAGTCTATCTTCGTGGTATCGCCGTCGATGGGTAGTCCGTTTTCAAAGAATTTCTTCTCGTCCTTCAGTACGTCTTCCGATACTTCCCCGAGGTTGAAGTACAAATCGCCTCCCGTGGCGTTGGATTTATAGATATAAGGGTCGAGCATCCAGAACTCAATGTACTCGATATTGGCCGATTCAAAGTCGCTTTGGTCTATCTTGCGCATCATCCCTCCCCAGCGCTTTTCCGGGTTGGTTAATGTGCCGTCGGGATTCATACCGTCGGCGTCCAGATTATATGGGCCTCGGACGTTGGGGTAAAAGGCAAGGTTTAGTACGGGGAGTACATTTCCTTCGTTGTAAGCCAATTCCTGGTCGGGGAATAATTCTTCTACCCGTACCGCACGAACGTAATGGTTGGACAGTTGGTCTTTATCCTTCTTGATATGTGCAGGAGCCAGGGTGGAGTTTGGCCTTGTAAAGATGCCGTCTATGTAGTACCAGGCCAGCAGGGCGCGGTTCTTGCCGTAGTCGGTGTTATTTACCAGCGAGGCTTCGGGGAAGGCGGCATCGGCTCCTACGTCCAATGGCGTGGAAGCTAAGTTCCAGGGATAGGGGTTGAGCAAATCGAAGCCGCTCTGGGTGGATTCGAAGTCGTCGATGTAGGAGTAGCGACCGGTGTATTTGTTTTCGTAATGGCCGGCTATCAGGTGGGCGAATTCTGCATTGAAAGAAATCCGGCTGGGGGTGGTGAGCGTAAGCAGCGGTAGTTTGTCGAGCATGTTGGTGAGCCATTGACTCTCCGTTTTGTACGAAGTATTCAGCCCCCATAGCGTGTTGCGGATAGATTCTTCGCCGAAGGAGGTTTTGGTGGTAAGCGGCATTTCGGATAGGTGCATGATGGTTCCTCCCAGGCTGAAGTCTCTGCTGAACTGGTAATTCAGGTCAAGCCCCATCATCGTTTTCCGCTGCATACTGTAAAGCGACTGGTTCTCCAGATTTACGCTCACGGGCGTGCCGCTTGCTATGATGCCTTCGTTGAGAATCGTCACGATGCCCGAAGCGTAGTCTACGATATAATCTACATTCTCCATCAGCGTCTGACCGCCGGCCGTTACCCGAACCGACCCCCGCGCTACGTTGGCTGCCGAGAGTTGTATCTCCGAACCGGACGAGGCTTTGTATTCTCCTCGCAGGATAAACTTGTTCTTCTCCGCTATCTGGCGGGCTATCGTGAGGGTTGAATCGTATAGCTCTTGGAAGACGTACTTCGCGGCCACGGATGCGTTGCCTATCTTCTTCCGAAGATGAGAGCCGAAGGGTTCTACTACCGGAAAGATGATGCGCCCGTTGTCCGGCAAGACCGTGAAACCTTCCACAAAGTCGAAGAAGCCGTCCGGATAGGGCTCGTTTTTCATGTCGAGCCGGTCTACGTTCATCACCTTGAGAAGGATTTGGTCTTTCACATCGCCTTCCGGCAGATAGTTGATATAGGTGCCCGTCGTATCGCTCTGGTAGAGTACGTCGAGGCGGAATTTCTCCTTTTGCAGCGAATAGGCGTCTAAGGAATAGATGTTCTTCATCATCAGATTCCAGAACATTCTGTCGGGCGACATGGAGGTGCCTTTCAGCAGTTTCACATAGAGCGTGTTTGTTGTCTCGTGGGTATTATCGGTAGAGAACTCTCCTATCTGATAGGCTGTGCCGTTGTATTGAAAGTCGAAGGCTACGGCCAATACTTCGTCGGGTTGCAACTGCATATTGAGCGAGATGTAGCCCAACTGCCGGTTTATCTTGTATTCCGATTCGGTAAGGAGGCGGGCGCTTTCTATCTTTTCGTAATCCCGGCTGCCTTCCAGTATGCCGCTCAGCACCTGGTTTACCCGGCTACTCTCGCGGGCGTCGGGGAACTCGTCGAGGAGCCGCCGGTAGAGCGTATTGGCATTGTTGTAGGGGATGGGCAGCGAACCTTCGGGGCGAACCTGGGTGGTGTTGCTTATCTCGTTGTATTCGCCCAGGTCGGTAAAGGCTACGATGTTGCGCGCCTGGTCGAAGCTGCTGCGTTTGTTGGTTATCCACACTTCTACGCGGTTGATGCTGATGGCCGAACGGATGTAGGGCAGTTGTTCGAGGGCGTAGTCGTAATGGTCGCGGAAGTAGTGGCTGAGGAAGAAGTGGCGGTTCTCGTCGTATTTGTCGATGGCCATTTCGAAGGGTTTGGTCTGTACGCCTCCTTTGGAATTAACCGTTTGCGACTGCGATTCCTGTTGGGCCAGCAGGGCGTTGATGCGCAATTTGCCGAACTGCAAATCGGCTTTGACGCCCATCAGGGCAGCTCCGCCGTTAATCAGCGAATTATGCGTACCCATGCTCACGTTGCCGGCCTCTAAAGACTTAATGATTTCGTCTTCTTCTCCGCTGTACGCTAAGCGGAGGCGTTTGGAGTCGAAGTCGAACGACGTTTCGGTATTGTAGTTCATGCCGAAGTTTACCTTCGTTCCCACGCTGGCCTGTACGTTGAGCTGTATATCTTGGTCGAAGTTGAAGAACGTCCGGTTGCGCGCCCGGACGGGGAGCGAAGGATTGTCCGTCTTATTCTGCTTCAGCCCCAGCTTCATATCGGCCGAGCCTTGCGGTCGCACCCGCACGCCTCCTTTGCCGAATATCCTGTCGGCCGGGCCGATGTCGAACTGCATATCCATGATGTTAAACTCTTTGTTCTCGGCATTGCGAAACTCTTCTTCGTTCTTCTCCCGGAAGTAAGAGCGCATAGACTGTTGGATGTTATAGTTTTGGTATTCTTCGGGGGTAAGCATCAGGGGCGTGCCTATTTCGGTATCGCCTATCCGGGTGCGGATGAGGTAGGTTCCGGTACGAAGGTCGTACTCGATGGATGTTTTCACGTTCTCCGGATTACGCAAGTCGGCGGGCGATTGCCTCAGCACGTCCCGGTATTCTTCCGGCACGGTCTTGGCTACGGGAAAACGCGCCGGGAGCGTATCTTCCTCCACCCAGGCCGTTTTGGGCAACGGTACGACATACGCCGCCGGGAGGTCGGCATAAAGCGAAAAGAATCCGGCGAGGAGCAAGGCCGTCGCCGGAATCAGCACATATTTACGTTTTCCCTTCATTCAAAGCATTCTCAGCGCACTTTTGATAACCTGTTCCACAGGCAGCACGGGCGAACCCTTCAGGATAGCGACCACCACCTTCTGCGAAGCGGCCTTTTGGTATCCCAGCATCACCAGGGCGGCCACCGCCTCTTCCGCCACGTTGGCATTGCCCATGGCGGTAGCTCCCGTCAGGGCGGCCGTTTCTACCGGTTTCACCTTATTCTTGAGGTCTATCAAGATACGTTGCGCCGTTTTAAGCCCTATCCCTTTTACCACGGTAAGCGAAGCTTCGTTTTGCGAAGATATAATCTGCGTCAGTTCCAAAGGCGGATACGACGACAGAATAGTCCGCGCCGTATTAGGCCCTACGCCCGATACGCCGGTGAGCAGCAGAAACAATTCCCGTTCTTCTTTCGACGAAAAGCCATAGAGCAGATGGGCATCTTCGCGAATCACCTCATGCACGAATATCTTCCCTTGCTGCCGTCCGTTGTAGGCGCTAAAGGTATGGAGCGAGATATTCAGTTCGTAGCCGATTCCCGCACATTCCAGCGTCATCCTCGCCGGGATAAGTTCCACTATCTCTCCTTTCATATAATCTATCATGATACGTCTGCGTCCTTTCTGGTTTTCTTGTGCTACGCTACTAATAACGAGAAGGGAAGATGTTTTATTGTTGAAGAGGTTTGTAAGTGGTGCGATACGATACCGCGAGCCTCGTTACCGGTAACGCGGATGGCTCGTTACCGGTAACGCGGGAGGCTCGTTACCGGTAACGCGGGTGCCTCGTTACCGGTAACGAAGGAGGCTCGTTACCGGTAACGAGCCTCCCTACACCGCACGGAGAGTAGCCTGAAAACAAAACGGCGAGCCTCCTCCCCTTTTACCGGGAATCAGGCTCGCCATTGGGAGGGAGAGAATCCCCCTCTAAAGCTACTCCTTGACTAATACGATCGGGCAAACAAGACGCGGCGGTCGGAAGGTTGCCCCGTCACCATACAACGCCCCGGCGCGGCATCCCCTTCAAGGGGGATACAACGAATCGTGGCCTTGGTTTCGTTCTTGATACGCTCTTCCGTTTCGGGCGTACCGTCCCAATGCGCCAGGATGAAAAGCCCCTCTTCGATGCGCTCTTTAAACTCCGGGTAGGTATCCACCTCTATGGTGCGGGAGGCGCGGAGTTGGAGCGCCTTTTGGAAGATATTACGCTGTATATCGTCGAGCAGATTACGGACATAGTCCTCGATGCCCCGGCACGGGAGGGTCTCTTTTTCCAAGGTATCCCGTCGCATCACCTCGATGGTATCATTCTCCAAGTCTCTGCCGCCCATTGCCAGACGCACGGGGATGCCTTTCAGCTCGTACTCGGCGAATTTCCATCCGGGTTTCTTATTATCGGCATCGTCGTATTTTACGGTGATGCCCAAGGCCTTCAGCCCCGCCATGATGCCGCTTACCTTCTCGCCGATTTGCGCCAGTTGTTCCGCATTTCGATAAATGGGGACGATAACAACCTGTATAGGCGCCAGTTTGGGAGGCAGCACCAACCCGTTATCGTCGGAATGCGACATAATCAGCGCGCCTATCAAACGGGTAGAACTCCCCCAGGATGTAGCCCAGGCATAGTCCGTTTTCCCCTCCTTGTCGACAAACGTAACGTCGAACGCTCGGCCGAAGTTCTGCCCCAGGAAGTGCGACGTTCCCGCCTGAAGCGCTTTCCCGTCCTGCATCATAGCCTCGATAGAGTATGTTTCGAGCGCTCCGGCAAACCGTTCGCTGTCCGACTTCCTGCCTTTGATTACCGGCATAGCCATATATTCTTCCGCAAAGCATGCGTAAACGTTTTGCATCCGGATGGTTTCTTCTTCCGCTTCCCGGCGGGTGGCGTGGGCGGTATGTCCTTCTTGCCAGAGAAATTCCGCCGTTCGGAGAAACAGCCGTGTACGCATCTCCCATCGCATCACGTTGGCCCATTGGTTGATTAAAAGAGGCAAGTCGCGGTAAGACTGAATCCAATTGCGGTAAGTATTCCAGATAATCGTTTCGGAAGTAGGCCGGATGATAAGCTCTTCTTCCAATTTAGCCGCCGGGTCTACGATAACGCCCGATCCATCGGCCGCCTTTTTCAGGCGATAATGGGTAACTACGGCACATTCTTTGGCAAAGCCCTCGATATGGTCGGCCTCTTTACTCATGAACGATTTAGGTATCAGCAACGGGAAATAAGCATTCACATGTCCGGTTTCCTTAAACATATCGTCCAATGTACGTTGCATTCTTTCCCAGATTGCATACCCATAGGGTTTAATCACCATACATCCCCTCACGGCAGAGTTTTCCGCCAAGTCCGCTTTTATCACCAAATCCTGATACCATTGGGAGTAATTCACTCCTCTTGGGGTAAGTTCTTTCAATTCTTTTGCCATCGTTCCTCATTTATTGTTTGTAACTGTTGATGAGTGGCAAAGGTAGGAATAAAAATCCTTCTTACAGCCAGCCTTTCCGGCGATACCAGGCGATGGTTTCCTCCAGTCCTCGGCGAAGCCGGTAGGCGGGGGTGGCGTGGATAGCCTGCCAGAGGGGGGTGGCGTTGCATACCCAGTTGCGTCCTTTCAGGATGAAGTATTTATCGCGATTGAGCGTCATACTCTTTCCTTTCAGTTTCCCTATCCATTCGGAGCAGAGGCAGGCAAGGAATACCAGTCCCATCGGGATGCGTATGCGCAGGAGGCGTTTCTTTCCGAGAATATCCTGTATGAGGCGGGCAAATTCGGTATCGGTATAGGCTTCGCCGTCCGAAACGAAATAGTGTACGTTTGCAAGGTCGTCGTTTCCTGCCGCCAACAGGGCTGCCCTTGCCAGGTCTTTCACATAGATAAAGGAAATATGCTGGGGACGCAATCCGGCCGTGAAGTCGAAACCGGACTGTATGCTTTTCATTTCCATAAAGTAATCTTTCTCTCCCGGCCCATAAACGCCCGTGGGACGAAGGATGACGTAAGGAAAATAGGGCTGATGACGCAACATACATTCGGCCTCCAGTTTACTTTTCCCATAGTCCGAGTCCGGCAACTGCGGGTCGTCCGCACAGATGGGGGCGAACGTTTGTTCGTTTCCCTTGCCGTAGCTGCTCAGGCTACTCATGAGCAAGAATTTCCGGGGCTTGCAATCGGCAGCGGCTAAGGCTTCAATCAGGTTGTGGGTATATCCGGCGTTTATGCGAAAGAAGTCTTTTCTGTTCCGTGTTTTCGTTAATCCGGCATTATGCAGGACGTAATCCCATGCTCCATGTTCGGCGGCGAAATCGGCCAATTGGCGGGTAAGGGTTTCCTGGTCTTCATACTTGAGGTCGATGAAACGGATACGCGCATCCTGCAGGCGCTCCCGGCTACTGGAGGCACGTACGCCGGCCCATGTGTCATATCCTTGGGCGAGCGCTTCTTCTACCAAGAATCCGCCGATGAATCCGCCGGCTCCGGTGATTAATATTTTCATATCTTATCTGGGGTATTATCTTCTTCTTCTTCCGGAGCATCGAAGGAGAGCGTCCGGTTCACATAGGCTATGTTTTTTGCCAGGGAGGCCACGGTTTGCATATCGTGCGAGACTAAGATGATGGCGCTTTCCCGGTTTATCTCCTTCAGCAAAGGATAGAAGCGGGCTTCAAATTGCTTGTCTACATACGAACCCGGTTCGTCCAGTATCAGTACCTGAGGGCGGGAAACGATAGCGCGTCCCAGCAATACACGTTGCAATTGTCCTCCCGACAGTTCGCCGATAGGCCGCGAAGCCAGATGTTTGAGTCCCATTTGCTCTACCACTTCGTCTATTCTATCCTGTTGTTTCGGCAGGAAAGTACGGAACAATGTTTTCTCCCGCATCAGTCCCGAAGCGACGACTTGGCGTACGGAGATGGGGAACTTTTTGTCGAGTTGGTTCATCTGCGGGAGGTAACCCATCCGGAGCGAAGTGGTTGGTTTGCCGTCCCGGTAGCACGATACTCGTCCGGCCACGGGTGTGAGCAGACCGAGAATAATCTTCAGCAGGGTTGTTTTTCCTCCTCCGTTGGGGCCTACAATGCCCAAGAAGTCGTGTTCGTACAAACTGAACGACACCTCGTTCAGTACGGCCTTGTTTTTCTCATAGGCGGCTGTTACCTTGTATAACTCAAGCAGTTTACGGTTCATTCGCCAGAGCGTTTGCTATGAGGATTAATTCGTCGCTCCAATGGTAATTCAGAGGATTGATAGCCACCAAGCGGCATTGTGTTTCTTCCGCCATTCGTTCGGCATTTTTCCGGTCAAATTCCTGTTGCACAAACACCACATGGGCCTGATATTCCTTCGCTCTGTTTACCAATTCTTTCAATTGAGCCGGCGAAGGCTCTTTCCCATCCGTTTCGATGCATAACTGTACGAACTCAAATTCGCGGGCAAAGTAGGTAAGCGAGGGGTGATAGATAACAAATGCACGTTCTTCGAGCGGAGAAAGCGTACTACGGACAAGGGCTTCCGTCCGGTCTATTTCGGCGACTAAACTGTCGTAATTTTGCCGATAATACGTTTCGTTATCCTTATCCAGCAAGAGGAATGCTTGCAGCGTATTATCTGCAATGGCTCTGGCTCCGCCGATACAACTCCAGATATGCGGATCTACTCCTCCGGGGTGATGGCTGTGTAATTCCGTTTCGTTTTCTTCTTCCATGAGCAACGAGAATCCTGCCGAAAGGTCGAACACCTGCATCTGGGGATTGTTATTGAGTATACGTTGCGTCCATGCTTGCTCAAATCCGATATGACCGATTTGCAACCAAGCGCGGCTTTTGCCGATACGTACCATTTGCTGAGGCGTTGGGTCATATATTTCGGGGCTTTGTCCAAGCGGGACGATGGTGTGTATCAGAAATTGATTGCCGGCTATTTTTTCGGCAAAGAATCGCAACGGTTCAATCGTTACAACAACGTAATTCCTTTCCACAGGCGAGGTACAGCCCGATAATACGTATAGGCAGGCGAGTGTGATAAAAAAGTAAATCCTTTTCATGTGGATATAATCATTATATCAATATAGTTCAGTAAATACAAAAAGGCCACTGAACAGGTAGCCTTTTATTTCTTGCTTATTATTCTTAGTCGTTCGAATCTTTTTTGCTTTTAATATTCTTCTTCATTAAAGAAAAAATCTTCTTTACTGGGGTAATCCGGCCAAATGTCTTCCATACATTCGTAGATTTCCCCCTCGTCTTCCATCTCTTGTAAGTTTTCAATCACTTCCAATGGCGCTCCGGAACGTTGCGCATAGTCAATAAGCTCGTCTTTTGTTGCAGGCCAAGGAGCGTCTTCCAATTTTGATGCCAATTCTAATGTCCAATACATAGTTGTACAGATTTAAAAATCATACTGTTTTAATAAACACGTTGCGGATAAATGCCCAAATTTTCCGCAAAAATATAACTTTATTTCTTAGGTGCAAGAATAATCCCAAATAATTTCTTCGCCATTATTTTTGATACATTCTTTACGGGCCAGCACAAAGAAATAGTCGGACAAACGATTCACAAAGATAAGCGCCGGTTCTTCTATTGTTGCGATTTCGTGCAGCCGGTATATCTGCCGTTCGGCTCGCCGGCAAACAGTCCGGCAAACATGAGATAGAGCAGCGGATCGGCAACCTCCCGGAAGGACAAAGTTCTTCATACGGGGCAGTGTGCCGTCTATCCGATCGATTTCCCGTTCAATCCGGACGATGCTTTCGGAGGTCACTTTACTTTCTATTTTCAGTTCAGCGCTTTCCTTGTCGGTGGCTAAGTAAGAACCGACGGTAAATAATTTGTGTTGGATAAAATGTAAGAAATCTAAGTCTTCTTTTTCGTTTATTTCAGTCATCAACAGGCCTACAAAAGCATTCAGTTCGTCTATTGTTCCGTAGCTTTCAATCCGCGTATCGGTTTTTGTCACGCGCTTTCCTCCCACTAAAGAGGTTGTTCCGCTGTCGCCTGTTCTTGTGTAAACCACACTTTTATTCATCTCTATTCAATTAAGTTATTATTCAAAAATATACGGTATAATCACGTTTGTGTAATTTTTTGTTGAAGAAAACGATCCCCATCGAGTATAAGTCGAGCGTTACGGTCACTTCCGGATGCGTACATACTGTTTTCCATAGCCTGCGCATAGTGATATTATCTTTTATCCCTTCAAAAACAAAAACAGTATCAGCTTTTGCGTATTTCACACACGTATTGAACAATCCGGCGCCGGAAGGCTCTCGGCTGGTATTGAAAAAGACAAAATCAACGCTACCCATCTCTTCCAAAATACGAGGTAAGAGCGTGGAATAATCGCCTATCCTGAGGTCGATTGATGCACACGCTGCTTTCTCGTACACCCAGCGGGCAATCGAGGCATAAGCCGGAAGTTTTTCCAGCGCTATGCATTTTACACCTTGTGCGTACGAGGTCAGATATAAAGTAGATAACCCCACGGAAGCGCCTATTTGCAATATGTTTTGCGACCGGAAATAATTGGCAAGTCTGAAAAGCAAGGCGCCTTGTTTGGGGCGGATGGCCTTCTGCGCCGCAATATCGGCCACCGAATACCTGCGCGTACGTCCTCTGTGAGGAAACAAAATCGTATCTTCTTTCAACAGGAGTTTTTTACGCAATAACTCTATATCGGAAAAGCGATAATAAGGGCAACGTTCTTCTATCACTTTCGTTATCAGGTTATATACGAAAGGAGAGTGTACACCATGCCCTTTATGGAGAAGTAACCTCCGGTATAATAAGACACTTTTACGCAGTGAGTTCTTTTGAGGTAGCATCAGCATCCTTATAAATTAAACATCTTTCCTTGTCATTTCATTCTCGGAGGAACGTCGAAACAGTTTGCAAAAATAATGCTTCTTGTTCCCTATGCGGGATCGATTGTGTTAAATTACAATAAACACAGTAGTATGTATTGCATAGTATGTAGGTAATACATATCTTTGCTCCAAAATATAAAAAAATGAATGCAGAGAACGTGAAATCACAGATGAGGAAAGGTACATTAGAATATTGTATCCTCCTGCTCCTCAGAAAAGAAGCAGCTTACACCTCTGACATTATTCAGAAGTTGCAGGAAGCAAAGCTGATTGTTGTTGAAGGGACTTTATATCCACTTCTCACTCGATTGAAAAACAGCGAACTGCTGGGCTATCGATGGGTGGAATCTTCTCAAGGTCCTCCACGAAAATATTACGAACTCACCTCAAAAGGAGAGTCGTTTTTAAGCGAGTTGGAAACTTCCTGGCAGGAGTTGACCGATACAATAAATCATATCAGAAACAATTAAAATAGAGCACCAATGAAAAAGACACTTACCGTCAATCTGGGAGGAACGGTTTTTCACATTGACGAAGATGCATACCGATTGTTGGAAAAATACTTGTCCAACCTGCGCATCCACTTCGGCAAAGAAGAAGGAGTAGACGAAATTATGAATGATTTCGAGTTGCGTATTTCCGAGATATTAAGCGAACGTATCCGCTTAGGCTACGAGGTCATCACGATCGAACATGTGGAAGCCGTAATCAAACAAATGGGAAAAGTGGAAGATATCTTCGGAGAGGAATCAACTCACTCGGAAGAATCTACCCACGAATCAACGACTCAACAAACCCGTGAACGAGTGAATAAACGTTTTTTCCGCAATCCGGACGACCGGATGTTGGGAGGTGTTTGTAGCGGACTTGCCGCCTATATGGGCTGGGATCCTACACCCGTACGTTTGTTGCTCTTTTTCCTGATGTTCTTTTATGGGGTTACTATCCCGATTTATTTAATTCTTTGGTTGGTTGTTCCCTTAGCGCAAACGGCTACCGAAAAATTGCAGATGAGAGGAGAAAGCATAACGGTAGAAAATATAGGCAAAACGGTAACGGATGGATTTGAGAAAGTGGTTACGAACATAAAAGATTATGCAGACTCTCCCCAATCGCGTACATTGTTCCAAAAAGTAGCGGATACCTTTGTTGCAATCATAGGTGTTTTCTTGAAAGTGGCGGCCATATTGCTTGGTATTATTCTTTTTCCGGTAGTCTTGGTTTTACTGTTTGTGTTTATTGTGATAATCATTGCACTAATCATAGGCGGTATAGGAGGAGGATTCGGACTGCTTTACGCTTTAGTGCCTTCTGCCGAATACTTTATCTTTCAGAACTATCCCGAATGGATGTGGGCTGTCTTCAGTCTCTGCGGCATTTTACTTCTTGTACTTCCTATACTGGCCATTTTGTATACGGTTTGCAGTAGGATATTCAATTTCAAACCATTCCCTCCGGCTTTGAGGGTAGTATTAATTGTCCTTTGGTTTATCGCTCTGGCTGCAAATTTATTCATCCTATTCCGTTATGGCAATAGCTTTTGGGAGTTAAACCATCATACGTGGAATCCGGCGCTATGGCGAAGTTTTAATGAGTTATGATACATCTATCATACTGTGTTGTGTGTTAATAAAAAAGGCCGTCCTATCTCAGGAGGGCCTTTTTCTAAGGTTAACAAATTATGAGTAAAAACCACTAATGAATCTTCTATATCACATTCCGGCTATTACGCCGGAAACAGCCACAAATATAAACATGTTTTATGAGATACAAAAAAACAATCGCCTCTATTTGTATTCTTTTCTGATTTTATCAGCTATTTCCGCCAATATTTCTTGAGAAGGCTTTTGTTTCTCCTTCCCAAAATACATGTCCGATTCGCAGGTTATGGGAATCAGGTGTATATGGGCGTGAGGCACTTCCAGACCAATAACCGTCAGTCCGATGCGCTTGCATGAAATAGCTGCTTTTTGAGCCGCGGCTACCTGTTTGGCAAAAGCCATCATCCGCCCCAGAACCAGGTCGTCTATGTCGAAAATATAATCTACTTCTTTCTTAGGAACTACCAATGTATGCCCCGTAGATACCGGATTGATGTCTAAAAAAGCAAAAAACTCATCGTTTTCGGCTATCTTGTGGCAAGGTATTTCGCCGGCTATAATTCTACTAAATATAGTTGCCATGATTTTCTCAATTTAAATAGATATATCCATAATTTCAAAACTCATCACTCCGGAAGGCACGTGAATGTCCACTTTATCACCTACTTTTTTGCCTATTAAGCCTTGGGCGATAGGAGTGCTTACTGATATTTTCCCTTCTTTCAAGTTTGCTTCCGAGTCTGATACCAAGGTATAGCTCATCACTGCATTGTTTTTGGTATTCCGTATTTTTACTTTGTTCAATATCTGGACAACGTCTGTCGTTACCTGTGATTCGTCAATCAAGCGGGCGTTCGAAATTAGGTTTTTCAGTTGGGCAAGCTTGGCTTCCATAATACCTTGAGCATCTTTTGCCGCATCGTATTCCGCGTTTTCAGACAAATCTCCTTTATCTCGCGCCTCGGCAATCTGGGCGGAGATTTCAGGGCGTTTAATCGTTTCCAGATAGTTGATCTCGGCTAAAATTTTATTGTAGCCTTCTTCTGTCATATAACTGATAGCCATAATATTTCCTCCTGTAATTAATTATAAATCCATCTTTATTGTTTATTTTGGGTAAAAAAAGAATCCCGGTCAAACGTACTTGACCGGAACTCGTCAAATCTTCCTTAATGTCGTTTGCAAAGATATGTTTTCCCATTTACACTACCAAACAAGAAATATGTGCTATATAACATAAAGAATAATGGATTTATCCTGTTTCGGTTTTCCATTTCTGCACCATTGTGCGACACCATACAAGTAGCGTGAATTTTCTTTGAATCGGGTAGGAGAAACGGGATTAATTCCCGTTTCGACCTCCCACACCACCGTGCGTACCGTCCGGTACACGGCGGTTCTTTAATTTACGGGGGCTACTTTGACGTAATAATCGGTAA
>JAISZY010000163.1 GCA_031284375.1 Tannerellaceae bacterium | reverse complement strand
TTGCAGCCGGATTTTTAGATGCCACGGCCGATATTTGCCCGAATTGGAAGCTGGCCTCGCCAGATCCGATGGCAACTGTGGGCCTGCGATGCGAAGGTTTCCCTGTCGAGATGATTGTCCGCGCCTACCTTTGCGGTAGCGCCTGGCGTGCTTATAAAAGCGGCGTGCGCGAGATTTGCGGCGTACCGCTCCCCGACGGGATGTGCGAAAATCAACGCTTCCCCGAACCCATTATTACCCCTACAACAAAAGCCGGGCAAGGCAGTCATGACGAAGACATCTCCAGAGACGAAATCATCAGGCAGGGGCTGGTCTCCGAGGCAGATTATGCCGCCTTGGAGAACTATTCGCTGGAGCTATTCAGAAGAGGCAGCGATATCGCCGCGCAACGAGGGCTGATTCTGGTGGATACAAAGTATGAGTTCGGGCGGCGGGGCGATACGGTTTACCTGATAGACGAAATTCACACCCCGGACTCTTCGCGCTATTTTTATGCCGAAGCTTACGAAGAATGTTTCAGGGAAGGCAAACCTCAGAAACAACTCTCCAAAGAGTTTGTACGCGAATGGCTGATGGAAAACGGCTTTCAGGGAAAGGCAGGGCAAAGCATCCCGGAAATGACACCGGCTATTGTAGAAAGTATCAGCGAACGTTACATCGAGCTGTTTGAACATATTACCGGCGAGACGTTCGTAAAAGATGATACCGACTGCCTGCTTTCGCGTATCGAACAAAATATTGTCCATTACCTCTCGAAATAAGAAACCCCAATGATGATATCCAGAACCGGAAAAGTATTGCCCTATAACTGCAATGAGCAGAAAAGTGTTCAGGTAGAACGCATGTTCGATTCTATTGCAGGGACGTATGATAAATTAAATCATACACTCTCATTCTGTATTGACAAAAGATGGCGCAAGAAGGGAATTGCTTTCTTGAAACCCTTTTCGCCCGAACGTATCCTTGATATAGCTACCGGGACAGGCGATCTTGCCGTCGCCATGCAAAAGGAGTTGAAGCCCAAGGGGGGCATCGTTGGCGTCGATCTGTCGGAAGGCATGATGGAGGTAGGACGCAGGAAAGCGGCGGCGGCCGGATATGCCTCCTGTATTTCGTTCGAGCAGCAGGATTGCTTGTCGCTCACGTATGCAGATAACACGTTTGATGCTGTCACCTCTGCTTTCGGAGTTCGTAATTTCGACCGCATAGAAGAGGGTTTAGCCGAAATGTACCGGGTACTCAAGCCCGGCGGCCATCTGATGATTCTGGAACTTTCGTCGCCTCGGTTGTTTCCTGTAAAGCAACTCTATGCACTGTACTCACAAACATTCATACCCTATATCGGCCGGCTTCTCTCCGGAGAGAAAGCCGCCTATCATTATCTGCCGGCCTCGGTTAAAGTCGTTCCGCAGGGAGAAGATATGGCGGAACTGTTGCGCTGGCAGGGCTTCGTAAATGTCGGCATACGCACGTTTACCGGCGGAATATGCTCTTTATACACAGGCGAAAAGTTAAATGAATAACGACTACAGATATGGAAAAATATGGTTTATTAGGTTACCCTCTGGGACATTCGTTTTCGAAGACGTACTTCAACCAGAAGTTTAAGGCAGAACATATTGATGCCGAGTATGTCAACTTTGAAATATCTGACGTTAAAGAATTGAAGAATATCGTAAAGGAAAATATCAACCTCCGGGGCCTCAATGTGACATTGCCATACAAAACCCTTGTCATGTCTCTGCTGGATGATATCGACGAAGATGCACGCCTCATCGGAGCCGTCAATGTAATTGCCTTTAAAAAAGGAAGCTTCGGCAAATTCAAGCTCAAAGGGTATAATTCCGATATCATCGGGTTCAAACAGTCCATTAGGCCTTTGTTGAATGAATCTCACCGGAAAGCGCTGATTCTGGGTACAGGAGGTTCGTCGAAAGCCGTATTTCAGGGATTGAAACAATTGGGAATAGCTTCTACACTCGTGTCGCGCACTACAAAAGATTTTTGCATTACCTACGATGAAATATCACCTAAAATACTGGAACAATACACCGTAGTTGTAAATACAACTCCTGTGGGAATGTATCCGGACATCAACGATTGTCCGCATATTCCATACGAACTGCTAACCTCAAAGCATTTGTTGTATGATTTGCTTTACAATCCTGATGAGACCCTTTTCATGCGAAAAGGCAAAACGCAAGGCGCCACGGTGAAGAATGGCCTGGAGATGCTCCTTTTGCAGGCTTTCACGTCTTGGGAAATGTGGCACAGACAAGAATGAAAAGCATGTTAAAAAACATCTCTCAAATCTTATTTAATTAGTTAAAGAAGACGTACTTTTAGCAGCGATTTCTGACATTAAAAACAAACCATGGAAAATAAAAAAACACGATCCGGACTGTGCATTGCCGACTTTGATAAGCAAATAGACGGAAAAGAAACCAAACTCTGCCTTCTGACAAATAAGAACGGAACGGAGCTTACGGTCTTGAATTACGGAGCTAAAATAGTTTCGCTCGTAGTAGCCGACAAAAACGGAAAGGAAACAGATGTCGTAACCGGGCATAATTCGATAGACGAATACCTGGCCTCGGAAGAACCTTATTTTGGTGCAGTATGCGGAAGATACGGAAACCGGATTGCCAAAGGGCAATTTGAACTGGACGGGATAGTGTACGACCGCTTAGCTATCAACAATGGCCCGAACAACCTGCATGGAGGAATCAAAGGCTTCAATGCCGTGGTCTGGGATATGCAGCAAACAGACGCACAAACCGTGGAACTGAAATACACCTCCGCCGACGGCGAAGAAGGTTTCCCTGGCAACTTGCAGACTACGGTCGCCTATCATTTATCAGACGATAACGAAGTGCTTGTCACTTATCATGCACTTACGGATAAGCCTACGGTACTGAACCTGACCAACCATTCTTACTTCAACCTCTCCGGAGCGGGTGATCCATGCATCGGCGATCACCATTTGACCATCAACGCAGACTATTACCTGCCGACAGACGATACGGCCATACCCTATGGCCCGAAAGCGCCGGTAGAAGGCACGCCGATGGATTTCCGCAGTCCGCATGAAGTAGGCGCCCGCATCAATGAGCCATTCGAACAACTCGTTTTTGGTAATGGATACGATCATTCGTATGTGTTGAACAAAGAAGGCAAGGAGTTATCTTTCGGCGCCCTTTGCGTTTCACCCAAAACAGGGATCATAATGGAAGTATTCACTACCGAACCCGGCGTGCAACTCTATACCGGTAACTGGATGACGGGGAATTTCGCAGGAAAAAACGGCCGGCGCTATCCCAAACGGGCCGCTTTATGCTTAGAGACACAGCACTTCCCCGACAGTCCGAACAAGCCGGAATACCCATCCGTCGTACTTCGTCCGGGAGAGGTGTTCGACAGCAAAACCATCTTCAGATTTTCCATCGAAAAATAAAGATAACATTAATACTAATTACTTTAAAACTTAACATTTATGACAACAAACGTTCAACAGAAAAATTACACGTTGCCTATTATTATGATGATACTGCTCTTTGATATGATATCATTCGTTACTAATCTGGCAGCGCCTATGGGAGTTGTGCTAAAAAACCAATTCCAAGTTTCCAATTTCCTGGGAATGCTGGGTAATGCCGCCAACTTTATTGCTTACGCCTGTATGGGTATACCCGGAGGTATCCTGTTGCAAAGAATAGGGTACAAAAAGACGGCTTTGATAGCCATCGCCATCGGTTTTGTAGGTGTTGGCATTCAATACCTGTCGGGCTATGCAAGCCAGGAAACAGCTTTTGCCGTATACCTTGGCGGCGCTTTCGTGGCCGGTTTCTCCATGTGCTTGCTCAACACGGTAGTAAATCCTATGCTGAACACCTTAGGCGGAGGCGGTAATAAAGGGAATCAATTGATTCAGATTGGCGGTTCGTTCAATTCGGTGATGGCTACCTTCACCCCGATGTTTGTAGGTATCCTCATTGGCGAAGTCTCAAAATCCAGAATAACCGATATTTTCCCCGTGATGTATATTGCTATGGGTGTTTTTGCCACCGTATTCATCGTCCTGTTTTTGGTTAACATACCCGAACCGAATGCAGAAAAGAGTGCAGAACCTCTGGGCAGTTTATTATCCGGAGCTTTAAAGTTCCGCCATTTTATATTGGGAGCAGTAGCCATCTTCGTATATGTAGGCGTAGAAGTAGGTACGCCGGCAACTATGAACTTATTCCTGGCCGATCCCAATGCCGGAGGCGTAGATGCTACGACCGCCGGTTTCGTAGCCGGTACATACTGGTTCCTGATGTTGATTGGACGTTTGATAGGCGCCTCCATTGGTTCCAAGGTATCCAGTAAGGCGATGCTCGGCGTTGCTTCCCTGATAGGATTGGTTTTGGTAAGTTGCGCTATCTTCTCGCCCACGACCACTACGGTCTCTCTGCCTGTATTGCAAAAAGGCGCTACCGGAGCGCTCTCATTCGGGTTGGCCGAAGTGCCTATTAACGCCATGTTCTTAGTATTGATAGGTTTCTGTACATCTATTATGTGGGGAGGTATTTTCAACCTGGCCGTCGAAGGATTGGGCAAATACTTAGCTGCTGCTTCCGGTATATTTATGGTATTGGTTTGCGGTGGTGGTATTCTTCCCGCATTCCAGAATTACATTGCTGATATAGCCGGTTACATGACGAGCTATTGGGTAGTCTTTGCCGGTCTGGCCTATCTGCTGTTTTATGCCTTGATTGGCAGTAAGAATGTAAACAAGGATATTCCTGTTGAATAAGAAGTAAGCATGGATGTGGATATAATAAGAAGTGCGTTTGCCAGGCACTTCAATGGAGCGACTGGAGAGGTATATGCCTCTCCGGGACGCATCAACCTGATAGGGGAACATACCGACTATAATGGCGGGTTTGTATTCCCCGGCGCCATCGACAAAGGTATGGTGGCTGAAATCAGGCTGAACGGAACCGATACGGTCCGGGCTGTAGCGCTAGACTTAAACGAAACGGCAGAATTTGGTTTGAAGGAAGAAGACCTGCCTTCGCTGGCGTGGGCGCGGTACATCTTTGGCGTGTGCCGCGAGATTATCAAACGGGGCGGAAAGATTGGCGGATTCGATACCGTTTTTTCGGGCGATGTTCCTTTAGGCGCCGGCATGTCGTCGTC
>JAISZY010000110.1 GCA_031284375.1 Tannerellaceae bacterium | reverse complement strand
TGAGGAAATAAATGATTTTTTTGTTTACGAGGGGTCAAAGAAGATTGCTAAAATTGTAATTAAAAGAAACAATAAACCAGATTAGTTTATGTGATTTTCATTTCTGAAATCAACCAATAAATGATAAGGATTCGTCCACAAATAATCTTCAAATAAAAAGCAACGCAGGAGATACTCTTATCATTTCAGGGCGATCTGGACTGGAATTTATTGACGAAAATAAGAAAGTGTAGTACGTAAATTCAGAAATAGTAGTTTCTGCTAAGTATGGTTTTGTTATATTTCCCGAATCAATAAAATATTATGATGATTATGAAAAGGAAACAAATACAAATAATATTGAGTACGATGAAGAATATGATGAAAAGACAGGCTATGGAATAGGAAAAATAAAATACAAAAAGAAATCTGATTCAAATATATCAAAAAGAGAAAAAGAAGTTGTTTTAAAAAGAATAGTAGAATTATCTTATCAATAAAGGTTATATATTACCTTCTTTGGAATAGTATGATAGATGTATACTATTTCTCCGCTGGTAGCTACACATTTTTGTTTGTACATTTACACCAAAGAAATGGACGCGGCCGATAAGAAACGCGACGACCACTTTGCCGGATTCTACGGCGTAGTGAAGAGTTCGCTAAAACAGCCCGACGCAGACAAGCAAAAAGCGGCCGAACGGGTGTTCAACGTGCTGAGAGAATACAGGAAATCTATCCTGGAGAAGGGATATGTAGAAGGGTTGTCGGCCATTTACAACCTCCTGGGATTTACGGACTGGGTAACGGCTATCGACGAAACGGAACAACACTTCCAAACCTTGCTGGCGGAACGTACGCAGGAAAACATCGACAAACCGAAAGAAGATATCCGGAAGATACGGAGAGAAATCGACACCTTGTACACTGCCATGGCGAACATATTGGATGCACAGCTCTTGGCCGATGGACTGGGCGGCGATATAGTGGCCTATCAATATGCAGAATTCCGGGGAAGGATACCGGAGAGGGGGACAAAATGTCGGAAACCCGGCGTGGCATTTCTTTTGCAGGTATGGAGGCATAGAAAAACGATTAAAAAGAAAATAAATATATGAATCTGAATAATTTTACCATTAAGTCGCAAGAAGCGGTGCAACAGGCGGCCCGGTTAGTGGCCGAACGCAATCAGCAAGTAATCGAAGCCCCCCATTTGCTTAAGGCTGTCATTCTGACAGGCGAAAGCATCATCCAATTTCTCTTCCAAAAACTAAATATACCGGTGCAGAACCTCACCCGAACGTTAGACCGTTTGCTGGACTCTTATCCTCGCGTATCGGGTGGCGAACCCTATCTTTCGCACGAGGCGAAGGGCGTTTTGCAAAAAGCGGCGAACTACTCTTCCAAGATGGGCGACCGCTACGTATCGCTCGAACATCTTCTCCTCGCTCTGCTTACCCAGCCAAGTCTCGCCGCACAGATACTCCAAGACGCCGGCGCGAACGAGAAAGACCTGCGCTTGGCTATCAACGAACTGCGGAAGGGAAACAAAGTAACCAACCCCTCGGCCGAAGAGGCCTACGATGCCTTGGGCAAATATGCCGTCAATCTGAACGAACAAGCCCGAAACGGGAAGTTAGACCCCGTAATCGGACGCGACGACGAGATACGCCGCGTGTTGCAAATCCTCAGCCGCCGAACCAAGAACAATCCCATCCTGATAGGAGAACCGGGCGTGGGGAAAACAGCCATCGCCGAAGGACTGGCGCATCGTATCGTGCGGGGCGATGTGCCCGAAAACCTCAAGCTGAAGCAATTATTTTCGCTCGATATGGGGGCGCTCATTGCCGGGGCTAAATACAAAGGGGAGTTTGAAGAACGCCTCAAAGCCGTGGTAAACGAAGTGGTCAAGGCAGAGGGGGAAATCATTCTCTTTATCGACGAAATTCATACCCTCGTGGGAGCCGGCAAAAGCGAAGGGGCCATGGATGCCGCCAATATCCTGAAACCGGCTCTGGCGCGCGGCGAACTGAGGGCCATCGGCGCCACAACGCTGAACGAATATCAGAAGTATTTCGAGAAGGATAAAGCCCTGGAACGCCGGTTTCAGATTGTTATGGTGGAAGAACCGGACGAAGCAGACACCATTTCCATCCTCCGAGGACTGAAAGAGAAGTACGAAAATCACCACAAGGTGCGCATCAAAGACGACGCCATCCTCTCGGCCGTCCGGCTCTCGTCTCGCTACATCACCGACCGATTCCTGCCCGACAAGGCCATCGACCTGATGGACGAAGCCTCGGCCCGACTACGCATCCAGGCCGATTCCGTGCCCGAATCGCTGGACGAAATCAGCCGGCGTATCAAGCAATTGGAAATAGAGCGCGAAGCCATCAAGCGGGAAAACGATACCGCCAAGCTGGAAATGCTGGGCAAAGAAATTGCCAACCTTCGGGAAGACGAAACCAAACAAAAAGCTCAATGGCAGAGCGAAAAAGAATGGGTCAACAAAATCCAGCAAAATAAAATAGACATGGAAAACCTCCGCTTCGAAGCCGAAAAAGCCGAACGGGAAGGCGACTACGGCAAAGTGGCCGAAATTCGTTACGGAAAGATTAAGGAAAAGGAAACGGAGAACGAAAACATTCAGCAAAGCCTCCGGCTGATGCAAGGGGCTTCGGCCATGATTAAAGAAGAGGTGGACAGCGAAGATATCGCCGACATCGTATCGCGCTGGACCGGCATCCCCGTAAGCAAAATGATACAGAGCGAAAAAGAGAAACTCCTCCATCTCGAAGACGAATTGCATAAGCGCGTAATTGGTCAGAACGAAGCCATCCGCGCCGTTTCCGACGCCGTAAGACGCAGCCGCGCCGGGCTGCAAGACCCCAAACGGCCCATCGGCTCCTTTATCTTTCTGGGAACAACGGGCGTGGGAAAAACGGAATTAGCCAAAGCCCTGGCCGAATACCTCTTCGACAACGAGCAGATGCTCACGCGCATCGACATGAGCGAATATCAGGAAAAGTTCAGCGCTACCCGGCTCATTGGCGCACCTCCGGGATACGTGGGCTACGACGAAGGCGGTCAGTTGACGGAAGCCATTCGCCGGAAGCCCTATTCCGTGGTCTTGTTCGACGAAATAGAAAAGGCGCACCCCGATGTGTTCAACATCCTGCTGCAAGTCTTGGACGACGGCCGGCTGACCGACAACAAAGGCCGGGTGGTGAATTTCAAAAACACCCTGATTATCCTTACGAGCAACATCGGGTCTTCGATGATAAAGGAAAACTTCGAGCGGATAACTTCCCAGAATCGCGACCGGATTGTGGAGCAAACCAAACGGGAAACGCTGGAATTGCTCAAGAAAATCGTTCGCCCGGAATTTCTGAACCGTATCGACGAGACCATCCTCTTCAGCCCGTTGAGCGAAGAGGAAATCCGCCAAATCGTGGTCCTTCAGTTGGAACATGTCCGGCAGATGCTGGAGTCGAACGGCATAAACCTGACCTTTACCGACGACGCTCTCCGGTTCATCGCCGAAGAAGGATACGACCCCGCCTACGGCGCCCGACCCGTGAAACGTGTGATACAGAAATACGTTCTGAACGAATTATCCAAACAACTCTTAGGGGGCTGCATCGACCGAAGTCGCCCGGTTACGGTAGACGCGATTGACAAGAATATGTTTTTCCGGAACTGATTCTTTTTACTTCCAATGTCTACCCCTATGATAGACATTGGAAGAGATTTCGTCTTTACGGAAGACAGTTCCACACCACCGTCTCATGTACCGTCAGCAGTACCCGTCGTCAGGTAATAGATATCTCCAACCCCCAGCCTGTATGTACAGAGCATCGCTCATACTAAGAGGGTAGGAGGGGAATAGAGAAAAATAAAGGGAAAGGGAATAAAGAATTTGTTGTCTCATTGCCGCTCTCCCCGGCTTGCTTGGTTTCATTCTTATCGCATTGCATATTTATAAGAATTGTGACAAAAAGTAACGCCCGCCGTAGGTGTGCAATTCCATACGCTGGGCGTTATTGGTTGTGGACGTTTCCGATACCACCACCATAGCAGGCGTTACCCTTTATCTTGTTCAAATTACCAAATTAAAATCACTTAGATTTTACCCAAGAATTGTATGAAATTGCACTTCAAGGGTACATCCTTTTTTGATACCACCAAATATTTTCCTTTATTTATCTTTTGTTTGCTTGGAAAATACCTAACTTTGCAATCAAAGCATCAATAAATATTGTGTAATTATGGGAGCAATAGCAGGAATAAAGTA
>JAISZY010000025.1 GCA_031284375.1 Tannerellaceae bacterium | reverse complement strand
TCTAAAAACCCCAAAATCAAGGCTTGCGACAGAGGCAAAAGCGGAGTTTACTAAAGTAAATGAGCATTTTGCCGACGGAGCGTAACGCAGAGTTTGGGGTTTTTAGAGGTGCCCATGAGTAAATCGAAAAATATAGACCTGTTTGCCTGGAAAGTCTCCGAAACTCCGGAATATACACTGTATTATACGGAAGGCCACTGGTTGCGTGGAATGATTATTCTATTTATACCGCTCCCTCCTCCCAAATGTCAAAAAATTGGACAGTCGTGTCAAAAAATTAGACACTTTACAAATAGGCTCTATTTTGTATTTTGCTGATAAATAAGTTTTTGTAAGTTTGGCATGTTATTTGAGTTGAAACAGGCATGATTACTTACTAAACAAATACAGTCATGATTAAAATTGAAAACTTGAGCAAGTTCTTCCGCACGGAAGAAGTAGAAACAATCGCATTGAATACGGTGACGATGGAAGTGAACGACGGCGAATTTGTGGCCGTCATGGGACCCTCCGGATGCGGCAAATCAACGCTGCTGAATATCCTAGGACTATTAGACAATCCCTCCAATGGGAATTATTATCTCGGTACTCAGGAAGTGGGACATCTCAAAGAAAGAGACCGTACCCAGGTGAGAAAAGGGAATATCGGCTTCGTCTTTCAAAGCTTTAACCTGATAGACGAACTGAATGTCTTCGAAAATGTAGAACTGCCCCTCACCTACCTCAAGATTAAAGCCGCCGAAAGGAAGGAGAAAGTGAACGGAATCCTGAAACGAATGAACATCAGTCACCGCTCCAAACACTTCCCCCAGCAGCTCTCCGGAGGACAACAACAACGGGTGGCCATCGCCAGAGCCGTCGTCTCTTCTCCCAAACTCATCCTGGCCGACGAACCTACCGGGAACTTAGACAGTAAGAACGGACTGGAAGTGATGCAACTCCTCACCGAACTCAACAAGGAAGGTACTACTATCATCATGGTGACGCACTCGAAACATGATGCCTCTTTTGCACAACGGATTGTAAACCTGTTCGACGGAAGTATTATCTCCTCCGTAAGCGAATACGTATGAAAACAATACTTCGCAACTTCCTCGGCATACTCAGGCGATTCAGGATGGCCATCGTCCTGAATGTCCTGGGGCTGTCCGTCGCCTTTGCCGCCTTTATGGTGATTATGGAGCAGGTGCGGCACGAATGGACTTTCGAGGATTCGCATCCGCAGGCGCAACATATCTTCCGGGCCGATATCTTCCGGGGCGACGGCGAGTATGCTATCCATGCACGTCCGCTGGTGGATGCCGTCATTGCTGCGTCGCCCCGCATCGAGACCGGTACGCTGATCAACCCGTTTCTGAGCAGGATTTATGTGACCGTAGGCGAGGGAGAAGAAAAACAAGGCTTTCGGGAGCGGTTCGTTACTTGCTATCCGGATATTACCCGCATCTTCGGATTCTCTTTTGTAGAAGGGGATGCCGCTTGCCTCAACGATCCGGAAAAGGTGATGATCCCCCTGAGTATGGCCCGAAGGATGTTTGCCGGTCAATCAGCCGTAGGCGAAACGCTCTTGGTGAACGAGTTTCTCTGGACCAAAGAGCAACCCAAAACGCTTACGATAGGAGGCGTGTACCGGGATTTCCCCGAAAATACGCAACTGAACAACGTAATCTACACCGCCATAGACCGTACCATGGCGAGCGACTGGCAATCGAGCAACTTTATCTGCTACCTCCTGCTGAACCAACAAGAAGAGGCCGCCAAGGTAGAGGCCGAAATAAACCAACGTCTTGATTTCTCTCCCGTCTGGAACCCCAATAGCGACAAGCTGAGCATACGCCTTACGCCAATCACCGATATTTATCTTGCCGGTGATGCCGCCCAGAGGTTTGGAGGGATATTTAAAGTAGGCAACGAGAATACAGTACGGATACTCTTCGGTATCGCCCTCCTGATTGTTCTCATTGCCGGCATTAACTTTACCAACTTCAGCATCGCCTTGGCCCCGGCGCGGGTAAAGAGCATCAACACCCAGAAGATTCTGGGCAGTTCTACCAAGGCTCTACGGGGGACGCTATTGAGCGAAGCGTTGGTTACTACCTTTGTCTCCTGGCTGGTAGCGATGGGTATCGTAGGCGTGCTGAACCATTACCGGTTGCTGTCTTTTATAGAGGCCGACTTGAGTTTTCCGCATCATCTACCCATAGCGCTCGCCACCGGACTGATTGCTCTGGCAACGGGTCTGCTGGCCGGTCTCTATCCGGCCTGGTACGTTACGTCTTTTCAGCCGGCCATGGCGCTGAAAGGGAATTTCGCCCTCTCGTCTTCCGGAAGAACCTTGCGCATCCTGCTGGTTGGTTTCCAATACGTGATTTCTATCGGACTGATTGTGGCCGCCGGCTTTGTACAATTGCAAAACAACTATATGCGCACCTACAATC
Organism: Tannerellaceae bacterium; assembly: GCA_031284375.1. Lineage (GTDB taxonomy): Bacteria > Bacteroidota > Bacteroidia > Bacteroidales > Tannerellaceae > DFXE01. Next base: position 58,700 of record JAISZY010000025.1, on the reverse strand, counting down.
AGGGATTCGACAAAGACCAGGTGGCCATCGTGGAGATGAGCGGCAGTATGTATCGCAATAGCAAGGATGCGTACGTGAATGGTCTCAAAGAATACCCGGGGATAGAAGATGTGGCTTTTTCGCGGCTGAAAATCGGCGCCGCCGATACCTATACGCAATATGGATTGAAGTATAAAGACGCAACGTTTGGCTGCTATGTGCTGGAAGTATCGCACAACTTTATGCAGGTAATGGGCATCTCCATCCGGGAAGGACGGGATTTCTTGCCTTCCGACGAGCAGCCGGGTGCACAGCAGACGTATATCTTCAACCAATCGCTCTATAAAGAACTAAGCACAATAGGTTTGAAGCCGGGCGACTTGATAGAAATGACCTCCTGGGGAAACCTTCCCGGACGGGTGGCCGGCATTGCGGGCGATGTAAAGATTACTTCTCTGCGGAAAGAAACCGACTATGTGACCTTTCTGGTTAATTCTCCGTATCCGCTCCTCCCCATTTCTTTTATCCGCCTGAAAGCCGGAACAAACATCCCGGAAGCCGTGAAGCATATCCGCCAAACGCTGGCTTCCATCGACCCTGCATATCCGTTCGATATCGAGTTCTACGATCAGGTTTACGACCGGCTTTACCGCAAGGAAGAGTACCTGAACAAGGCCATTTCCCTGCTTAGCCTGCTGGCCATCCTTATTTCCGTGATGGGCGTTTTCGGTTTAGTCTTGTTCGAGACGCAACACAGGCGCAAGGAAATAGGCATCCGCAAGGTACACGGAGCCACGTTGGGCGAGATATTGGGGATGTTCAACAAGGTATATTTCCGCATTGTTTGCATCTGTTTCGTAGTTGCCGCTCCGGTGGCCTGGTACGGCATTGGCCGGTGGCTGGAAAACTTTGCATACCGAACGCCGCTTTATTGGTGGGTGTTTGCGGCGGCCTTTGCCCTCATTGCACTGGTTACATTCATTACCGTGAGCGTTCAAAGTCGGCAGGCGGCTAATGCAAACCCGGTAGATAGCATACGTACGGAATGAAAGGAAAAGCCCATCGGATAGTTGGTCAATCACCAGTCGGGCGGCTGGTCTTCCACCGGCAAATTAATATATGAAAATTAAGATTTATATGAAAACAATACTTCGTAACTTCCTCGCCGTACTCCGGCGATTCAAGATGGCCGTGGCGCTGAACATCCTCGGCCTCTCGGTGGCCTTCGCCGCCTTTATGATGATTATGATGCAGGTGGATTACGACCGGAATTTCGACCGCTCGCATCCCCATGCCGACCGTATCTATCGAGCCGAAGTGAGCGCCGTGATGGGCAACGACTGGCAAGCCATCGTCAACCGTCCGCTGATAGACGCCTTTATCGCCTCCTCGCCCCATATCGTGGGCGGTACGTATTTTAATCTGCCGTGGCAGATATTCTTCTCGGTAGAGTCTCAAGGCGAAAAGCATTTCTTCTTAGAAAACGCCCTGACCGCATCGCCCGGCTTTCCCGACGTCTTTACGCCCGATATGCTGGAAGGAAGCGACCGGGCGCTGGACGACCCCGAAAAAGCGCTTATCCCCGAAAGCCTGGCACGCAAACTCTTTGCAGACGAGCCGGCTACGGGCAAACAACTCATCGGCCGGGATAAAACCTATACCGTGGGAGGCGTCTTCCGCGACTTCCCGGCCAATGCTTCTACGCCCAACGTAATTTACCTGCCCATCCCGCCGGAAGAAAATGCGCACAACTGGGGCAACTGGAACTACCTGGCCTACCTCCGCGTAAACGAACCGGAAAATGCGGAGGGCTTGTTCGATAACTTCAAAAAGAACTTCGACTTCTCCGCCATGCAAAGCTGGAACTCCAACTTGGCCGAAACGTTTTCCATCCGCCTCACTCCCCTTGCCGAAACACATTTCAGTACCGATGTAACGTACGACACGGCGCCCAAATCCAGTCGCACTACGCTACTCATCCTCTTCGGCATCGCCTTTGTGATTGTTCTTATAGCGGGTATCAACTACACCAATTTCAGCGCCGCTCTTACGCCCAAGCGCATCAAGAGCATCAATACGCAAAAGGTGCTGGGGGGCGACGAAGGCGTTATCCGCTTTGCGCTGCTCTCCGAAGCCGTTGCCATCGGGCTGATTGCCTACCTGATTGCCTTGGTAACGATTGTGGCGGCAAAGTCTACCCCGCTGGCCGGCTTGGTAGATGCCGACCTGTCGCTTGCGGCGCATCCCCGGCTGACAGCCCTTACGGGTGTGCTGGCCCTCCTTACCGGTTTGCTGGCCGGCATCTATCCGGCGCGGTATATGACGTCTTTCCCTCCGGCGCTGGTATTGAAAGGCAGCTTTGGCCTCTCGCCGAAAGGACGGCAACTCCGCAACGTGCTGATAAGCGTACAGTTTATCGCCTCGTTTGCCTTGATAATCGGCGCCTCGTTTATGTATCTGCAAAACCGGTTTATGCAACATACGTCGCTGGGATTCGGAAAAGACCAGCTCATTGTGGCCTATATCAACGACAACATCAACAAAGGGCTTGACGCCTTCGGCAATCAACTGAAAAACTTTGCCGGCATACAGGACGTTACCTACTCGCAGTTTCTCCTTTCCAGCGGCGACCAGTACATGGGATGGGGGCGAGATTACCACGACAGGGAAATCAACTACCAATGTTTGCCCGTAGACCCGTCTTTTCTTAAGGTGATGGAAATAGACATAACCGAGGGGCGGAATTTTCGCGAAGAAGACGCCCTGACTCGCCACGGCGCGTATATCTTTAACGAAAAGGCCCGCAACAGCCTCGACTTAGCGCTGAACGACCACATAGACAGCGCCGAAATCATCGGCTTCATGCCCGACGTAAAGTTCGCCTCCCTTCGCAAGGAAGTTTCCCCCATGGCCTTCTACGTATGGGGCACGCAGAACTGGGGCATCAATCCGCGCACAGCCTACGTAAAGGTAAAGGCCGGGAGCGATATGCGTGCCGCCATCGAGCATGTGCGCAATACGCTGAAGGAGTTCGACAACGAATACCCCTTCAACGTCCGTTTCTTCGACGAGGTGCTGGATCGGACATATCAAAAAGAACAGAAGCTGGGCACGCTGATTTCGCTTTTCAGTTTAGTCACTATTTTGATTTCCATTGTAGGCGTCTTTGGTCTGGTGGTGTTCGACAGCGAATACCGTCGGAAGGAAATTAGTTTGCGGAAGATATTCGGTTCCACCACGGGCGGGATATTACTTTTGTTCAACAAAGTCTACCTGCGCATCCTGGCGCTCTGTTTCATCTTGGCCGCTCCGCCGGCCTGGTACGCCGTGAGCCGTTGGTTAGAGAACTTTGCCTACCGGACGCCGCTTCACTGGTGGGTTTATCCGGCCGCCTTCGCGGTGGTGGCTCTCTTTACGATAGCGGTCGTCACCTTCCAGAACTGGCGTGCCGCCAATGCCAATCCGGTGGAGAATATTAAGGCGGAATGAGGATTACGTGGTTAGGTGGGAGGCACGTCACTGCGGCCCCACTAACCCACTAAAAAGGGCGCTCTTTAACATCCATGATTATATCCCTGAGGTACGGAGAAGGGACAACAGTTTTTCTTCGCTTTGGCGATTATCCCAGAAGGCCAAAACACTTTCATTCAAATAAGTGTTTATCGAGTTCTTCCAGTTCTTCTTCGGTAAATATCCGCCCGTCTTTTATGTTCTGTTCGGCTGTTTTCAGCAGTTCCACCTTGGCGGGCGAAAGCTTTACCGGGTCTTTTTGAGGATGAGCCGTAGCCATACGATGAAGTTGACGGATTGTTTCTTTGTCTTCCAGTCCGGTAACCCAGGATATAATATCAGACTTTTGTTTAATGAGCTGTATTGATTGCATAATTCTTTGTTTTTCGAGCAAAGATAATGAATAGTGGTTAGTAAAATACTGGTTAGTGATTAGTTGATAATTAAAATTAAGATTTATATGAAAACAATACTTCGCAACTTCCTTAGCATCCTCCGCCGGTTTAAGATGGCAACGGCGTTGAATATGTTGGGACTTTCGGTGGCTTTCGCCGCCTTTATGATTATCCTGATGCAGGTGGAGTACGACCGTGGCTTTGATCGCTCGCATCCCCATGCCGACCGGATTTATCGGGTAGAACAGCAAGGCGCATTGGGAGGGGACGAATGGATAGGAATTGTCAGTCGTCCGTTGTTAGAAAGCCTTACCACCTCGTCGCCGCACGTAGTAGGCGGCACGTTTACTTCCTACCTGCCGGAGCAGATGTTTTTCTCGGTAGCAAGCAGCAACAGGAAAGACTACTATAAGGAAATGTCGCTCAAAGTCTCGACCGGCTATCCCGACGTCTTTCCCTTCGATATGCTGGAAGGCGACAGCCGGGCGCTGAACGACCCCGAAAAGGCGCTCATCCCCGAAAGCTTGGCACGTAAACTTTTCGCCGGCGAACCGGCCACCGGCAGGCTGTTGGAAGAAAAAGACAAAACGTATACAATAGGGGGCGTTTACCGCGATTTCCCCCGCAATACCTCTACGCGCAATGTAGTGTATCTCCCCATCCCCCAAGACGAAAACCTGAACGAATGGAGAAACGTTAGTTATATAGCCTACGCTTGCATAGATGATCCGGCGAATGTAGCAGGGCTGGCCGAGAATTTTAAGCGAACGCTCGATGCCGACCGGGCCAAAAGTCTCGAACGCTTCAACTTCCGGTTTACTCCCTTAGCCGACACGCATTTTACCACAGACGTATTGTACGAATCGTCGCCCAAGGCCAGTCGGCAAACGTTGTTTATCCTCTCCGGCATCGCCCTTATCATTATACTCATTGCCGGAATAAACTATACCAACTTCAGCGCCGCCCTTACGCCCAAGCGCATCCGGAGCATCAATACGCAAAAGGTGTTGGGAGGCGATGAGCAAACAATCCGCTTCGCCTTAGTCTTGGAGGCGGTGGCCATCGCCTTTGTATCGTATCTGATTGCGTTGTTCTTCGTATCGGCGGCGCAGGATACGTTTGTCGCTCCTTTAGTGGATGCCGACTTGTCTCTCGCGGCACATCCCGGCTTGGTTGCTCTGACAGGATGCGTAGCCATCGTTACCGGTTTGCTGGCCGGCATTTATCCGGCTCGTTATATGACGTCTTTCCCTCCGGCGCTGGTGTTGAAAGGCAACTTTGGCCTTTCGCCGAAAGGACGACAGCTCCGGAACGTACTGATAAGCGTGCAGTTCATTGCCTCGTTTGCGCTCATCATCGGCGCGTCGTTTATGTATCTGCAAAATCACTTCATGCGGCATACTCCGCTGGGGTACGGGAAAGACCAACTCATTATCACCGATCTAAACGACGCCATCCGCAAAGAAGGCCAGGCTTTCAAGAATCAACTGAAAGGTTTTGCCGGCATTGACGGCATTGGTTTCTCTCAGTTTCTTCTTTCCGCCAACGAACCATTCATGAGGTGGGGACGCGATTACCACGACGAGAAAATACAATTTCTCTGCCTGCCGGTAGACCACTCCTTCTTAGATGTGATAGGTATAGAGGCGACAGAAGGGCGAGGTTTCCGCGAACAAGACGCCAACCGCGGTGCGTACATCTTCAACGAAAGAGCACGCGAAACCTACAATCTGGCATTGAACGACCAACTACGGGACAGCGTCGAAATTGTCGGTTTCATACCCGACATAAAGTTTGCATCCCTCCACCAGACGGTCGAGCCGATGGCCTTCTATCTTTGGACCGGGCCTTGGAGTGAGCCGAACTGGTGGGCCGGCTCATTGGAGTACGCCTACGTAAAAGTAAAAGCCGGGAGCGACATGCGTGCCGCCATCGCACACGTTCGCAATACGTTGAAAGAGTTCGACGGAGAATACCCCTTCAACGTCCGTTTCTTCGACGAGATTCTGAACGAAACCTACGAGAAGGAGCAAAAGCTCGGCACGATGATTTCGCTTTTCAGCTTCGTGGCTATCCTTATCTCTATCGTAGGCGTCTTCGGTCTGGTGGTGTTCGACAGCGAATACCGTCGGAAGGAAATAAGTCTACGGAAGATATTCGGTTCCACCACGAGTGGGATATTACTCCTGTTCAACAAAGTATACTTGCGTATCTTGGTGTTATGTTTCGTCCTGGCCGCCCCGTTGGCCTGGTATGCTGTGAGCAGATGGTTGGAGAACTTCGCCTACCGTACCCCGCTTCACTGGTGGGTTTATCCGGCCGCTTTTGTGGTGGTAGCTCTCTTTACGATAAGCGTAGTAACCTTCCAGAACTGGCGTGCCGCCAATGCCAATCCGGTGGAGAATATTAAGGCGGAATGAGGATTACGTGGTTCGGTGGGGGGCGCGTCATTGCGAACGCAGTGAAGCAATCCAGAGTTGTGTGGGGGAACCTGGATTGCTTCACCCTTCAGGTTCGCAATGACGCGCCCCCACTAACCCACTAATCACTAACTAACCACTAATGCAGATGGAGGAAAGTTCTTTTATATCAGAAATATTATTAAACCGCATTGCTTCCGGCGACCAACGTGCCTTCCAGTCTTTCTACGACATCGTATACCCTACGGTATATCGGTTTACTCGTTATTTTTTACACAACGAGAACGATTGCGAAGACGTGGTTGCCGAAGTATTTTACATTATCTGGAAACAACGGGACACACTTCTATCCATCCAAGACCTGAAGGCCTGGTTATATATTGTCAGTCGGAATGAAGCGTATGCTTATTTGAAACAGAAAGAAAAATATTTCAATATATCTATTGATGATATCGAGATAAAACTATACGTAGATACAACAGCCATTGATAGTAAATTAATAGAAGAAGATTTGCTGAACATACTCAATAAAGCTATCGACGATTTGCCGGAACGATGCAAACTTATCTTTCTGATGGTTCGCGAAGAACGTCTTAAATACAAAGAAATAGCCCATATTCTTTCTATTACGGAAGGGACGGTTGCACAACAGATGCATATCGCCATCCGTAAAATAGCATCCATCATCTATAAATATGACCCTTCTCTACGTTTTAACAGAAGAGGTGAATAATTCTTAAATATACATTTCGTCTTATAAGGAAAAGGTCTATCACAACTCTTCTATAATTAGAAATAAAAAAGAATAAATTGTGAACATAGACAAACAAGATGAACCGGTGAACAAGATGGATGACTTTTTAATAGTAGATGACATCTTACATGTGGTGAATGCCATGAAGCATCCGGACATCTCCCCGCAGATGAATGAAAGCAAAGAACGTATCTTTCGGAAAATAGACGGTAAGATACGGTTGGATTCACTCCTTTATTCGAAACCTGCACATAGACGTAACTTATTACACTATACATTGTCTGTGGCTTCTGTTCTGATAATAGCGTTCGTATCCGTAGCCATACACAGCTATTGGAAAAGATATGAATCCGACAGGCTCGTAAAACAAATGATGCAGACACAAGTAGAATTGGATGTTCCTTTGGGCGTCATTTCGCGAACAACTCTTCCTGACGGCACAAAAGTAATACTGAATGGAGGTTCTAAACTAACGTATCCGGCCCTTTTCGGCAATAACCGGCATATTACATTCTCCGGCGAGGGTTTTTTTGATGTGGTAAAAGATGTGAAAAAGCCGTTTCTCATTCACACAAAAAATCTATCTGTAAAAGTTTTGGGAACCCGTTTCGGCATAAATGCCTACGAAGAAGATTCTCAAACAACGCTTACACTGGAAGAAGGAAGCGTGAGTGCACTCCCCTTGGTTGATGACATGGCAGACCTTATTTTACTGAAACCCGACCAACAACTCGTGATGGATAATAAAACAAAAGAAATACAGAAACGCAATGTAAAAGCAGACGACTATACGGCTTGGAAAGATGGAATCCTCATCTTCAGAGACCAGACATTGGGCGAAATTGCCCTTATTCTGGAACGGCGGTTTAATACGAAAATAAATATACCCTCCAACGCCATCCGTAACGAACGATATGTAGCCCAGTTCAAACACGGAGAAAATATAGAACAGATAATAGAAAAATTATCTTACAAACGTTCGTGGAAATACGTAAAACAAAACGGAATGATTGAATTTGTTAAAAGATAACCCGATACGATAACCCTTAAAAATACGGCCTATGAGATAAAACAGAAAATCACACCGCATTCTTCTATCTTTAACAGATGGAAATGCACTTGTTATCTTGTTTAAAAGATATCATTTAGAGATTATATCATCTATTATTGTTCATTAAAAGTATCTATCATGGAAAAAAACACAGGCGCCGATGCATGTGCATACCGGCGCCGAAAAACAATGAATGTCATAAGAAATATATGTATTTTACTCGTCTGTGTCTCTTCATACGTTGAGGCATTCTCCGGATATTCTCAAACAACCCGGTTCAGCTTGTCTATGTACAATGTGACGATAGAACAGGTGTTTAACGAAATAGAAAAAAAATCGGAATTCTCCATTATTTACAACAGTGACGAAGTAAATTTGGAAGAGGTGGTTTCTGTCGACATGGACGAGCAAACCGTAGAAACGATTTTGGATAACATATTGAGAAACCAAGGACTGCAATATGCGTTGAACGACAAACACATTATTATCTACAAAGCCCAAAAGACTTCTTCCTCCAATACGTATCCTCTTTCTATTCCTCAACAAAACAGCAGAAGGATTACAGGACGGGTTACAGATGCGACCGGCGAAGCGATTATTGGGGCCACCATACTGGAAAAAGGAACACAAAACGGTACGGTTACGGATATAGACGGCAGATATTCTATCGAATTAAGAGAAGGGAACAATCGGATTTTAGTCTTTTCTTACATCGGCTATATGAGCAAAGAAGTAAGGATAGGCAGTGAATCCGTTGCCAACGTCCTCTTGGAAGAAGACGTCCAAAGATTGGACGATGTGGTGGTTATCGGATACGCCGTAGGGAATAAACGTTCCGTATCCGGTGTTGTAGAGAAAGTGAGGAGAGAAGACATGAATACCGGAGTCATTACCGAACCGCTGGATGCGCTGAAAGGAAAAGTAGCCGGCGTTGTTATCAGCAATGTGGGAGGAGACCCTACCGCCGATATCAATATACGCATTCGCGGAACCACTTCCCTCTCCGGCGGAAACGACCCTTTAGTGATTATCGACGGTGTCTTTGGCGATTTGGATATGTTCCGCGCTATTTCGCCTTCGGATATCGAATCGCTCACTATTCTGAAAGATGCCTCCGAAACGGCTCAGTACGGTAGCCGGGGTGCGTCCGGCGTTATTGTTGTATCTACGCAACGAGGAAAAGCCGGATTCAGCCAAATTGAGTATAACGGTCTGTTTGGAGTAAGCCACGTTTATAAGAATCTTAGTATGCTGACTGCCGACGAATGGAGAGCCGGCGCGAAAAAATTAGGATTCTCTACAAACGATATGGGGCATAGTACCAACTGGACCGAAGCAATTCAGCGACAAGGTACGTTGGCACAAACGCATAACCTTTCCTTTACGCATGGAAACGATGTGTCCGGTATGAGAGCCTCGCTGGGCGTGGTAGATAATCCCGGCTTATTGAAAAATTCCGGAATGCGTAATTATACGGCTAAAATAGACGGGACACAATATGCGTTCGACAAAAAAGTGAGGTTCGACCTCGGTATGTTTGGCTCGCGAAGAGAAGGAGACCAGCAATTCGATACCTACCGCACATTTTATTCGGCAGCATCCTACAATCCTACTTACCCGGATTATAAGAATCCGGAAACCGGCCAATGGGATGAAGACCCCGTTGCCATTGAAGTGTATAATCCGCTTGGGATGCTCGAAATCAGCAACAGAAATATAGCGTCGCGCGTGAACGTGAACGGAAGAGTCAATTACGAAATCACCAAAGGTTTAAATCTGACGGGCTTCGGTTCATATACCTACTTCAGCAATAATCAAAGACGGTATATCCCCAACGATATTCAGCAAGGTTTGATGAATGGGAATGGCTTAGCCTATTTACAATATGCCGAACGAAACGATTTGATGGGCAATATACAGTTGAGTTATGTCAAAGAGGTGGGGCCACATAGCTTTAACGCACTGGCGCTATTGGAAGCTCAGAAACAAATATTCTTTGAATCCAGAACAAGAGTTAGCGGTTTTGAAACAAACTATTTCAAATACAATAATCTACAAGCCGGAGCCAATATTAGCTGGGGAGATGCTACCTCTAATGCAACCCTGTATACGTTATTGTCCTATATGGCTCGTGCGAATTATATGTATGATGGGAAATATGTGATTACGGCCAATGTGCGGCGCGATGGTTCTTCCAAATTGGGTTCGGGAAATCAATGGGGCCTCTTCCCTTCGGCTTCTGCCGCATGGGTCGTTTCCAACGAATCCTTTATGGCAGACTTGAAGGCGATAAACAACCTGAAAGTAAGAGTGGGCTACGGAGTGACCGGCAATCAGGACGCCATTAGTCCTTACAATTCTTTATCGTTAATGTCGCCCAACGGAACGACCTTGGTGAACGGTTCTACAACCACAACATTTGCCATCGCCTCCAATTCCAACCCGGATCTGCGCTGGGAAAAGAAATATACCTTCGATGTAGGAATCGATTTAACCATGTTCAATTCCCGTTTGCGCCTGACGGCCGACTATTATACTTCCCGTACGAAAGACATGCTATACACGTATACCGTACCGATTCCTCCCTTTGTTTATACAACTATGCTGGCCAACCTTGGAGAAATGACAAACAATGGATTCGAGTTTGCCGTGAATGGAGACATCATAAGAAACAAAGATTTCTCTTTCGGCATAGGAGCGAATGTGTCGATTCAGAAAAATAAAGTGGAATCGCTGAGCGGAACATACATGGGTACCAACTTTACAACGAGCCAATACATCCAATTAGCCAGTGTAAATGCTACGGGGCTAACGCAATATGCCGGTGTAACCTATCTTACGGAGGGGAGCCCCATCGGCGTATTCTACATCCCACATGCCAACGGACTGATTGAAAAAGAAGACGGTAAGTTCTTGTACGATATAGCCGACTTAGACGGTAACGGAAGCGTAGACCTGTCCGATAACGGCGACCGGTACATTGCCGGACAATCTATTCCGAAAGTGTATCTGGGAAGCTCAATCAACCTGCGGTATAAAAACGTAGACCTGGTAGCCCAATTGAACGGAGCGTTCGGACATAAGATATTTAATGGTACAAACCTCACATTCAATAATCTTTCTTCGTTTCCAACGTACAATGTGATAGAGGGAGCTTTAGACAAAAGTATATACGATATTAAAATTTCGGATTATTACTTAGAAAAAGGAGACTACGTGAATATCGAATATATTACGTTGGGCTACAATATTCCTGCAAATGTTCTGCAAACGAAGTACGTAAAAGGTCTGCGTCTGGCCCTCTCCGTTAATAATGTGGCAACCATCACCGGATATTCCGGTCTGACTCCGCTTATTAATTCGGCCAATACAGCCTCCCGGTCAGCCGGAGCCAGTGGTTCGGGCGCTTTAACGCTGGGAGTAGACGATAAACTCATCTATCCCTTGAGACGTGTTTATTCCGTTTCGGTAGGTATTAAATTCTAAATTATACACAACACATTCAAGTAATACGATTTTTATGAAAAAGATAATATTAGGTTCGCTAACGGTAGGACTGCTTTCAAGCTGTTCCGGCTTCCTTGAAGAAACACCGCAAAGTCGAATCCCGGAAGAAGAAGCTTACAAAAGCGCCACAATGGTGTACGTCAATACCGTGGCATCGGTTTATTCCGCTTTTGGCAGCCGATTTTATGGGGCCAGAGAGAACGTACATTGTCTGCAGGAATTTACTGCCGACGGATGGATCTTACCGGGCCGGCAAGCCGACTGGGTAGATGGCGGAAAATGGCAATCCCTGTTCCTGCACAATTTCGGGCCGGGACTTGCCACCACCAATACCGTATGGAACAATATGTACAGTCTGATAGGCAACTGCAATACTTCGATCGATAACTTAGAAACATTTATACAAGCCGGCGGCGACGATTTTCTATTAGAATACCAATACGAAGTAAGAAGCATTCGGGCCATTGTCTATATGCAATTAGTAGATTTCTTCGGACGAGTTCCGCTCGTTACTTCATCCCAAGTACGTATATCGGATGTAAACCAATCGAGTAGAAGCGAAGTTTATCAGTTCGTTATAGAAGAACTAACCGATTGTATCCCTCACTTGATAAGCGCTAAATGCCAAAATTCCGGCCCTTATTACGGACGGATAACGAAAGCGGTAGGATATATGGCTTTGGCAAAGATGGCAATCAATAGCCCGGTGTTTACGAAAAACCAATGGGACGACGGCTCCTTAGTGGGAGGTATTGACAAAGTTGCACCGGGAATAAATGAAGCCGGCAAAAATATTTCCATCACATTAGACGGAGTAACACGAAATGCCTGGGAAACCGTTATTTATTGCTGCCGACAAATAGAACGGGAAGGATACTCCTTGCAAGCCGACTTCAAGGTGAATTTCAGCAAAAACAATGATGCCTCTGTTGAAAATATCTGGACTCAGCCAAGCGATGGAACAACTTATAAAGTGACCGATCAACAGCTCACCCAAACCTTGCATCCTTCTCATGCCAATGCCCTCAGACTGCAAGGATGGAACGGCGCCTGCGCTACGCTGGAACAAATGAAGGTATTCCAATACGGTACTCCTCAACAAGACCCTCGTATGGATTTTACTTTCTTCTACGGCCCTGTTGTGGTGAATGGAGAACAAGTCCTTGCCAGTGCCGGCAAACCTTTGGTGTATAATCCGCTCAGCGTTGTAGTAGACTTCAGCGCCGATGTAGACGATTATACCGTAAAAATGGCCGGAGCACGCATGGGTAAGTATGAAATAGACAATACAACCCCTTCGTACAACAACCATAACAACGATAAAGTCTTCTACCGCTATGCCGATGCCCTTTTGCTGGCTGCCGAAGCCAAAGTACGTTTAGGGCAAAACGGCGATGAGGAACTGAATAAAGTCCGAAACCGGGTAAATGCTCCTCCGAAAACAAACGTTACGCTACAAGACATCCTCGACGAACGCTTACTGGAACTTTCTTACGAAGGCATGAGGCGGCAAGACCAAATCCGCTTCGGAATGTACACAGAGCCGACATTAGATCGCTATCCCGGTGTCCGTCACAACGTTGTAGTAGGCGATTATGTAGAAGACAAAACGGGTTACACAACCGTATTCCCAATACCTACCTCCGTTCTTCAGTTGAACACAAAACTTTCTCAAAATTACGGTTATTGATTTTTTACCCGAAATCCCGTACCGGCCGAGTCGGTACGGGATTTGCTTTCATTGTAATTTTACACAGGGGTCATCCGGAAAGATATAAGTAGCAGTTGCCGATATTCGGCAAACCGTAGAATTTTACTGTAAAAACTTAGGTTTTGCCGAAGAAGCGGAGAAATCAGAATTTTAGCGCGGTATTATTGAGCTTAGTAATCAACGGTCATCATTATGCATAAAATAAGACATGTACAATTGCTGAACAACTCGAAATGCAGGAACGGCAAATAGACAATGAAGGAAAAATGTTACCACAACGACAATTGTGTATCGGGATTTTTCTTGGGGTAGAAAACACCAATAATAACAAATGGATTTCTACTTCTTCTCGTATGCCATTCTCTTGTAGTCCCAAGAAAAAAGTATATATCATGTTCTTTCGTGAAAATATCAAAATATTTCTTTTTTACAGCTTGACATGCTTTCGTTTCGTCTCCCTTACTATTTCTTAAGCAGTTCCAAAATAATTGAGCGATTTCCCAATCTTCAATCATTAGTGTTCTGGTTGTACCACTTTCTTCTTCAAATTTATATGAAAATGTATAAGGGAGTTTAGCGGATAATTCCTTTTGAATGGGGTTATCTGGATTATCAAAATTTATTTGATGTTGTTGTATTAGACTTTTCCATTCTGGTTTCCATTCTCTTTCGCTTTCTTCAATTATAAAATCCGTAATTTTTAGAGGTTTAAATGTTGCTAAAGAAACATTTTGAGGGTCTTTAGAATCCTCAATTAGTTTACTCATATTGGTATAGACATTTTTTAAGCAATACATTTTTCGTTCTTCCCAAAATCTATCTGTTCCGATATTATTATAAACAACTAAATCTTTAAAATTGTAGTCATTGGGAGAATGGCTTTCGGGGCGAAAGTCATTAGTACGTTTTTTTAAGTCTAACTCAATCCATGTATATTTTGTTTTTTGAACTCGACCGTGAATTTTCAATTCTTTTAAAAAACTTAATGGCATAGGGTAAATTCTAATCCAAGTACCGTCTTCCAAAACACCAGCGGTACAAACCAATTCATCGTAGCTTCTGGATGGTAACGGAAACGTAGTAACTGTTATAAGAACTTTCTTTCGCATCCAAACTCATAGATTTTTTAACTTATAACTCTTTAAAGCATCCAGAGACATTAAACTCTTAGCAACAACGCCCCTATGACACATACAAACATCTTTCTCAAAACAAGTTAATGCCACACGTTTGTTATCTTGAAGAATTTCAATTATACTTAGCAAGTAAGAGTTATTTACTCTCAATGTCGTTTTTTCGTATGTTTCAAATAGTTTTTTGTAGTCTGAAATGGTTTTCAAATCATGTCTTTCTTCTGACTCAATACCCAATTGTGGAATATGAACATATTTTATATTCACTTTCTCACAAGCATCTTTTAATAAAGATTTCGAAAATCCCCACTTTTTACTCAAAGGATTTTTTCTAACATCACAAAGAACCTTGACATCGTTTATAATCAATTGATTAATGTAAGTTTCTAAAGATTTTCCTTCATATCCTATCGTAAATAAACAATTATCTGAAACTTTCTTTTTCTGCAATAATACTTTTTCTTTCTCCTCTTTGTCAAGTAATTCATCGAGAATCGTACTGTTTATTGCCCAAAAAGGGAAATTAATATATGTGTATTTAATTAATTCATTTCCACTATACCTGCCGAAAGTATTATGGATATAATTTATAGCTGACTTATCTTCTGTTCGTAATTGGCCTATAAAATCGTCATTACTAACCAATTGCCATGAGATTGATGTTCCACTATATTTTTTCTTAATGAATCCCATTTTTTCAAGCACACCAAGGTCATTATTTGCCAGTAATGAAAAACAACCATATTTGTACGGAATAAAATCAAATGATTTTTCTTTTTGTTGACGAGTCAAAAGAAATAACTTTTTTTGCAATGGAGTCGATAAGACTTCACCGCCTAATTTCTGAATTAATCCTAATAACAATTTTCTTCTGTAATAAAACATAGGACAAAAGTAAGAAAATAACTTCTATATGAAAAAAGATGAGATGGAAGAAACTCTAAATGACCGGTTAAATCTTTTTTTGAGGCGCTATTGTATAGTGTGCCACGAACGAACTATCGCCAGAATAACGGTAGTTCGGTGCTTGGTGAGAAATGAGGGTAGGCCCCTCGGAACCGCCTTACAGGAGGAGGTTTCAAACCGCGGCATGCGGCTTTAGTAAAGAGCTAAGGTCGTGAGCGATGTCCGAAAAGTCTGTCAAGAGACAGGCAGGTGACCATGTAAAAGGTGAATGTAAATGAACCGATGATGAGGTACCGAAATGCGCAAGATGATGTCAAAACCGAACTCATAGACTTGGTTCGGGATAAGCTAAGGAGAAACCTGCTTACTGCCTTAGCGGCATCCGGTATATAGACGGCACGAGTTACATGGAGGCTCTTACGAGGAACGTGGGAACCTGTACAGAGGTGCTAAGGGAAAAAGGCAAGCAAACTGTGCCGCGCGCAGTATAAAAATAAAATTATTGCCGCATGTTCTTTCGGGAAATCTTCCCGGCTCCGGGGGATTCCCTACGTCCACGAAGGGATTCCCTACGTCCTCGAAGGAGCGCCTCAAATAAAGAATTAACCGGTTATTTTTCGAGTTTTTGAAAAAAGTTTTTCACAAAAAGCGTTTTCTTTTCGTTGAAGGGGTTGTTTTTGGCGTGATACATGCTTCCCAGTTTGTTTCGGATATAGTCGAGATGCAGTTCGTCGAACAATATTTCTTTGAGTACCGGAATCTGTTCTATATCTACCTCGAAGAAGAAACTGAGTTTGTCCATGCCCAGATACTTTAAGTCTGCGGTTGACAGGCGCAAACGGTTGCACAAAACATGTCCTTCGGGTGTATTGCGGCTAAGCAAGGGCAAGAGGGTGAGGATAAACAGATTGTTTCCATCTATGGTAAAGGGAAGATAGCCAATGGCCAGATCCTCGTTGCGGGAGGGCGAGATGCAGACAAATAGTTGTATCCCGCCGGGGCCGTTCACCACACGCTGGGAGGAGAATAGGGAGAAGACTAAAAGTTGGTTGCGTAAGCTGGGAAAGAACGTGTCGATGCGTTCCTTGAAACGGTGGAGGGCGTGCGACTGTACGTAGATGTTCAGCGTCCTGTTGGGCGATACATTGGGGTAGATTTTGTTCATCTCGATGGTTGCGCCCAGACAGGGCGTACCCAACTCTTGTCCCACAGCTATGCGGAAAGCCTTGTGTTCTTTGTTGTGATACCTGAAACGGATGGACTCACATGCGTTTGTGGTAATGTATACAACGGGTTGCAGGGCGTGCCTGTATTCCATTGGGCGAAGTTCTTCAATATAATGTCCGTAGATGCGAAAGTTGGGTTGAGAAATCATCATCAGCAAGGTTTTGATTACAGCGAGCATCCGGTCTTGCATCTTTGGGAAAAGCTCTTTATCCCGGAAGGCCTTGTACATATTGTCTGCCACCCTGCGCTGTGGCTCCGGGAGGGAATTTAAAAAGATATTGGAAGAGAATATCAGCATGAGGTTCTGCCCAACGGTAAACAACTCGATCCACCGTATTCCGATTTCTTTTTCGAAATACTCTCTTTTCAGAAACAGAAGAAATTGTTCCTGAATAAAACGAATATATCGTTTCGGCACCTTGTGTCCGGGCATGGCGCGGACGCGCGGAGGCGCTACGGGGATACGGAACATAGCCTGTTTCTGATGTTTGGAAAACAAGTCGAACGACGTTTCGTCTTCTCCCATCAACCGGAAGATACGTCTTGCCGCTGCATGGCAGGCTTCCAGATCGGCCTTGCTGGGTTTTGCTACCGAAATTTCGCCATGGTGCGATGTTTGTACTTTCTTTCTTTTCTTGTTTTTAGCCATATATCCGCTCTTCTGTTTATTAAGAGTATGCAAAAATAGATTATTTTCTCTATCTCTGCTTCTTGTCCAAAGGCAAGGGATGGTTTTAATCGGTATGAGTGGTTTCTTTTTCGTTATTACGACATAAAAAGTCTTCCCCTTTTTTGTTTTTATTTTCTTTGAACATCAAACGTTAAACAAACAAATATCATGCGAATATATTTTACCCATCTTTTGGGCTTCTTTTTTTCAAACCTTCGGGAAGCCCCATTATCGTATTATTTGCCGATTATACGGCGTCGTTTGGCAACGATAGCGAGTTGGCGGGATGATAGCCGGTTGTTTATGAAACGTATTATCAGTATTAATCCTTAAAAGTAACATACAATGAGTTCAACACGTATTATTATCGCCGGCGGTTTTCTGGGAGCCGGCAAAACAACCTTACTCTGGGAAGCAGCCCGGAGACTGATGGGGAAAGGTCTTTGCGCCGGTTTGATTACCAACGATCAGGCGCCGGAATTGGTAGACAGCGCCCTCTTAGCTCGCGAGGGTGTGAAAGTGGCCGAAGTGAGCGGAAGCTGTTTCTGCTGTAATTTCGACGGATTCATCCACGCCGTACAGAGTTTGCGCAGAGAAATCGAAGCAGACGTTATCATAGCCGAGCCGGTGGGTAGTTGTACCGACCTTTCGGCTACCATCATCCAACCTTTGAAGAAGTTTTGGAAGCAGGAACTCGAAGTGGCTCCTCTCTCCGTATTGGCCGACCCTGCCCGACTTGCGTCTATCCTCAGCGGCAGCACAGCCGGACTGCATCCCGATGCTGCCTACATCTACCGCAAACAGCTCGAAGAAAGTGATATCATCCTCATCGCCAAAACAGACCTGATTACGCCCGAAGTGCTGGCAACACTCAAAAAACGTACGACCAAGGCTTATCCCTCGTCCACAATCATTGCCGTAAGCGCCTTGACGGGAGAAGGAATCGACGAATGGCTGGAAGAAGTATCGAAACGCAACGACGCCGGGTTGCTATTGGCCGACATAGATTACGATATTTATGCGCACGGCGAAGCAGTGTTGGGATGGCTGAATGGGACAGTTCGCCTGAAAGGGGCGACGGATATCGATTGGGATACCTTTACCCGCCATTTCCTGTCCGCCTTGTCCAAACAGTTTGATAAGGCGAACTATTCTGTGGGGCACGTAAAAATAATAGCCGAGAGTGGCGACCAATACGTGGCCGGTAATTTGACGGGGAAGGGCGAGACCTTAGCCGTAAGAGGTTCGGTGGGAACCGGCAAAGAAATCAAGCTGACCGTAAACGCCCGTGTAGAAACCAGCCCCGGAGAATTGGACAAAATCGTGCGAGAAACGCTCGAAGCGCTGACCAAGGACACGCTCAATGTAGAAACAGTAGCCTGGCGTTTCCTTATGCCCGGCCGGCCACGGCCTACACATCGTTTTGTGAAAGTGGTTTAGAAACCAAGACAGAGGCAGTAGGGTTCGAAGGCGTAGGCCCCGTTGCCTGTTGAGATAACATCCCCTATGCCGGGAAAAGCAATGTGCATCCCGGCTATGGGGATATTTTTTGCCGCCACGTAAGCTAAGATACGTTTGCGGGTTTCAACCGACTGCGCCGGATTGCTGTCGCGGGCGTATGTAACGTCGGGACAAGGCATCTGGATGCGCATCGCATGGTTTACATCTCCCCAAATCAGCAAACGCGAGCCTTCCGATTCGAACAGATAGGCGGTATGTCCCGGTGTATGTCCGTAGGCGGCAATGCCTCGAATGCCGGGCAGCAGAGTGTTCGTTGGGGGTTCGGCGGCCGGTTCGGCTTCGGGAGTAAACAGATGCAGTTTGTCTTTGTAGGCGGCAATCACCTTACGCGCTTGGAGGAAGCCATTGCGCCGGTCGGGCGAGGCCTGCATGGCCTGGTCGCTCATCCAGTAATCGTATTCCGGCTGCGACAGATAAAGCTCGGCTTTGGGGAAGGCTATCGCTTCGTTGCGCAACAATCCACCGATATGGTCGCCGTGCATGTGAGTAAGCAGGATGATATGTATATCTTCCGTTGCAAGGTCGAGCGACTGAATATGGTCGAACAGTTTGCGTCCGTAGCCGGCGTCTATCAGTATGTTTTTATCCGGTGTTCGCACCAGAAAGGCATTGACGGCGCTGGGATAAACGCTGTCGGGAAGATAGGATTTAATCATCTGAGGCGTGGCTCCCGTCAGAGCGTCGATCCGGCCGGAGCGTTGTTCTTCGGAAAGCACGGAAACTTGCGAGTATCCTATCTCGAAGCTCATCACAAGCTGTTCGTTGGGGCTTTGAGCCATAGCCCGGTTTCCCTGGAGAAGAGCGATAAAGACGAGAACAGACAAAACAAATTTCAACGCACGCTTATCCTCCGGTTTTTCCGGATTTTTGTACGTACAGTTACAGTTGCAGTTACATTCGCACGTTTCTCCATTACATACGCAGACGCAACCTCCGATTTTGAATTCGGAGGTGTCCTTTACATTTTTCAAGATTGCGTCTGTATCTTTTTGTTTGATGGGGGTTATCATAATCAAGAGGATTTAAAAATCAATTTTGTCCGGATGTAAGCCCGATCCGCCGATATAGGGCAGGCCGTTGATCGTCTGCATATCTGCATCGGAAAGGGTGAAGTTGAACACATCCGCATTTTCGAGGATGCGTTGTGGAGTGACGGATTTAGGCAAAGGCAAGGTTTCGTTTTGCAGACACCAACGGATGCACAATTGGGCGACGGAAACGGCATAACGTCCGGCGATTTCTTTTAGTTGCAGATTTTCCAACAAACGTCCCGAACCCAACGGACTCCAAGCTTCCACTATCATGTGATGCGCTTTACAGAAAGCTAAGGTATCGGCTTGCATATAGCCCGGATGAAACTCTATCTGATCGACCGACGGCAGTATTTCGGCCGTATGCAGCAAGGATTCGATATGGTGGGCGAGGAAATTACTCACTCCGATGGTTCTTACCCGTCCGTCTTTGTACAATGTTTCGAAAGCCCGCCAGGTATCGGCATTTATCTTTTCCCAACCGGCTTTATTGGCAGGCCAATGTATCAGGTATAAATCAACGTATTCGAGTTTCAGTTTCCGGAGGCTTTGGTCGAAAGCTTTCAAAGTAGATTCGTATCCTCGCTTCGAGTTCCATAATTTGGTGGTAATAAACAGGTCGCTTCGCTTTATGCCCGATTGGGCAATGCCTTGTCCTACACTTTCTTCGTTCTGATATATATCAGCCGTATCGATGTGTCGGTAACCGGCTTTAATCGCATATTTTACGGCATTAACGGCAAGCGGCCCTTCGGGTGTTTGCCAGGTGCCGAATCCGATACAAGGGATTTCAATTCCATTGTTCGTTTTAAAAGTTTCATTTAATGATTTCATACTATATAATTGTTAGATTCCACAAAGGTATTGAAAATTAACCGACGAATCGCTTATGGAATCAGGCAGATAAAAAGCCATCTTTCGCGATTAATCCTCTTTTTTCGTTTGAATACTTGCTATCTGTGCCGTAAAGGAAAAAGATGTATTTGCCCGGTAAATAGGGATAAATTTTTGGCAAATTCCCGGAAATGTGATTATTTTGTGCGCGTATTTATGTATAACAATAATTTAAGGTCGTATGAAAAAAAGTAAGAAAGTTTTTATTGGGGTTATGTTGATAATGGTTGCTGTGTCTGCCCAGGCTCAACTTCATTTTGGAATAAAAGGCGGATTAAACATCTCGTCCGTCAAATTTAGTGAGGATTTCTTGAATGCCGAAAATGTGACCGGATTTCATATTGGGCCATTAGTCGAACTGATGATACCTTATACAGGTATCGGATTTGATGCGGCCATACTGTATTCTCAAAAAGGATTATATACACAGAGGGAGAATATTTCGACAGATTATATCGATATTCCGGTAAACCTTAAATGGAAGATAGGCATTCCGCTAATAAAAGGATATTTGAGCGCCGGACCGTATGCGAGTTTCTGTGTAAGCGGGGCGGATGTATGGAAGATTCCCGGCAATCTTCAGATGCAAGTAGAAAATAAAACGTTTGCCGCCGGATTAAATTTTGGCGCCGGTGTAGAGGTGTTTGGCTCATTGCAAGTGGGATTTACTTATGGTTTAGGTCTCACGAATGATTACAGCGTAAACAAAGTCGGCGATATCGCTAACGGTAAATCCAATCTGATGTCTGTTACAGCGGCATTGTTGTTCTGATTGAAGTACGTAGATGTCATACTTCCGCTTCCGTTAGAGAATATATATACTTATTGTATTCCTTCTGACCTGGAGAAGGCCGTACACCCCGGTTGTAGGGTACTTGTGCATTTTGGGAAAAAGCGGTATTACACGGCTATTGTTTCACACATACACGAACGGGAGTTTGTGCAGACCCGTGAAATCAAAGAAATATACGCTCTTCTCGATGCTGTGCCTATCCTTCGTCGCCCTCAACTTCGTTTTTGGGAATGGATCTCTTCTTATTATTTGTGCAAGTTGGGAGATGTGTATAAAGCGGCTCTCCCTTCGGGCCTGAAATTGGAAAGTGAAACGTTGGTCGTTTATAATGAAGATTTTGAAGCAACACTTCCTCTGCGTCCCAGCGAGCAATCTGTACTTGATGCCTTTGGGGCAAAGCAAAAGCTAACGCTTTCGGAATTAGAAAAAAGTACAGGTTTGCGCAATGTTGTTCCTGTGGTAGCTTCTTTGTTGGCGAGAGGCGCCGTAGAAGTGAGCGAGGAATTGAAGAAAGGATACACCCCCAAAATGCAGGCTTTTATTCGTCTGGCGATGCCTTATCGTGTAGAAACAAAACTGCAAGAGGCTTTCGCCGAATTAAAACGGGCGCCGAAACAGGAAACCCTGCTGATATGCTACTTGGATCTGAGCCGTGCATTGAATCCGCAACTGCTGAAAGAGATTTCCGCAAAAGAATTGCTGGAACATAGCGGATGTGCTCCTTCCGTATTGGACGGGCTGTTGAAGCGCGGTGTGTTGGAACGCTACGAGAAAGAGGTAGGACGTTTGCAGGTTCCCGTTAGCCGGATACGGCCGCTCAACCCGCTGAGTGAGGCGCAAACAAAAGCGTATAACGAGGCGCTCGAACTCTTTAAAACCAAAGATGTGTGTCTGTTGTATGGCGTTACATCGAGTGGGAAAACAGAGATTCATACGCATTTGGTAAACGATGTATTGCAAAACGGAAGGCAGGTATTGTATCTCTTGCCCGAAATAGCCATTACAACACAAATAACGGAACGGCTGGCTAAATTGTTTGGCGACAAATTGCTGGTATACCATTCCGGATTTTCGGACAACGAGCGGGTAGAGGTATGGAACAGACTTCTACAGGGAGGTTCACCTATGCTTATCTTGGGAACTCGTTCCGCCCTGTTTCTCCCTTTCAAAGATTTGGGTCTGATTATCGTGGATGAAGAACACGAAAATTCCTACAAACAACAAGACCCCGCCCCTCGCTATCATGCCAGAAACGCGGCAATCATACTGGCTAATATGCATGGAGGGAAAACGTTATTGGCTTCCGCCACTCCTTCTATCGACTCTTATTACAATGCATTGACCGGAAAATATGGTTTGGTAAAACTCACAACTCGTTACAACGATTGCCTGATGCCGGAAATTCTGCCGATGGACATCAAAGAATTGAAGCGGAAGAAAATTATGAAAAACACTCTTTTCTCTCCTCTTTTGATGCAAAAAATGAAGGAAGCTTTAGCGAAGGGCGAACAAATCATTTTATTCCAAAACCGTCGAGGCTTTGCTCCGGTGATAGAGTGCAGAAGTTGCTGTTGGACGCCTCATTGTATGGACTGCGATGTGAGTATGACGTATCATAAAAGCCATAACTGTTTGGTGTGTCACTATTGCGGCTATACCGAACCGCTTCCCTTGCAATGCCCTCAATGCGGAAGTAGGGATTTGAAAATGCTTGGTTTCGGAACAGAGAAAATAGAGGAAGAAGTGGAGACGCTTTTTCCTTCGAGTCAGATAAAGCGGTTGGATTTCGATTCGGCTCGCACCCGTACCGCTTACGAACGTATTATCTCCGATTTTGAAAAAGGGAAGACGCAGATATTGATTGGCACACAAATGCTTTCCAAGGGATTGGATTTTGGAAACGTTACGGTAGTAGGTATTCTTAATGCCGATAGCTTGATGAATTTTCCTGATTTCCGCGCTCACGAACGTGCCTATCAACTCATGGCGCAGGTAAGCGGACGGGCCGGACGCAGGGATAAACGCGGCGTGGTTGTTCTGCAAACATCCCAAACCGAACATCCCCTCATCCGTATGATACAAACCTCTGCCTACGAAGAGATGGTTAATCTTCAGCTTAACGAGCGAAGCTTGTTTCGCTACCCTCCTTATTATCGTTTGATTGTTTTTGTGCTTCGTTGCAAACAGGAAGAAGCGCTGCAAGAGGTTTCCGTACTGTATGCCGATAAGTTGCGCGCCTTGTTGGGCGAACGTGTAGCCGGCCCCATAACGCCGCCCATTACACGTATCCACGCCTTACATATAAGAAAAATTCTGCTGAAAATAGAAACAACTGCCGCTATTGCTCCCGTTAGGGAAATGATAGAAAATGTGCATGCCGAAATGCTGAGTAATCCGCTCTTCAAACAATTGTGGGTGCATTACGATGTAGACCCGGTGTAGAATCTTAAAACTCCAACCCGGCCCGGAGGGTGACGCCTCCCATCGTATCGGTGGTCTTGACAATTGTGGATCCGTTGGAACCAAACCTGTCGTCTCGGTATACTTGCATGGAATAGCCTGCACTTAAATGGAAGGCCAACGAACGCCCCAGCATAAACTTTACGCCCAAAGACGGTACGGCAAAAAGCCCAAGAGCTTCCCCGCTGGTTTCCGTACGTTTTAGTTGTTGTCCGGTAGAATCATCCAATCTGGTGGAGTACGTATTAAGAAGTCCGATGGTGTATCCCAACTTTAAATCGGCATAAGGAATAATCTTTCTATTCTTCAGAATGTTGTATCTAACGTCTATAAAAACGGGAAAGGCGTAGGATAGTTTAGCGTTCACCTCATCCTTTGCGCCGTTGATATCTACAATTCTACCCAGTAAGACACTGTCGGAATAAAGATGTACGCCAAAGCCGAAGCCTACAAAAAGCGAGGGTGTAAACTGATAACCTTGCGTAATGGTCAGCTCCATCCGGTTGGATGCTATCGAATCTCCCATACCGACGGTATATCCGAATTCTGCAATGCCATGATATCCGGGAATAAAGTCCAACGATGTAGCTTGTGTGGGTACTTGTGTGGCTTGTTTGGATGCCTTTGCCGTTTTCGGAGCGGGTGCGGCAAACTCGTCCGATTCTTCTTCCGATAGATAATCGTCGTCCTCTATAAAATCGTCGTCCTCTATGTATTCGTCTTCATACGCCTCTTCTTCTATTGCTGCCTCTTTTTGAGACGGGTCTACACGCGTTGCCCGGTTGTTGCCGGGCTGTGCGGACTGTTCCATCCGTTGTTGCGCCTGCGGCTGAGGCTGAACCTGAGGCTGCGGTCGCGGCGGCTGAGTGGCGCCGCCCGGTCTTGTTCCGTCTTCATAGAGAATATCTTTCACTTCACTACTTCCAAATAGGATAAAACCGTTGTTGGGGGTTTCTATTCTAAATTTTTCTTCGTTCGGCAGTTTGGACAGAATTCCTTTTACAACGCTCCCATTGTGAAAATAAATGATAACTACTCTGCCTCCCTGTGCAAAAGAGATCTGCAATGTCATCATAAATACTATAAAAACGAACAAAACTTTTTTCATATCGAATAATATTTCTTTATCTATAAAATAACTACCAAGAGTAAATTCCGGGTAGGCAAAAATACAAAATAATCTATGAGGAACGGTATATTGGAAATAAAAAGATGAAATATTCTGGCTGTGTTTTGTATTTTTGCGCTTGTGATGGAAAAAATACTATACGATAAAGAATTAGGGAATATCACGCTTCGAACAAGTCCGAGGGCGGTTCGTTATTGGCTAAAGATAAGGAATGGAGCCATTCTTGCGGTTATGCCCGAAAACGGAAAGGTAGCGTATATGCTTGCTTTTATCAACAAAGAAAGGAAAAAACTCCTCCGTATGCTGCAAAATTATTCCTCCCCTCGTCTTGTCTTGGACGAGGCCAACGAAATGCAGACGCATACATTTCGATTGCACATCTTTCGCACCGACAGAAAGGGGTTTTATATGAATCTGAACAACGGTATGCTCCACATTGCTTGCCCTTTTGCTACGGATTTTAAGGAGGAAAAGACGCAACAGCTTCTGAAAAATCTGCTGGAGAAAGCGCTTCGTCATGAGGCGAACCGTCTCCTGCCGTTGCGGCTCGACATATTGGCTAAGCAGCATGGATTCTCTTTTGCCAACGTAAGGATAAGCAAAACAAAAAGCCGCTGGGGTTCTTGCAATACCCGTGGAAACATCAACCTCTCGCTCTCGCTTATGCTTCTTCCCGGCCATCTGATTGATTATGTGTTGCTGCATGAATTATGTCATACCGTAGAAATGAACCACGGTGAACGCTTTTGGAATCTTATGAACAGAGTGACCGGCAATCAGGCGCTCGTTCTTAGAAATGAATTGAAAACCTATCACACCTTGCCCTCGCTTTGACGTACTCTCTTCTTCTTCATGTATCTGAAGATTTTCAAAATGTATCAAGGACGAATTATGTGATTATCCGGATAGAAAACCCTTATTTCTATAAGGTTCTCTTCGTAGCCGGAGTAGCCCGGCCGATTTCTTCCCTTATTCTCTTATGGCGGGGCGTTGCTTGTATGAATCACTCGACAATCATGCAGCTTGTCCTTGCGCACGAAGTGAAGTAATCCCGTCATCTTCTTGTATCTTGTCTATTACAAATGTTTTACTATCAGCAGTAGATACTTCTTATAGTAAAATAAATAGTATATCGTAAGGAGTATGTACTCCCGGTAGTTCAATAAATAAAAAACGCCGGGAAGTACATACTCCCGATAGTTCAATAAATAAAAAACACCGGGGAGTACATACTCCCGGTAGTTCAATAAATAAAAAACAGCAGGGAGTACATACTCCCGATAGCTCAATAAATGAAAAATCGCAGGGAGTACGTACTCCCGATAGCTCAATAAATAAAAAACAGCAGGGAGTACATACTTCCGATAGAATAATAAACGTAGAACAGCCGGGAGTACATACTCCCGGCAGGAGAAGAAATATTTTACTATCAAACCACAGATAGGTTTGTATGCCATAGGTCTACAAACCGGGTTCTGCCGTTTTATACGACGCTTTCTATTTCCGCACCTGCGGCGTTATACCTTTGGCGGGGATTCTATCGCGCGCCGGATGGCGAGATAGAAGGCGTACATCATATGTTAATAATGACGAATTGAAAGGGAAGGTTTAAACCAATGCTTCGGCGGGGCGTCTATCGTTATAGAATTTTTAATACAATATCAACTTTTATGCAATTGAAAACAAACTTTTTGCTACTTATCTGTGCATGTTTGATGACATCCGTTTGCGTGTCGGCTCAAAGGGGAAATCAAGGAAGAAGAGCAAGTGTGGAGGTGAAGGGAATCGTGCTGGAAGAGGGAACCAAAGTTCCTGTGGAACAAGCTACAATCCGACTGTTGAACGTAACGGATAGCACGTTGATTAATGGAGTGGTAACAAGTCGGAACGGGGCTTTTTCTATCAAGGAGATAGGCGCCGGAACGTATTTGCTGGCTGTTTCTTTTGTGGGTTTTGAACCCTATTATCAGCCCTTGCAGATAACGGGAAGAACCAATCCCGTCGATGTGGGAGAGATAGAACTCGGCGTTGGCGCCTTTGAATTAGGCGAAGCCGTAGTGATAGGAAAAGCGCCCGAAGTGGTGGTAAGAAACGATACTATCGAGTATAATGCCGATTCGTATAAAGTAACGGAAGGATCTGTATTGGAAGATTTACTCAAAAAGATGCCCGGCGTAGAAGTGAGCAGCGAAGGCTCTATCACGGTGAACGGCAAACAGGTGAAGAAAATCATGGTAGATGGCAAAGAGTTTTTCTCCGACGATCCTAACGTGGCCTCCAAAAACCTGCCTGCCGATATGATAGAAAAACTCCAAGTAGTAGACCGCAAAAGTGATATGACACGCATGACGGGCTTCGACGACGGAGAAGAAGAAACCATCATCAATCTTACCGTCAAGCCCGGTATGAAACAAGGGTGGTTCGGAAACGCCTTTGCCGGATACGGCAGCAAAGACCGGTATGAAGGAAATGCAATGGTAAACCGTTTTATCAACAACGACCAAATCACCCTGATGGGTGGACTGAATAATACCAACAATATGGGATTCTCCGACTTAGCCTCTACCATGTTTCAAGGCGGAGGCGGGGGCGCGGGAGGATTCCGCTTCATGGGCGGAGGCAGCGGCATTACCTCTTCGGGAAATACGGGATTGAATTTCGGCAAAGATATAGCCGGAAAACTTACCCTGAACGGAAACGGCCGATACTCTCATTCCGAAAACGATGCCACCAACAAAAGCTTCGAACAGCGCCTCCTGCGCGGAGATACAACCCAATATACCAACGAACTGGATGTGCGCAACCGGGTGAACAACAACATCGGCGCCAACCTCCGCCTGGAATGGAAACCGGATACGCTCACCCAATTTATCTTCCGCCCCAACTTCTCGTATAGCGAAAGCCACAGTTGGGAAATGGGCGATTACGCCACCCTGCAAGGCTACGACGCCGCGCACACGGGGCCGAGGGATACGCTGAATGTAGGCGGCGCACGCAGTTCGTCCGACGGCACAGGGTATAATCTGAACGCAACCTTGGAAGTGAGTCGCAAACTGAATTCCAAAGGACGTGTCCTGAGCGCCTCTTTCTCCGGAGGATATAATGTATCCGACGAAGACGGAGTGAACTATTCCAACACGCATTATTATGGAGAAGAAAACGCTTATCGCGATCTCCTCATCGACCAGCAATATCAATACAAGAATAGCGGATACAATTACCGGGCTTATGTATCGTGGGTAGAACCGCTTGGAAGGAACAACTTTCTCCAGGCCACGTACCGCTATAACCGTCAGCGGCAGGAGGCTTTGAAGTATACCTATTCGCCCGACGGCTCGGGAGAGTACATCCTGCTCGATACGGCATACAGCAAGAGTTACCGCAACGACTTTACCAGTCAGCGGGCCAGCCTGAGCTTCAAGGCGCAGCGAGCCAAATATAATTACACCTTGGGGATGAACTTAGACCCTTCGCACAGCAAAAGCGAAAACTTTGTGGGCGATGAAGTCCTTTCCGAACTCTCCCGTTCGGTGATAAACCTTTCGCCCATGGCGCAATTTAATTACATGTTCAACCGGCAGAGTAATCTGCGGGTAGATTACAACGGCCGCACCCGTGAGCCGAGTATGACGCAGTTGCAACCCGTGGCCGATGTCTCGAATCCGAATAATACGGTGATAGGGAATCCGGATTTGTCGCCGCGTTACACCAACGACCTCTCTGTCCGTTTTCAGCGATTTATCCCCGAACAGCAAACGGCCTTTATGCTGATGTTCAACGGCGACTATACATTAAATGATATCGTTTCCGACGTGACCAACATCTCGGCCGGTATACGGCGAACAACCTACCGGAACGTGAACGGCAATTATAGCGGCAACCTCCGTTTTATGATGAATACGCCGCTCCGGAACAAAAAGTTTACGATTAATTCCATGACGATGGCGTCTTACAACAACAGCAATGCGTTTATCGACAACGAAAAAAGTACCAACCGCAACCTTGTGCTGATGGAAGCCGGGGGCATCAATTACCGTTCGGACGTGATAGATTTGGGTATAAACGGCAATATACGTTACAACAACAGTCAGTATTCCTTGCAGCCGGACAATAATCAGAATACATTCAATTATGGCGTGGGCGGCTCGACCACCGTCTACCTTCCCCTTTCGTTCAAGTTGGAGAGCGACATCATGTACTCCACCAATTCCGGTTATTCCAGCGGATTCCAGCAAAAGGAAGTGATGTGGAACGCTTCGGCCTCCAAGTCGTTTTTGAAGGGAAATCAAGCCACGCTACGTTTCAAGATATACGATATTTTGCAACAGCGCAGTAACATATCCCGAAACGTAACGGCAACCGGTTATACCGATTCGGAATATAATACGTTGAACAGCTATTTTATGGTACACTTCATCTACCGCTTCAGCATCTTTAAGGGAGGCGCCACGCGGTCGGATGCCATGCGAGGCCGGGGTCCGGGCGGTCCCGGAGGACCTCCTCCCGGTGGCGGCGGTCGTAGATTTGGCGGATAAGTTTATATGCACATGTATTACCTTATGTTAATTCGAACGAAACATATCAAAATAGTAGCAGCTTGGGTGTTGCTCGGCGTGGCAGGGAGTTGTATCCGTGAGGAACCTCCTTGCCCGTATGCCGATATCGAGGCTTTTTCTCTTCCCGGACATATTATGCAGAGCGAGGCCACCATCAACGGAGAGAATATTTCCGTCTTTATTCGCCACACGGTCGATGTATCGGCCATCGCGCCAACCATTGTTTTGTCGGAAGGCGCCACCATTAAGCCTTCGGCCGATACGCCTCAAGACTTCAGCCAACCGGTTACGTACACCGTTACGGCAGCCGACGGGAAACATCAACGCGTTTACACCGTACAATTGATTTCCACTCCCCTCTATGTGTATGGATTTGAACATTGGGAAGTATTGGACAAAACCAATAAGTACGAAACGCCGGTAGAGTACGACCTTCGGGGAATACGCTCCACACCTTGGGATTCGAGCAACAAAGGCATTGCCATATATCAGCAATATACCGACGCCTCGCTGTATCCCATCCATAAGACCACCCGCAGCGCCGAAGGACAGTACGCCGTTGAAATGCTCACCAAACAAGGCCCCGGCTCTATTCTGGGAATCGTTCATATTCCCGTTGTAGCGGGTTCGCTCTTTACAGGTGTGCTCAACCCCCTCAATGCACTGAAAAACCCCTTGCTGGCAACCGCCTTCGGACAACCCTTCGATGAAAAGCCCCTGCGCATGACCGGGAAATACATCTATCAACCCGGAGCAGGATATTATATCGATTCCAAAGGAACGCCTCATCCGGAGAAAAAAGATTCGTGCGCCGTGTATGCCGTCTTCTTTCGTTCGGACAAAACGTTGGAACGTTTGGATGGAACGAACATACTTACCCATCCTCATATAGTAGCCGTTGCCATGTTACCGTCCGAAGACCGGGCAGGCACGCCGGGCAACGACTTTGCTTCCTTCGATATTCCTTTCGTATACGACAAAAATCATGTAGTAGATTTCGAGCGAAACACCTACAAGCTGGCCATAGTCTTTTCCTCCAGCTTTATGGGCGATTATTACGAAGGAACGCCGGGAAGTTGTTTGATAGTAGACGATATAGCCATAAAAACAGAAGAAAAATAAATGATAGCGAAGAGAATACGCCTTGTAGCGTGGAGCATCTTTTTGACAACGACACTCGTTGCCGCTCAAACCGAGTCGAACAAGTTGTGGGAATACAAAGGATTTGCCGGCTACAACCTGGGGGGCAGTTCGCCGCTTCCCCTTCCGGCCGAGATACGCAAGATTCACTCCTGGAGTCCGGGTATTGCCGGGACGCTGGCCTTCCATGCCACACGTTGGTTGAATCCTCGTTGGGGCGTCACATCGGGGTTGGCCATCGACATAAAAGGTATGAAGATAGAGGCCGATGTGAAATACCTCTATACGCAACTCCAAGTAGGGGAGGGCGACCATACGGGAACGTTTTCCGGTATATTTACCGGTAGGAACAAGACAACCGTGCGAAACGGCTATCTTGTGCTTCCGCTTTTGGCCACGTATCGCCCGTCGGGCCTTTGGACGTTTCACATGGGAGGGTATTGCGCCTTTCTACAAGACGCCAGGGTAGAAGGAAGCGCCTCGAACGGATATATACGCAACGGCGGGCCGGCCGGCGACCGCATCAACATCGAGATGAGTACATTCGACTTTTCGGAACATGTCCGCAAAACCGATGCCGGCCTTATCGCCCTTGTCGATTATTTCCTTACAAACAAAATATCCGCAACAGGGCAATTGTCCTGGGGACTACTTCCTTTGTTCCCGTCATCCTTCAGCGGTATTCCTTACAAAATGTACAATATATACTTTATGGGAGGTATCGCGTACAGGTTGTGACCAACTTCCCTGCCAATAGAAAAGGAGAGTATCTCAAAAGCGCCGGATTAGCGTCATTGCGAACATAGTGAAGCAATCCAAAATAGCGTGGAGGAATCTGGATTGCTTCACCCTTTGGGTTCGCAATGACGAGAAATCAATCTTTTGAGGACGTCCCCCGAAAATCAATCATTTCCCGAAATCAATCTACATAATGATAATGATACTGCGGATGGAAACGATAGTTGTCCGCATCGGTGCGCACGATACGTCCCTCTATTTTCTGTTCGCTGATAAACAGATTATAAATGGGACAAACCTCTTCGACGGCATCGCGCAAAGCTACAATTTCGTCGTAGCTATGCGGCGAACGGTAATGCACCGTGTAACGAATTTCGTAAGGCCAAGCCGGTATGTGCTCAAATCCCGGTCGGCCGGCGCGCAAGTCGTAAAGGGCTTCAGCGCTAACGGAGAGAGAATCCAGCACGATTTCGCGCGAAGCAGCCTGAATTTCGGTAATATGAGTAATACAACTTGTTAGCGCGCCTAACTGGTGTTCCGGAGAACTTGGTCCAAGATCGTTTCCGCCCAATATCGGCAGATTGTCGTGAATAAAATTGAAATGCCGGATATGTACTTTACGCGCTCCCGAAACAGGATCCAACTCTACATGCAATCTGTCGAGCTGAGGTTCCTCATTCCGTCGTGGCGGCCGGGATTCCGTACGATTTGAGCGAGCAAGTAAAGCGGCACGCTTGTATTTGAGATACTCGCGCAATCCGGGTTGATAAGGCGGCTCGAAAGTCAAATCCTTTGGCGTTTGCTGATAATCAATCTCCCCCTTTACCGTTTGTTTGACCGAAGCGATCCGGAAAGCCGGCGAATGTTGTTCGGCCAGGATACGTACTTCTTCCAATTGTTCGTCCGTAGCCGGCGACTTTACGTAAATGGTATAGCGCAAGTTATGCGGATGAACGATACGTACAGCCGGTCTGACGGAATCCGGAAGACTGACGATCGACACGCCGAGCGAATCAATCCGTACCCCCTTCAACGCCGCCTGACTGAGATACGTATCGGCCAAATCGCTCGCTATGGCGGTGAGCGACGATTCGGGCGAACCGGGCCCAAGACTATAACCGACAAACGAGTAATCGCTGTCGCTGATAATCTGGTGCTGACGGATACGGATACGCCGCACGCCGGAGCGTTGCTCTGCCGTGGTACGTACTTCCAGACGGAGGGGTTGAATCTGGTCGGAAGGAGTTTTTTCGAGCGTCCGGAGCGCCGCCAGACGGCGCTTCTGAAAATCATGAAGCGTAGGTTGGAGGCCATCGCCGGAAGACTTGCGGGATACAAGGAAGATTGCCAGCAACATTAAAATCGTAATGACAAGACGTTCGACTGTAATGAATTTTTTATTCCAATGTTTCATTGTTGTATTTTTTTTCCGTATAACTTATTTGTCTGTAAATCCCGGTTCGTAATTACGATAAGGGTTCTCTTGAATCAGGCTGCCGTCGTAGCCATAGTTTTGCCACAAGCGGTCGGGGTCTATGTCGCGTTCGGCCTTTGGTATGGGGAAACGGTAGAAGTGAGGTTTTACGTCTTGTTTGCCGATGTCGTCGGCAATGTATTTTTTGTCTACGGCTTCCTTTAATGTCCGTACAAATATGCGCCATCGGACAAGATCTGTCCAGCGATTCTGCTCGTAGGTAAGTTCAAAGACACGTTCCTGTTGAATTTTCGCTTTAAAGCCGTTGTAGTCAAGTCCGGCAGGAAGATCGGCCACATCCGATGCCGTGCCGGTTGATTGGCGGAAAGCACGGCGGCGCACTTGGTTGATGGCTTCGTAAGCTTCGGCATTGGGCGCGCCGTCTCGTTCGTTGATGGCTTCGGCTTTAAGCAGCAGTACTTCGGCGTAGCGTATAACGGTACGATTCACGTCTATGGTGGTTGCCGTTGTATTGATGCGTGTGGTGTCGATGTATTTGCGGTAGCGCACATAGTCATACACAAAGACGGAGTCGTCGCTTATTCTGTAATCTTTCAGATAAGTGCCCCGTTTGCGCTGGTCTCGGTCGTCAAAATCGTTATACCATTTATTTACGATGGTCGAAAGGATTACTTTGCCGTTCGCATCTTTTTCGTAGTAATTGGTAGAATAAACGTGCGGGAATAGCGAGTTGGACAAACCTCCGTAGAAGGAGCAGTGTACAAGATGGTTTCCGCCGCTGCTTGCCGCCGCCTGTCCCTGGAGATGCTGTACGGAAAAGATCACTTCCTTGCCGTTGCGATTGTTGTTATCCCAGTTTGCCAGAAATTCTTCTTCGAGCGAATAACCGGTAACGAGGTTGGCGTATTTGACCGATTCTCCAAAGCGCTCTTTCCGCGTTGTTGCGTCGGCGCTGTCGTCGGTTTGTCCCCATACGAGATACACTTTTGCCAGATAGGCGAGCGCGGCTCCTTTCGAGGCGCGTCCACGGTCTTTGTCGGCATATTCCGTATATACGGGCAAAGCGGCGCCGGCGTCTTTCAGGTCGGAAACAATTTGCTCGTATACGTCATTTATCGGCGTTCGCGGCGTTTTGTCGCCTTCTACGTTGTGCAATACCAAAGGTACTTCTCCCCAGAGCTGAACCAGATAGAAATAAGCATAAGCGCGGAGGAATTTTGCTTCTCCCACAAGCTGGGTTTTCAAGGCGGGCGTAATGATTTCCGAAGCGCCGATTTTGTCTACTACGTCATTAGCGCGTGTGATGATGTTGTAGAGCGCATTCCAGATGGAAGAAACATAACCGTTGGAAGGTTCCCATTGCATTTTGCCCAGCAACGCGCCTGCGCTATTGGGATTTTCGGCATTGGTTTCCAGCTCCGAAGTCAGGTCGATAGCGTACCCCAACGACGTACTGATGCCAACGTTGGGTTGATAAACAGCCGTAGTAACGGCAATGGCGTCTTCGTCCGTTTTTGGGAAGTTGCTGTCGGATATTTGTCCGATAGGAATAACATCCAGGTCGCTGCACGAAAAAAGAGCAACCGATACAATCAATATATATAGTAGTAACTTTTTCATCTTACTTGATTTTTATGAAATATGGATTATAATTAATAAGAAAGATTCACACCCAGAGAAACTGTTCTGGCCAGCGGATAGGAAGCCTCGCCTCCGGTTTCGGGGTCGTAGCCGGAAAACTTCGTAAGGGTGAATAGATTCTGACCCGACAGGAAAATACGGAATCCGGCGGAAGGCGCCTTCGGTATTTTCACCGGCAAGGTGTAGTTCAGCGTAACGTTTTTCAGCCGCAGATAAGCGCCGTCTTCCAGATAATGACTTGTTGTGTAGGTTGCCGCCGAGGTTCGCGCCTTGGGAATGTCGGTAGAAGGATTGGATTCCGTCCACCGGTTATTCAGCACAGCGAGACCGTTGTACGAAAAGCTGGGCGTTGAAAGAGTTTGTCGCAGGGCATTATATATTTTATTCCCGCTCACGCCTTGAAAAGAAGCGTATAAACTGAAAGCGCCGTAAGACAAGGTGGTAGAGAATCCATAGATTATATCGGGATTACGCGAGCCGAGTACGACGCGGTCGTTGGTTTCATCCACTACGCCGTCTTTGTTTTGGTCGATAAATTTTTCGTCGCCCGCTTCCACATGGGTTTTCCACGACGGGCCGGCGATTTTGGAAACATCGTCGTCTTTCTGCACGATACCGTCGTATTCAATCATATACTGAGCGCCGAGCGGATGACCTACCCAGATGTTAGCGCCGATGTTTTCCTGATTGCCGGCCAACTTGATTACACGGTTGATGTTTTTGGCGATATTGGCCGAAACATCCCACTTCAGTTTGCGCCGGTCGATAATTGTACCGCTCGCTTCCAATTCGACGCCTTTATTACTGATGTTTCCCACATTGCGCAACACCGAACTGAAACCGGTAGCAATAGAGGTAGGCGTGCTGAGCAACAGGTCGGAAGTCTTTTTGTAGTAAGCATCGGCCGTGATATGGAGCCGGTAATTGAATAAACTTGCATCAATGCCCACGTTGTAAGCGGCTGTCTGTTCCCACTTCAAATCGGGATTTTCGGGCCAGGTGCGGGCATAACCTACAATAAGTTGCTCGTTGAACGAATACGGACTGATTGCTCCATAAGTCGCTTCGTACCGATAGTTGCCTATTTCCTGATTCCCCACGGTTCCCAGACTTGCCCGCAATTTCAATTCGTTCAGGTTCCGGTTGCCTTTCAGGAATGTTTCGTCGCTTATGTTCCACGAAACGCCTAAGGAAGGAAAGTATCCCCACCTATGATTGGGAGCGAAACGAGAAGAACCGTCGGCGCGGATGGTGGCCGTCAGATTATATTTTCCCCTGAAAACGTAGTTTATCCTGCCGATGAAGGAATTTAAAATAGCTTCATAACCGCCGGACGACGCCGCTTCGCGAGTGTTGCCGCTCTGCAAACTATGCCAGAAGATTTGCTCGTTGGCAAAGTTGGCGGCCGAGGCGATGGCATTTTCCGATAAGGTAGTCTGGGTGGTATAGCCTCCCAAAGCATCTATGTAATGTTCTTTGTTCAACTGTTTGGTATAATTGAGCGTATATTCGTACTGCCAGATGTCGGTATTGAAATTGCCTACCCTGGCATAGCCGCCGGAACTG
Organism: Tannerellaceae bacterium; assembly: GCA_031284375.1. Classification (GTDB taxonomy): domain Bacteria; phylum Bacteroidota; class Bacteroidia; order Bacteroidales; family Tannerellaceae; genus DFXE01. The sequence continues at coordinate 22,533 of JAISZY010000025.1, read as the reverse complement.
AAGCCGCCTGCGGTGTACGATGGAGCATAGTAATTGGACGTAACATGGTTGGTGTTTGTTCCTGCCGATACTTTCAGCACAAGAGACGGAATGATGGAATATAGAAACGAAACGTTACCAAGCAATGTATTGGCATGATTCTGAGCCGTTGTATGAATCTGGTTGGAAACGGCGTTTGTTGTTCTGTCGCCGTCGCGCAAGTCGCCCACCTCATAAGGGTTGGTGTAGTTGAAACTGCCGTCCGGGTTGTATATCGGCGTAGCGGGCGAAGTACGGATAGCGTCCTCAAAGGGATTAGCCCGGTAGGCATACGTCGGATACTCGTTCAGCCCGTTTTGATTCAGCTTGCTGGCATTGAGTGTGAGGTTTATTTTAAAGTTTTTCAGCACATCGCGTTCCAGATTCAACCGGCCGGTATAGCGTTTAAAGTCGGTATTGAGCAAGATACCGTCTTGGTCGGTATAATTTCCCGAAAGCGCATAACGGGTTTTATCATCTCCCCCGCTGAAAGAGAATTGATGATTTTGACTAACGGCCGTGCGAAGGATGGCATTTTGCCAGTCATACCCTTTGCCAAAGGCTGCAATCTCCGCATCGGTTGCGTCTTTGAGCGGGCCGCCGATTTCGCGATTGAGCGCCGCCCATTCGCCGGCATTCAGCAGGTCTATGGTTTTTTCCGCCTGTTGCAAGCCGATGGAATATTGGTATTCTATTTTCTCCTTGCCTTTTTGTCCGTTTTTGGTGGTGATGATAATCACACCGTTCGAACCGCGCGAGCCATAAATAGCCGTTGCCGATACGTCTTTCAGAATCTGGATGTTTTCGATGTCGTTGGGATTGATAGCCGCCAAAGGATTGAGCCTGGCCGTTACTTGCGACACGCTTGAGCTTTGCGACGTACCCGAACTTCCCGATTCACTTTGCGACGTACCCAAACTTCCCGTTTCGCTGTAAAGGATTACGCCATCAATGACAAACAACGGCTCATTACCCGCGTTGATGGAGTTCCCTCCACGGATGCGAACCGAAAAGGCCGAACCCGGCTGTCCGCCCTGTGTGATGTTTACGCCAGCCGCGGCTCCGCCAAGCAAGTTATCGACCGATACAACCGGCTGTGCAAGCGTTTCTTTCGAGATGGATGTAACAGCTCCCGTCAGTTCTTTGCGTTTCTGCGTTCCATAGCCCACGACAACGATTTCGTCCAGAAAATTTGTGTTTTCGCGGAGTTGTACAATTACCGGTTCCAAGGATTCGTATACATCTACTTCCTGACTTTTATAGCCTAAGTAGTCAATCGAGATAGTGGCAGGAAGCGAGCGTACGCTAAGGGAAAAGTTTCCATTCACATCGCTTACGGTTCCTGTCCCTCTTGAGCCGACGAGCGAGATGCCGGCTCCAATAATGGGTTCCTGCGTTTTTTCGTCCAGAATCTTTCCGTTTATTTTCACCTCGCTTCCTTGCGTATAGCCGGAAAACGGAAAGAAAAGGAGTAGCGCGAACCAAAAAAATAATACTTTTGTCATAGATTTTACTTGTTTAAAGTCAAGCGTCCTCCTATCCAATTTTGCAGAGCGGTGCGGAGGACGCTCTTTGTTAATTAAGGGTATCTCTAAAAAAACCAAGAATCTGTACCTTCACTCAGTTGGTGAAAGACCAACCGCTCGGTTGGTGAAAGACCAACCGCCCGATTGCTAGAAGACCAACCGCTCGGTTGGTGGAAGACCAACCGCCCGATTGGTGGAAGACCAACTCCGCTTGCCTCTGTTGCAAGCCTTGATTTTGGAATTTTAGAGCTGCCCATAAGAGAATTATTTATTAGCCAATAATTTTGTTTCCAATACCGATATTTGTTTTTGCTGCTGAGCAAGCGTCTTGGTATCCAATCGGAGAAAGCCATAGGTGTGAAGATAATTCTGCCCTTCCGAAAGCGCCCATTCCAGAAATCGAAATGTAGCCGGACTTACTTTTTCCGGCAACGTAAACGTCAGTTCCTCCACCGGTATCAGGCTGATGTCTTTCTCTTCCAGGAGCGTGATTGTTTCGTCTAAGTTCTGCAAATCCAGCACTTCGGCATATTCTTTCTTTATATCCAAGGGAAGAAGGGCGATGCCATCGTTCAGCCGGCGCGATTCGATATTGAAAATATAATTCAGGTGATTAAAACTAACCCCTTGGGCATCTTTTTCTACGGCATTGTTCAGATAAATATCGTCGCCGGCAATCTTTTTACCCTTCAGGCTGCTGGCTTCATATCCGAAATGTCCGGCAAACGTATGAGATACCGAGTAAGAACGATTGCCCGAATAAACCGTAGCATTGTACTTTTCCTTTTTATCTGCTTCGCCATCGCCGGAAAGGTAATCTTTTTCGAAAAACAATTCTTTGAGCCGTTTTTCATTTAGCTTTTTCTTTTTCAGTTCGTCCGGCAAGGTGTTTTCTTTTCCGGCAATCGGCAGAATAGCATATTTGCCGAAAGAAATCCCTCCCGTTTGTGTTTGCACAGCCTCGTCGTTTGGCCGCCCGGACGATACAATCCGAATAGGAACTTCCTTTATCTCCTTCCCTGCAACAGACACCAACGCATTGGGATGTGCTTTCGAATACTCGGAAATCCATTTCTCCAACAAGGCGTCTACAAACCGTACACCTTCAATATAAACAATTTCCTGTCCTGTCGGATCGGCAGGACCTTCTGCTGTACGCGCGTTTGCGGAACTACCGGCAGCAAGCAGTACAATCAAACTTAAAATTCTCAATTTGCTGTTCATACATTTATATCATTTAAAATTTTAATAATTTCTCATCACTCATCAAACAACAAAGGCCGTCCGTTTTTTTCTCGGACAGCCTTTTGTAGATTAACCTTCACTTATCTTTTTCAGGTACATGAATCTTTCGCTGTCCGATTCCGGCAGTGACACATCATGCACATACACACATATAAACTATATAAATTCATATCCTTTTAATTTTTGCGTAAAGGTAAGGGGGAACAGGAAGTGGCCACAATACCTTATTTATGGTATATTCAACTCGTCGTACAATACGGCCAACCGATTGCGCAGATGCAATACCGCATAATGCTTTCGAGATAACAAGGTATTGACGGCAACTCCTGTTGTTTGGGCGATTTCTTTCAGTGGGATACCGTCTAATTCCGTTAGTTCGAATATCTCGCGTTGTGCGGGCGAAAGTTCCGCAAGGGCGTTTTCCAACTCCGTCCAAACCAACGACCGCAGGTATTCCGTTTCGGGCGACGGCGATGTCTCTTCTCTGAACAAGACTTCCGAAAAATCATTCAGCATATCCTCCTCCGATGCATCATACGGATAGACCGGCAGGGCTTCCTCGCGCTTTTTGACGCCGTGATTGATAATCCTGTTCCGCGTAGCCCGATAGAGCCAGGCTGTTGCCTGTTCTATCGGGTTCATGGCAGTATCGACCGTTTTTATCAACTGATAAAAAACGTCTTGCAGAATATCTTCCGCATCTTCCTTATTATTCACCCGTTTGAGGATAAAGGATTTCAATTGCGGTTGATAGGTTGCAATCAGTTTTTCGAGGTTCTCCCGGTTTACTCTCGCCACGTCAATCTTTCTTTTCGGGTTCTTCGTGTACAGGATGGTGATAATGATGATGATGGCGGCCGATAAAATCCTTCCGTTCTTCGGGCGTCATTTGCTCCCACTTTGCACGGATGGGATTTTTGTGAAAAGCGCCGCCTCCCAACCATCGTCCGTGTCCGAAACTGCCGAACAAAATACGGCACAACACAAGTATTCCCAGCGCCTGCCAAAAGCTAATGGCTGCTACCCCGAAAATAACGCGCACCACCCCATTCCACAAGAACATGACGATACCGCCAACTCCGGCAACGATTGCCACTCCCAGCAATACGTGCCACAAAATATGAACACATCTATTCATAACGATTTCATTTTAATTTATATAACTGTTTTTGATTTATTCCATTCAAACATTCATTGGCTAAGTTCAGATTGCCGCATTGTCCTTACGTCCGATTCTCTTTGCAGTAAAAATACCAATATCCTTTGGATACTTTCGCAATTCATCTTTTTAATTGCCATATTCCACAATATAATCTGTTCTTGCGGAGGGATATGCAACTGATAAAACAGTCTGCGTACATTGCAGCAAAAATGACCTCTGGTGGAGAAACATTCCATACATATATTTACAGGAAGCGTCTTCATTTCCGTTCTGTTAATTTCAATGCCTCGAATTTACATTTGCCTATACAGTCTCCACAAGCGGTACACTTGTCGGGATATTTTACGGCGAGGTGTATTCCCGTTTCATCTTTTACCTTTTCCAATACGTGGCGGGTACATCTTTTTACACAACGCCCGCACCCGGTACAATTACGTTCCACAACACAAATCACTTTATTCCTGTTTTTATGTCTGCGGTACATGTCGCCCAAAATCCACAACAGAAGCACAATTCCTACAATAATATATTCTACTTTCATTACCCTACTATTTTATTTTACGCCTAATAATATCTAAGGGAATCCCTAAAGAGATCCTCTATGTATGCCGACAGATGAGAATGAAAAATATTGTAGAGAAAACGGATTTTTTTCCTTCCGGCATATATACTGCGCGCGGCACAGATTTGTGCATTGCTTGCCTTTTTCCCGTCCGTTAAAACTGACGGCAATCAGGTAGAATTGGGCTTCCCCGGAAGCTCGAGGGAATGCCCCGGAAGCTCGGGGGAATGCCCCGGAAGCTCGGAGGGAATCCCCCGGAAGCTCGGAGGGAATCCCCCGGAGCCGGGAAGATTTCCCGAAAGAACATGCGGCAATAATTTTAATTTTTATACTGCGTGCAGTATAAATCACTTAATAATCTAATGGTATGACGAAGATGCTTTTTAAAATGCAGAGGAAATTCATCTCCACCTGCGGGATGATACTCTTTCTGTTTCCCGCCGGCTATGCCGCGAAAGAACCGGCCGCGATACGCGAAAAAAATACGGAGCGGCAGGAACTCTCGGAAAACGCGAACTTTTATTTCGATGGCTCTATCTCGCGCCAGGTATTGGAAAATTATTTAAACCGTTCGGTTACGGCGGGCTATTTTCTTGTTCCCGGCAATCCGGAGAACTATCTGTTCCCCTACCGGGAAGACGATATACGTATGATTCAAAACATAGGGGCCAAGTTTATCGGCCGCGCCATGTATCGCTGGAGCGAGGAAAGCCAATTGGGCGAGCCGGCTTTTCTCGATTACGCAAAGAGGTTGATAGAACGGATGCATGCGTATGACCCGGAAATCATTTTCCAGGGATGCCTTTTCGAACATGTGAGCGGAGATGTAAACAACCTGAAAATTCCCGCATGGGTTTTCCAAGCGTTCAACCTGCCGGTAGAAGACCGCAACTTTCGCGTAGAAGATATGATAAAACGGGTTGATTCCAGCAGCGAAATTCTCATGCGTAGCGCCCGGGGCGGTACGCCGATGATAAACAACCTCGAAACTCAGCTCTGGTTTTATTTCCTTGCCAAATCTTATATAGACATTGGGTGCGAAGCGTTTCATCTGGGTCAGGTAGAACTTATCGGAAAAGACGACCCCGACAAGAGCCAATATGCCGCTTTTCTGCAGAAAATACGCGATTACGCCAAGACGCATGCCCGCCGGCATTACATCCTTCTGGATGGACATACCCCCAAAGGTGGATTTATAAAAGACGGCGTCAGCCTGTTGGACTTCAATTCCTTTCCTCTACGCATACGGGAGGTGGAAGACAAACCGATGGAAGGCATATTGGAAGTAGGACACAACGACGGGATTTACCGGAAAAGCCGGGGAGCCGTTTCTCCAAGCGGATGGAAGGCCGAAAGTATGCCCTACTTGGTGGAGTTCGACAACTTTGGCATCAGCCGGGAGCCGGGCGTAGCCAATCCGAACGACCATTTCTGTTGGGGATACGACGACATTACCTGGTTTGCCATGCAGAACGAAACCTATCGCAACCAATGGCTGTGGTATGCTGTTGACTGGCTCCGGGAAACCGACCCCAACGGTCATCTCCAAATGTGCCTCATACGCATGATATCCGGGCCTTTGGGCGAACAGTCCTTCCGCTCCTATTTCGCCAATACCCGCAGCGTAGCTTGCCCCGTGGGGTATTCGCAGGAAGAAACCATCAAAGAGATATGGAACACAAGATTCCCGGTATATCCGTAGAACGTAATGTTGCCCACATGACGTTGAATCCGATTCAAATGAGCGCGCCGGCCTATCCCTCCTCTGCGGATGCGGATGGAATAGCGATGCAGCGAAGCAGCGCCGGCCGTCATCTATTATCATGTGAACAATTAAAAATACACACGTATGAAAAATCTTTTTTTAACCGTAGGCCTGCTACTGTTTGCCCTTCTCAACCTGACTTCGGCAAACTACGTTGAAACAATCCCCCTCTACGGAGGAGACTACACGCCGGTGATGATGAAACGCGCCGACCTGGAAAAATCCGTAACCTACCACCCCGGCGAACACGCCCTGATAAATCCCGGAAAGATATACGCCAAGCCGCCTTATATCTTTATCAACGAACGATACAAAGGGGTGCATATCATCCACAACGCCGACCCGGCTCATCCCCTGAAGGAAGCATTCATCTCCGCCCCGGGATGTATCGACATGGCCGTGAAAGGCGATATCCTCTACTTGGATAATTCGGTAGACCTGGTGGCCTTCCACTTGACAAACCATACCGTAACCCGGCGACTGACCAACGTCTTTCCCGAACCGCCGGCGCCCGATAATTCCTACTACTACGGCGCCCGCGAAAACGATATGATTATTGTAGAATGGAAAAAAACGAATCGTTAATCACCGTACACATGAAACGATACATACTATACCCCCTACTCGTTTTGCTGGGCGGATGCGAAATTTATACCACTTCTTCCGATAGCGGCACAGCAGCCGAGGCAGGCCTCGCGCAAGGCGGTTCGATGGCGCGCTTCGCCATTGCGGGCGATTATCTCTATACCGTAGATCCGTCTACGCTGAAAACGTTTGACGTCTCCAGCCCCGAAGCGCCGGAACTCTTAAAAGGCAACACGCAATTCCTGCACTTCGGCGTCGAAACCATCTTTCCGATGGATACCCTCCTCTTTATGGGTTCGCAATCCGGCATGTACGTTTACAACATCGCGCAGCCGGAATACCCTCAGCCGTTGGCGTATGTTTCGCATATCACGGCCTGCGACCCGGTGACGGCATCCGGCATGTACGCCTACGTAACGCTCAATTCGGCCAACGTATGGTGCGGACGCTCAACAAACGAGCTGCATGTATACGAACTGTCCGACATCCGCAATCCCCGCCTGATACATGTAGAAACCGCCTTCAAACATCCCAAAGGGCTGGGCATCGACGGCAATAAACTCTTTGTATGCGACGACGGACTAAAGGTGTACGACGTAACCAATCCCGCCGCTCCTGTCCGCATAGACGACATAGCCGGTATACCCGAAACCGCCGGAGCGGAATCGTACGACGTAATCCCCCTGAACGGCCTCCTGCTCCTGATAGCCGACAACGGATTGTATCAGTTTGATTACACCGGCGGCGAACTCCGCTTTGTAAGTAAAATACATGTATCTCCCAAAGAATAATCCCACATGAAAACAACAGGAATCATAGCCCTCCTTACGCTCGCCTGCCTCGCAACGTCTTTCCCCAACGTAGAAGCGCAGGAGCATCCCCGCACATTCCGAAACACCTTGGCCATCCAACCGCTCTACTGGCTGAACAACGGCATGAGGATAGACTACGAAAGGCAGTTGAAAAACCCTCGTCACTGGTTGCAGGTAAGCGCCATCGGCTATTACGTAGGAGACGACAACAGTCTCTGGATGCAGTGGCTGGACCGGGATATCCGCCACGCCTGGGGCGTGGGGCTGGAGACGAATTACAAATACTTCCCCTTCGGAAAGATATTGTACGTTTCCGGCGGATTGTCGGCCGCCCATTACTCGGTGCAGTACAACGAGTGGCGGCATACCTTTCTTTCTTATCAGGAAAACGCACTTACGTATTACGAACCGCAATGGGAGGAGGTAAAAGAGTCGTCGAACTTTGCACGATTCGGTACGAACGTATTCGTTGGAGTGCAGAACCGTCCCGGCCGTCGCTTTCTTATTGACGGCTATGCGGGCGTGGGTCGGGTGTTTTCGTTTTACGACGCGCACAAAGCATACCCCGACAACTACCTGAACAGTCTTAGTTATCGGGGTATCACCCTCACGCTGGGTCTTCGCATCGGTTTCCGGCTCTAAGGCGCTATTTCTTTATCAGCCGGCAATTGTAGATATTCGATACGCGCGTATTGGCATCTGCCCGAAACGTAATCCGGATTTTCTCTTTGCCGGCCGTTATTTCGTTCGGGATATCCAAGGCCAACTCTACGAAGCCGTCTCTCAGCTCGGTTAGATGCACTTGCTTGTTCCATTGATTATCTATCGCCACGTCGAAAGAATACTTCTTTGCATCGCCGCCGTAATACGTAAGAATCAGTTGGGTAGGGTTAGCGTCGTTGCATTGCATATCGAAGGCAAACCAACCCTCTTCGTAGGCCATGCGGTATTTGCGCAGGTATCCTTCGCCGGTACGGGTATTGTTGCCGTCGAGGCTATGGTCGCGTTCCGGTTGCATTTCACCCAGCACAATATAATCAAGCGTTTTTTTGTCTAAGGCAGCCAGTCGTTCCACTTCCGCTTTGCGTTTATTTTCGGCCGTAGCCCATTCGGCGGGCGAATACACATCCCAGTATACGGTTTGATATTGGTCGTAGACCTTGTAGAACGGCATCATCGACGCCTTGTCGGCCATGTTGGGGAAATACGCTGCAAAGGCCAGCGGTTGCCCGGCGAGCGGCTTCACATAGTTGGTTATACTTTTTTCTTCCGATACAAAGACCGGTATATCCCCCTGCTTGCGTTCTTCCGTTCCGAATACGCCGGCCAGAAGCGTTGGTCCGTAAAAGACGGCGCGTCTATCCGCATTATCCGGCATGGCAACCGTATAGAGCGACAGCGGGAACCGAATCTCTATCTTATCGCCCTTCTTCCATTTCCGGCTGATGGAGATAAAAGACCCCGGCTTGTCCGCAACCTTTTGTAGAGCGCCGTTCACCTTTAGCGTCACGCCGGACGTGGCCCAGGCGGGATAACGCAGACAGATGTCGGCTTCTTCTCCCTTGGGGCAATCTTGCAAGAGCAGGTTTATGATTCCGTTTTCGGGATAATCGGTTTCCATTTTCAGGGTGATGCCTTTCTTTTTCCACGTCAGCACGGAGGGGATATACAAGTTTACGTACACCGACTTCCCGTCTGCTCCGTAGGCATAAATAGCGCCTCCGTATTTGGAATGATTCTCAAATCCGGACCCCATACAGCAGGTAAAGTTGTTGGTTTTGCCGTAGAAGTTCTTTTTTGTTCCCATGCCCAGCGACACGAAATAGCAAGTTCTTCCGTCTTCGGGATGTTGCGAAGCCAAGATGTGGTTGTACAGGGCGCGTTCGTAATAGTCGAGGTACTTCGTGTCGTTTGTCCACTGATACAGATACTGCGTTAGTTTCAGCATATTGTACGTATTGCAGGTTTCGCAGGTATTTGTACCCAGCCGGTCGCTTAGCTTGTCCGGTACGGAGAGGTATTCGCCCATGCTGTTTCCGCCGTTGGCATACGAATGGTGATGCACGAGGGTATTCCACGAGAAATCCACAATCCGGCGGTCTCGCTCATTGCCGGTAAGCCGGTACTGAAGAGCGCTTCCGATAAGTTTCGGTATCTGCGTATTGGAATGTAATCCCTGCAAGGCGTCGATGCCTTCGGCCAATTTATCCTGCACCTTCTTGTGATAAAATACATACGAGGCGTCGAGGTACTTCTTGTTGCCGGTCAGGGCATAGACTTGGGCAAACGCTTCGTTCATGCCGCCATACTCGCAATCGAGCATACGTTGCACCTGCTCGTCGGAGAGGCCGGAAACGACATCGGCAAAGTAATCCGCCAAGTTTATCAACACCTTGCGGGCTGTTTCGTTTCCCGCCAGCACATGCGCATCATACAAACCCACCATGGTTTTGTGCACATTGTACCAGGGAGACCAAACCCCGTTCAGGTCGAATCCTTTGGAGCGGATGATGCCTTTCTTCACTTCTTTAAATACTTTATCTCCTCCGGGCATTCCGCCGATAAAGCCGTTCACAAAATATTGCTGACAACTATCCAATTCGGTCGTAAGATAATCTACCCGGTTCTTGAAACGTTCGTCGCCCGTCGCCGCGTACTGTTGAGAAGCCGCCGTGAGGTAATGCCCCAGCGTATGACCGGAGATGCCGGAGTTTTCCCATCCGTCGTACGATTCCGCTTTGGGAGTCAGCCCGGCGTTTTTTCGGAAATCAGACAACAAGCGATTCATGTCCAATTCCAACATCCAGTCTGCATTCAGTTCCATTGCATGTTTGAAAGGGCTATCCAGCAAACGCACATCGTGCAAGCCGGCATACGCCACACATTTTTCGCAGGCCGAGGCGCCCACGGTCACGCAGCTTACCAGTAATAAGGTACAAATCATTTTGTTCTTCATAAATAAAAGATTATTGTTTAATGCTACAAAAATACGGCAGATTTCTTTTATATCGCACGCTTATATACTGCGCGCGGCACAGTTTTGTGCATTGCTTGCCTTTTTCCCGTCCGTTTTAACTGACGGAAAAGATTCCCTTGGAGCGCGAAGGGAATCCCACGGAGCGTGAAGGGAATCCCACGGAGCGTGAAGGGAATCCCACGGAGCGCGAAGGGAATCCCTTCGAGCGAGAAGGGAATCCCACGGAGCACGGAGGGAATCCCACGGAGCGCGGAGGGAATCCCACGGAGCTCGGAGGGAATCCCACGGAGCGCGGAGGGAATCCCCCGGAGCCGGGAAGATTTCCCGAAAGAACATGCGGCAATAATTTTATTTTATCTAAGTTTGCCCGTCAAATTTAAAAGAATAATGATCGTATGAGTTATCTAATAAAACCTGCCGGATACCGGGCCTTGTTGAACCTTTCTCAAACAGAGTTGGGCATCAAGAAAATTAAAGATTTTTTCCAGCAAAACATTTCCTCCGAGTTACGTTTACGACGTGTAACGGCCCCTTTGTTTGTACTGCAAGGTACAGGCATCAACGACGACCTGAACGGAGTGGAACGCGCCGTAAGTTTCCCCATGAAAGACCTGAATGATGCGAAAGCCGAAATTGTTCATTCGCTGGCCAAATGGAAACGTCTCACGTTGGCCGATTACGATGTAGAGGAAGGATACGGAATCTACACCGATATGAATGCCATACGGGCCGACGAGATATTGGGCAATTTCCACTCGCTGTACGTAGACCAATGGGATTGGGAACGCACCATGAAGGAAAACGAACGAACCATCGAATTCCTCCAAGAGATAGTAAAACGGATATACGCCGCCTTGATTCGAACGGAATACATGGTGTACGAAATGTTTCCGGAAATCAAACCCCTCCTGCCGCAGCGCATCGAATTTATTCATGCCGAAGATTTGTTGCAAAAATATCCCTCCTTCACACCGAAAGAACGGGAAGATGCGATAACGAAAGCATACGGCGCCGTATTTATTACAGGTATCGGCGGCGTGCTGAGCAACGGCGAAAAACACGACGGCCGGGCGCCCGATTACGACGATTGGTCTACTCCTGCCGGCAACCGGGACGGTCTCAATGGCGATTTACTCGTGTGGGACGATGTATTAGGCCATGCGCTGGAACTATCTTCGATGGGGATTCGCGTGGATAGAGAAGCTCTGCTCCGGCAATTGAAACTCTGCGGTATGGAACACAGGAAAGAACTCTACTTCCACAAACGCTTGCTGAACGGAGAACTGCCTCAAAGTATCGGAGGAGGCATCGGACAAAGCCGGTTATGTATGTTCTTTCTTCGCAAAGCGCATATCGGCGAAATCCAAGCAAGCATCTGGCCGGAAGATATGCGCAGAGAAGCCCGGGAAGCCGGTATGCCTTTAATTTAACATGCAAAGAGGAGATTATACGCATGAACGTAAAGATAGAACCGGGATGGAAAGCGCAACTATCGGCAGAGTTTGAAAAAGATTATTTCAAACGACTCACCGATTTTGTGAGGCAAGAATACAAACAAGGCGTTGCGTATCCTCCGGGAGCGTATATTTTCAACGCATTCCGGCTTTGTCCGTTCGACCGGGTAAAGGTGGTTATCCTGGGGCAGGACCCTTATCACGAACCCGGGCAGGCGCATGGACTTTGTTTCTCCGTCAGAGAAGGGGTTCCTTTCCCTCCTTCGCTTGTTAATATCTTCAAAGAAATAGAGAGTGACACAGGCACGCCTGCCCCGTTGAGCGGCGACCTGACGCGATGGGCCGAACAGGGCGTTCTGTTGCTCAATGCCACGCTGACGGTACGGGCGCATCAGGCCGGTTCGCATCAGAATAAAGGATGGGAAACGTTTACCGATGCCGTTATCCATCGCCTTGCCGAATCGCAAAGCCATATCGTATATATTCTATGGGGATCGTATGCGCAACGCAAGGGGGCTTTTATCGACAAGAGCCGCAACTTAGTACTTCAGTCGCCGCACCCGTCTCCTTTATCGGCCTACCGGGGGTTTTTCGGGAATAAACACTTCAGCCAAACAAACGATTATCTGATTGCCTGCGGGAAGAAGCCTATCGAATGGTAGGATAAGGGGCGTTTAATACCATTTCTGGCCTTCCCGGTAATTACTCCGGCGGTCGTACTTAAGGTCTTTCAGCAGAGAAGAACTTACGGCGATAGAAAACGAGTAGAACTTATAATTCCCCACAGGGTTAAAGCCGGCAGTCATCGTGAAGCAATGTAAATTGCGAGAGAGATTGCACGTGAGGTACGATATTTTGTTTGTATCGAAATCGTATGTTGCATTGAAGTTGAATTGCCAATTTTTGGTGGGCTGTATGTTGCCGCTGAAACTAAGTGCATGAGTAATCCGGTAATCATACTCCCGCTTGTCGTAATTAAAATCGCCGTATCCGAGGCTCAGATTGTAATTGAAGGACAGACTCCAGGGAACGCCGTTCTTCCAATATCCGTCGGCGTCGGTTTCTCCGGAAGTGTCTTCTTTGGCTTTTCTGAGGCGACTACTTCCGCCTTGTTCGGGCACTAAGTCGCGTATTTCGCCAAACTCGTCGAGGGCGTCTACGGGCATGTCGTCATCCGGGGATTCCGTTGTCGATTCCGTTTCGGTCGCTTCCTCTATGCCGAAAAGCGCCCGCAACGGCTTAAATAGGGCATTGGTCTTAAAGAAATCGTTCTTGATGGTATAAGAGAAACTCGTCCCGGTGGAACGTAAACGCCCTAACCCTTTTCCGGATTGTATGCGCATGACGTTCTGACGATAGAACGACCTCCGGCCATCCGGACTTTCGTTCACTCCGTAGGTATAGGTGTCGAATACGCCATTCAGATTCAGCGTATAGCTGCGGGAAAATTTCAGGCGAATCCCCACGTTCAGGTCGCTCCACTTGAGCGAGTCTGCCATCATGTTATGACTCATGGAAAAGGAGAGCTTGTCTATCAGGCTGAGCTTGGTGTCTTCCGTCGAATCGCGGTTGGCCGTTTTCTTGGCTTCTATGTTGTTGTCTATATTGAAGCTGATGCTTCCCTGTTGCCCCCTTCCCGGTACGCCGAACATCCCATTGCTGAAGGGCGAATAACTAACCGTACGCTCCAATCCCTGATTATCTACGTAGGCGTGTTCTTTGTAGAAGCCGTATCGCTTGTTCGAGAAATCGGGCGTAAAGCCTAAACTTACGGACATATCCATCCGGTGACGAACAATGTAGTTGCTGACGAGCGGAAGAAACGACATAGGTTGGAAGAATCCGTATACCGTGGTAGAGGCGGAAACGGATGTGTTATAATCGTACACACGATAGAAGCCATACGTGGTGTCGGATGGATGCACCGTGTTTGTTTGCCAATCGTATGCCTGATCTACCTTGCTGGAGTACCACCGTTCACGGTAATTGAACGACGGAGAAATATTGAGGTAATTAAACAGACTGAATGTGGCGCTCACCGGTATTTGGTGTTGCATGGCGTTCTTCCAGTCTTTGATGATATTGGATTGCATAAAGAGGTACTCTTTGGTAGAGATGTTATTGCGCAGAGAACCGGAATAGCTCATGGATATCTTTTCGTACCAACGTTCGTTTCCTATGGCTTGTTTACGTTTGAAGGGAAAGATTCGGCTCATGCTGATGGTTACGTCCGGGAGGGTGACCGACAGCATCGTATCCCGCCCGGCCTGGTTTACGTTCATTGTGGCCGATATGCTGAGCGGATTGTTGGGAAAGCGTTGGGTAATATTTACACTCGAACTCTTGGTGTTTTGCGTAGAGGTAGGCGTACTCATGCTCTGGATGTTGTTCTTATCGTAGCCGGTGGTGGCAAAATTAATGCTGGCCGAAAAGCTGCGGTAAGGATTGGCTTTGGCGTCTTGCGCATGTGTCCAGTAGAGTTTGAAGTCTTTTGTCAGACTATAATCCGGCAGTCCTTTATCGCCCAATTTGGTGGACAGATAAGAGGCGTTGAAGCTGCCGTTGTACTTATATCGCTTCCGGTAGGTAGAGCGGGCATTGGCTCCCCAGGAACCTTTTGAGTATAATTCGCCCGTCAGGGCCAGGTCGATGTAATCGCTCAGGGCTAAATAATATCCTCCATCCCGCAGGTAAAAACCACGGGTGGATTCGTCGCCGAAGGTAGGAAAAAGGATACCGGAAGAGTAGCTTTCGGAAAAAGGGAAGTACGCAAAAGGCAGACCAAGCAGGTAGATGGGAACGTCTTCTATCACGAGATAGGCCGGACCGGTTACAATGTTTTTCTTCGGACGTACTTTGGCTTTGGTCATCTGGATATAGAAATGCGGATGGTCGTGGTCGTCGCAGGTGGTATACTTCCCGCCTGCCATATTCAGGATGTCGTCGCTCATCTTTTTGGTTCGCGCCGCGGTAACGTATCCTTCCCCTTGCTGGGTGATGACATCGGTGATGAATCCTTTCTTCGATTTGAAGTTATAACGCATGGTTTTGGATTCGTACTCCTGACCGCCGTCTTTGAATAGCGGATAACCAAATTCTACCCCCAGCGTATCGAGGCCGTATTTGGCAAAAACCATGCTGCTGTCCAAGTTCATCTCTATCTCTTCCGATTCCAGTTCTATCTGTTCGTACTTTACATGGCCTTGTCCAAAGAGGTAGGCCCAGTTGCCGGTTGTCATGATAATCGAATCGGTGGCCGTATAGGTAACCGTTGCATCCAGTCCGTTTCCGGCCGGAGCAATGGTATCTACCACGGCCGTATCGGGCAAGAGTGGCGTTACTTCCGCTTCTTGCGCCTGAGACAGGAGAGTTCCGGCAAAGAAAACCGGCAAAATATATAGAATCGCTCCGGGAGACATGCTGTTTCTTATTGCATCTTGAAGCGCAAATATATAATAAAATACCGAGCCGGGTGGATTTTACGCTCCTAAAAACAGTTTGCACCAGTATTCGAAGCGTGCCGTAGTGTCCGGACCGTAGGCGGAAAGGTGGCTTTTTATCTTGTCTACCGCTTTTTCCCGTCCCGGATGGGTTTTGCTGAAAAACTTGTCGGCAAAACAGATGAGTTGTTCTTCGACCGAGAGGGGAATCATCTCCCGATGGGGTACCGGCAGATTGCGTTCCGTTATTTCCCGAAGCGACAGGCCGCATCCGGTATGCCGTTCGCACACTAAGGCGTGAAGCGGATAGCCTTCACGGCGCATCAGATCGGCCCCTAAGTATCCGTGACAGATATATTCGGATGCGCCGAAACAGCCTATCTCCGGAGCATGGCAAAGAAATACGCCTACGTCGTGCAGCATGGCCGCCTGTTCGATAAACAGCAAATCCAAAGGCATCTCCGGATGCATCCGGGCTATTTGCAGCGCCTTGGAAGTAACATCCTCGCTATGGGCGAGCAGAATCCGGTAAGCATCGGAAGCGGTATCGTAATATTTAGACAATATGTGGGTATACATAACACTATACATAACACGTGGGGTACATTTTTCTGACTTTGTCGTATCTCATTTTGCTGAAACTTTTCGCAAAGATATGTAAAAGAATGTCTTATACAATTGCTTTCATATAAACTTATACGTGTTGTGTTTTCGACCGGGAGTGATTATCTTTGCCGCAGTTAAGCCACCAGGCTTACGTCGGATTTTATGTAGGATTTTAAATTAGAATAAAAAATGAAACCAAACCTTCTGTTGATTTTGATATTTTTCCATCTGTATCCTTCTTTGTATGCTACCAACAATTTACGCATAGGCGATATACGTACTATCGGAATGGGAGGGAATGAAGCGACGGCTTCGGCCGCATTTAATCCATCCTTGATTGCTTTGTATGGACAAAAAACCCTCTGTATAAACTATTTCAATCGCTATGGATTGAAGGAATTGGGCAGCGTGGGCGGGAGTTTTTATCTGCCGGGCGAGACGCTTTCCTTGGGAGGCGATATTTTTTCCTTCGGATACGATGCGTACAGAGAAAGTATGTTCCGCTTTTTAACGGCGAAGCGCCTGACAACCCATTGGGCGTTGGGCGTAAGTATTCAGTATGCCCTTTTAGAAACGGAGTTGTACGAAGAACGGCCTGCCCAGTTGTCCGTTGATGTGGGACTGACACACATTCCTGTTGATAATTTGTTGATAGGTTTGTCGATAACAAATTTCCCTTCGGTGAACTTAGGCGATAAGTCTACTGGGAAAAAGGAGTTTATGTATTATTCCATACAGGCGGGTTTTCAATGGGAAGTTATTAACCGTATGTTTATATCCGGCGCTTTGTCCACAGGCGAGGAATCTGCGATAGGAGGTAGCCTGGGCCTTGAATACGTGGCATTCCGCGATTTCTGTATCCGTGCGGGCGTAAAAGGTTCTCCCCTGCTTCCGTCTTTTGGATTCGGATATGCTTTTTCGAGTTTTCATATAGATGTAGCCGCTGTTTATCATCCTGTTTTGGGAACGAGTACAGGGATTGGGCTTTCTTTTTCCTTTTAACGCCGATTTGTTATGAACCGATTGTATATATTTCTGTTGATATCTCTGTTGATAAGTTGTTATCAAAGTAAAGCTCAATCTGTTTTCTCTGTGAATAAATGGACGGAGTATGTAGAGGAAATAGCCTCCGAAACAGAAGATGAAGAACGCATCGAATCGCTATATGCTGAATTATCCTACCTTTCCGAACATCCCTTCGACCTGAATCAGGTAACGGCAGAACAGTTGGAAAGACTGCCTTTCCTTTCCGAATCTCAAATCCGTGATATCCTTTTCTACCGGAAGCGATATGGGAGGATGCAGACTATCTATGAACTGAAAAACATGGAAGAATTAGATTTTCAAACCATCGAACTCCTGCTTCCCTTTGTTTATATCGCCGAAGAAACTGTTGAAAAACGTCCGTTTACTGTGGATAACCTTGTTGATTACGGCAAGAATGAGTTGTATATCAGGTACGACCAATGTTTTCAACAGAAAAAAGGCTATCGTCCTTTACCCGACAGTATATTGGCCGTGTATCCCAACCGCCAATACGTAGGCGAACCTTTCTATCATTCGCTCCGTTATTCCTATACGTTCGACGAGCGCCTGCAATTCGGCATCGTAGCCGAAAAAGATGCGGGCGAACCTTTTCTGAACCGCCATAATAAGGGGTATGATTTCTATTCGTTTCATTTCATCGTGAAGGAACTGGGTTGGTTGAACACATGCGTCGTGGGCGATTATAAGATGTCGTTCGGTCAGGGATTAGTGGTGAGCAATGAATTTACGCCGGGAAGAAATGCCGCTGTTGCCCAGACAGAACGACGGACGTATGGTTTTCGGCGACATTTCTCAACAAACGAGGAGGATTTTTTCCGAGGAGCAGCCGCCACGGCTCGCTGGAGGGATATAGACGTGAGTCTCTTTTATTCCTGCAAAAAAACGGATGCTACGTTGGCCGACAGTCTTACCGTTTCTTCCATAAAGACCGACGGTCTGCATCGTACAATGGCCGAACGGGAAAAGGCCTACATCGTATCCATGCAAACCATAGGAGGAAATATCCGCTACGCTACGCCGGATGTATGTTTGGGGATTACGGCGCTGTCTTATTCCTTCGGCAATTACAGGATGATGCCCGACGCCAAGCCTTATAACCTCTTTTATTTCCGGGGGAACAGCAACCTGAATATGAGCGTGGATTATCTGTGGAAAAACCGGTATCTGAAACTTTACGGCGAAACGGCTATATCTGCCAATAAAGCCTTGGCTACGCTTCATGCGCTGCAACTGAATCCCGCTTCCTACTTTTCCTTCCTGCTCCTGTATCGTTACTACGACAAGAAATATCAGGCTTATTTTGGGAACGCCTTCTCGCAAAACTCGACGCCGCAAAACGAGCAAGGTTTATATCTGGGCTTGCAATTTGCCCCTTTCGCTTACTGGAAACTATCGGCCTATGCCGATTTCTTCCGTTTCCCCTGGCTCAAATATGGAGTGGATGCCCCTTCTGCCGGCAAGGAATACATGGTGCAGGCGGATTATACGCAGATGGAAAATGTTTCTTTTTATCTGCGCTATAAGTACAGGGAAAAGGAGAAAAACCAAACGTTGGCGGATGGAACGGCGTCTGTCTTGCCTTACGAACAACACCGGCTAAGGTTTCAAATGCAGTGTCAAAGGCAATCCTTTCTTTTTAAAACATCGCTCGAAGGGATTATGTACAACCAGGCAAACAAGCGAAGCAAAGGATTCATGCCGGCCCAGAGTATCGGATGGCGCCCGGCCGGGCTTCCTGTCCAGGCCGATCTCTATGTCGCTTATTTCCATACGGACGATTACGACGCTCGCCTGAGTTCGTACGAAAAAAACATATTATACGCCTTCCAAATGCCGCAGTTTTATGGAAAAGGATTTCGCTTATCGGCAACGTTTCGCTGGGATGTTTCGTACAAGCTTGCTTTCTTTACCAAGTTATCTGCAACGTATTATACCCACAGAGACGCAGTAGGAACAGACCTGGAGGAGATAGAAGGAAACACAAAAACAGATATTTCGGCTATCCTTCGATGGAAATTCTAAAAAAAATTATAACTTCGCGCTTAAACAACCCTCATTATGACACAAACAGTACAAACAGGAAGACTTCTCTCTCTTGATGTGATGAGAGGAATCACAATTGCAGGAATGATTATGGTAAATAATCCCGGCTCATGGCAATACGTCTACGCCCCGCTACGACATGCCGGATGGAACGGCCTTACACCCACCGATCTGGTGTTTCCTTTTTTCATGTTTATCATGGGCGTATCCATGTTTTTTTCTCTTCGGAAATATCATTTCTCCTTTTCGCGGGAAAGTGTTTTCAAGGTACTGAAACGTACTTTGCTGATATTCCTGATAGGCGTGGGATTGAATCTGTTCGGACATCTTTTCCGTCATGGATTCGGACACTTTGAGCAGTTGCGTATCCTGGGGGTACTCCAGCGACTGGCTTTGGCCTATGGAATCGCTTCGCTGATTGGCTTGTCGGTTCATCATAAATACGTGCTGCATATTGCCGCCGGCCTGTTGGTTTTTTATGCGGCTTTGCTGGCTTTTACCGATAGCGCCACCTTGTCTACACACAATATCATCGCAATCATCGACCGTGCGCTGTTGGGAGAATCCCATCTTTACCGGGATATGCTGGCCGACGGAACCCGTATCGCCTTCGACCCGGAAGGACTCCTTAGCTGCATTGGCAGCGTTGCCCACGTATTGCTGGGCTTCTATGCCGGCAAAATCATCCGGAACGGTAAAAAGGAGCACGAGCCGGTTATCCTCCATTTGTTTATTCTGGGCGCCATTCTTTTGTTTGCCGGATTGTTGCTTCAATACGGTTTTCCGATCAATAAGAAAATATGGAGCAGCACGTTCGTTCTCGCCACCTGCGGGCTGGCTTCTCTCCTGTTGGCGCTTCTCATCTGGATCATTGATATAAACGGCAAGAAACGCTGGTCGTTGTTTTTCGAGACATTCGGCATCAATCCCCTTTATTTATACGTACAGGCAGCCCTTTTATCTACATTGCTCAGCGTGTCCGGGGTTCATGCCTTTGTATGCGATTCGTGGTTTGTACCTGTTTTGGGAAATTACGGAGGTTCGCTGGCGTGGGCTATCTTTTTTGTCGTATTAAACTGGATTCCCGGTTACGGGTTGTATAGAAAACAAATTTATATTAAACTATAAGACATGATACATATACGCAAAACCGGGTGTGCAATAGGGTTGATGGTGATGTGCTCCATGCCAACCTTTGCCAAAGTATATTGGGGCGTACGGGCAGGAGTAGCCCGTTCGTCGCTGGTACAGAAAATCGATCTGGATTACTGGTCTGGCTCTTGTTTGGGCTATAGTGTGGCGGCATTGGCGGATATTCCGTTTTATCAACGTTTTTCGTTTCGTCCGGAAATAGCCTTAGCCTACGAAGGCGGCTCTTTCCATACCGAACTCCTGGAAGGTATGTTCCTGCAGAAGCACGGACTAAGAAGCTACTCCTTGCAGCCGTCGTTTCATGTGGCGTTCAATATTCCGATTTCGGGCGTAAAGATGGCCATCTATACAGGCCCGGCGCTTGATTTTCGTTTGTCGAGCAAACTCTCTACCCGAAGGCTGCTGGAGGAATTTCCTGTGGCTAAGAAAACGAAAATCAAACCCTTCGACATAGGGGTAAGCGCCGGAATAAGCGTAGAATATAAAGGCGTTTTCTTCTCCATCGCGGCGCTTCCCGGAAACATACGGCTACAAACAGAAAAAACAGAAGGGGAATCTTCTGTTTTTCAAAATAATCTAACGTTTTCCTTAGGATATATCTTCCGCTGACAGGCTCACCCTTCGCTCATCGTGGCCGGGAATTGCACGCCTTGAAGCGTGGCCAAGAGCTGATTGTCTTTCCATACCTCGGCTTCGGCGTCGCCCGTACCGGTGAAGGGTTTGATAAACGCCGTATTCAGATTCGGACTGTCTACCAGCAGACCCAGCGGCGTTGTCGTGTCGGTATCCATCACAAAATCGGCAATGGGGAGACTCTCCGTATTATCCGTGTCGGGCCAGGTGAGTTGCAAAAGGCCGTTCTTGGCCGAAGGATACAAAGCGGCGGCGAAGGCGGCGGCATCGGCGGCAAGCAAAGACATCTGGTTGCCGAAGCCCGGCAGCGCCACACTGTCGCCTAGCGTTTCTTGAGCGGAGATAAGGATGTGCGGAACAGTCGCATCCGGTTTCTGAGGCTCCTCGTCGGGCGAAGAAGGTTGGTCGCTTCCTCCGGAATGATAATTTGCGCTACGGCGTGCAAAGGTGGCTTCGTGCTGGTGGAGGTAGGCGTTGATAAAGAGAATAATCTGCGTGAGCGAATCGCTTACTTCCGGGTCTTTGGGCGACTGCATTTCGTTGATTCGGTAAAACGTATTGATAGCCTCGGCCAAGACGTCGAACTTCTCTTCCACCACCTTCCGGGCTTCAGACATGCTGCCTTCCACCTTTTCTTCCTCTTCGGCCAAGGCGCGTCCGGAGTAGAGCGCCATAAATTCTTCGTTGTCCTGGTTCAGACGGGTAATGTCCTCATCCGCACCGGCAATAAGGGCTACTTTGGCAGCGTGCGCCGGCTTGCCAAAGTCTTGGACAAGGTTTTCAAACAAAGCCGAAGCCTCGTTCATCGCCGCAGAATAGGCGCTATTGTAATTTCAGAACTCCTGACCTGCGAAATCATTAATAGGGTCAATAACAGCAACATAAAAGGATTATCTGCGCAAACGGAAAAAGTCGTATATTTGCAAAAAAAAACGGATAAAAAAATGCAGACACAGATACCAATATTTCCGAGTTCAACAAAATTAATAAACTCGAGTTTAGGTTTTTTCGAGAAGGAAGGTATTGTCTATTATCTACACAATGGGAATCCCATTTATTGCCATTCAGTTGGAGACAGAAACAGTTACCGCTTTATAGCAGGTAATTTAGCAGTTCAAAACCTATGCAGTATAACGGAATTAAGTGTCGCATTGGGCGAACATCGTAAAAATATAGAACGTTACGCAAAGACCTTCAGGGATAAGGGTGCCGAATATTTTTTTTCACGCAAAGAGACGCGAGGTCAGTGTTACAAAGTAACGAAAGAAAAACCGGCATTAATACAGGAAAAGCTTGACGCCGGCTACAGTCAAAATCAAGTAAGTAAAATGCTGGATATAAGTCCGTCGACCATTCGCTATCATATAAGGAACGGAAATATAAAAATGTAACTACTCAGGTACTATTCGTAATTTGAATATTTGCCAGACATTTCAAAGCAAAGAAAACATCATTCTCATTTTTGAGAGTAGTATCAATAACCGAACGTATCCTTGCAAATCTATC
>JAISZY010000235.1 GCA_031284375.1 Tannerellaceae bacterium | reverse complement strand
GGCAAGCTGGCTTGTATTTCGGGAAGTTTTTCGTACACTTTCTCGGCTATTTCTACCGAGTTAGCCCCGGATTGCTTCTGGATGATAATCATACCGCCACGGGTTCCGTTGTTGTAGGTTTCCTGCGCCCGTTCTTCTACGGCGTCTTTTACGTAGGCTACGTCGTGGAGGTAAACCGTTTTGTTGTCCCGGCTTCCGATAACTAAGTCGAGCAATTGTGTTACGTCCGTAAACTCGCCTTGTACGCGCAAGGAATAGGTGTTTGAACCGATGTCGATAACGCCCCCCGGCGTGTTGCGGTTTTCTTGAGCAATGACGGCCGAGATGCTTTCGATGGTTTGCCCGTATGCTTCCAGCTTGTAGGGGTCGCAATATACCTGTAATTCGCGAATGGGGGTTCCGCTCACCGATACCGCTCCTACGCCGTTGATACGGGCTAATGGATTGGCTACTTTATCGTCCAGAATCTTATAGAGAGCGTTTGTGCTTTCTTCCGCCGTGACCGAGAGCATGAGGATTGGGATATCGTCGGTGCCGAATTTAAAGATAACGGGACTTTCCGCGCCTTCGGGCAAGTAAGATTTTACCATCTCCAATTTATCGCGCACATCATTGGTGGCCACATCGGTGTCGGAGCCGTATTCAAATTCCAGCGTAATGATGGAAATGTTTTCTCTGGACTGCGACGTGATGTTTTTCAAATCACTTACGCTATTCAATGTATTTTCCAATGGCTTCGACACATTCATTTCTATATCCGCGGCGCTTGTGCCGGGATAAGACGTCATCACCATAATCATGTTCATATCGATTTTGGGGAGCAAATCGATAGACAATTGGGTTAAGGAATAAAGGCCGATGATTACAACCGCCACAAAAATCAGGGCCGTAGTAATAGGCTTTTTTACTGCTGTTGAATATAAACTCATAATCTTTTGCTTTTCTTAATTCACTACCTCTACTTCTTCTCCGTTTGTCAGTCGGCTCTGACCGGATATAACTATGCGGTCGCCGTCTTCTACGCCGGAAAGGATTTCGTACCGGTCTCCCAAACGACGTCCCAACTCTACTTTCTGATACGATACGGAGCCGTTGTCTTTATAGACATAGATATAACGGTCGCCCGAACCGCTTTGCTTCACGATAGAGAGGTCCGATGCTACAACGCGTTCCATGACGCCGAAGTTCATCGTTACCCGCGCAAACATACCCGGACGTACCCGTTCGTCGGTATTGGCTATGCGCAGTTCTACGGGGAAGGTACGGCTTGCAGGGTCGATGGTTGGATAAATCAGATTTACTTTTCCCGGAAACACATCGTTGCCGTACACGTCTAATTTGATACTTACATCCATGCCTTTTTTCACTTTCGTAAAATAACTTTCCGACACATGAACCAGCAGCTTTACCGGCCGGATTTGTTCTACCACATACACCGGCAAGGCGCCGCTGTACATGTCGTCGTTGTCGTAATTACGCGCCGTGACCAGGCCGGAGATGGGACTTCGCAGTTGATTGTTTTCCTGCAAATTCTTGTACGTTTCTTTCGCCATGTCCAAGGTTGTTTTCTGTGCGTCCCAAACGGATTTCGATACGCCTCCTACTTTATATAATTCGTCGATACGTTTAAACTCCGTTTCCTGGTTGTTTATCTGGATTTCCGTTTGACGCAGATTGGTGGCATCCATCGTTGCCAGAAGTTGGCCGGCGGCCACATGGTCTCCCACTTCTACATACAGCTTCCGGATACGAACAGGTGTTTGAGGCGCTATCTTGTTGGATACTCCGGCAAGAACTGTGGCCGTAAATTCGCTGAGTTGTTCTACTTCCTGTAGATGTACGGTTTCTAATTTTACTTTCGGACTTATAGTTGTTTCTTCTGTTTTTTTCTCTCCCGAAGAGCAAGACATCAATAAGGCGAATACCGATACCGATGCGAGTTTAAATACATTACTTGTTCTCATTTTATCGTTGGGTTTTATTATGATTATCATTTTGAATAAGATTGTTTTCCTAATGTTTTTTCCAGTTCGGACTGTGCCGTCATATAGTCGTAGATGGCTTGATTGAAGTTCAGCCGGGCTTGCGTTTGGGCCAGTTCCGCGTCGTTCATTTCCAGCAGCGTGCCGGCGCCTACGTCGTAGCGTTTGCGGGCAATTTCGTGTCCTCGTTCGGCCTGTTCTACGGCTTTACGTGCGGCGTCGAAACGTTTCACACACGTATTCATGTGGTCTATATATTGCTTTACGGCCAATTGCAGGTTCCGTTCCGCATCTCCTCTTTGCAAACGCAACTGCTGAAGCGATACGTGCGTTTGCTTTACTTTGTTCAGCCGGCTCCCACCCGAAAAAATGGGCATGCTGAGCGAGAGGCCTACCATCGAATACGGATTCCAGCGGTAATCCTTAAACCGGAAGTCGTTGTTCATCGAACTCCACTGATACAGCGCCGAGAGCGACAGAGTAGGTAGAAAATCCATCTTCTGCATATCGAGCGTATGTTTGAGCAATCTGGCCTGGATGTCCAATTGTTTCAGGGCGCTATTATCGTCGAGGGTTGCTTGGGTGGATGTAGAAAGATAATCGGCAAACAGGTTGGATTGGTAATCGGTCAAACTACCTTCGCACTCCAAGGCAAGTTCCAGGTCTACTCCCAGCAACGCTTTTAGTTGCCACTTGGCCAAGATGGCCGAGTTTTCGGCTTGCAACAAGTTTGGCTCGATATTCTTTACCGACACATTGGCGCGAATCAAATCGTATTCGGCCACCATACCCTGGTCGAATTTACTCTTTATATCCAAGTAGTTTGCCATCGCATTGTCGTAACTTTCCTTAAAGACGCGGTAGGAATCGTTTGCCAATAAAACGTTGTAAAAACTTTTCTTTACCTGATTGGTCATATCAATTTTCGAGGCGCGCGCCTGTTCTATGGCAAGTTCCACGTCGATAGCCGAGATAGACAGGCTTTTCCACAGCGCGGTATTGATGATAGGCATACCGGCCGTGAAGCCGAAACTCCAATTGTTATCACGTCCGATGGAGATACCCTCTTCGCCGGACGAAGGGTCGGGCGGCGGCGTGGCGGCGGCGATTTCTTGCTGCAAAGCGCCGGGAGTATAGCCGGGCACCTGGTTCACAAAGGTCTGTTCTATTCCGTTAAACACAGGGCCCATCATGCTCACAACATCAAACGCTCCATCCATGTACATCACCTGTTTTTTCAACGTTCTGCTGTAATCGCCGCTCAGGTTGATTTGTGGAAACAAGGCGGCATACGCTCCTTTTTGTGCATATTTTTTCTTCTCAATTTCCCGGTCGGCCACTTTTACCGTTGGGTTTTCGCTCATTGCAATATCCAATGCTTTGTTCAGGTCGAGAACTAAGGGTTGTTCCTGTGCTTTGAGTAAGGTAAAAGTTGCAGACAGCAGCCATATTCCTGCTGCCGGCATCATCTTAATACATAATAATTTTCTCATTTAAAATCGAATTATTGTTATAAATCAAATTTTCACTTTTTGCGTTTTTCGTGGGCAAATGTAGAACTACCCGGTCGTTTATTCAAACAAAAAACGTCCATCCTGGGGCATTTATCGACGAACAAAGGGTTATAGTCGATAAATGGGATACGAACAAATCCACAGACAAACGCCACAGGGTAGATGTGGTGGGGAAGGATGGGTGACTTTTATTTTTGTTTTATTTTTGGCTTTTTGCCAATTGCGCTTTCAATGCTTCTATTAATTGTTCTTGTTCTTCGAGCGCCTTTTTACTTTCCTCAATCGTCTTTTTACTTTCTTCAATCGCCTTTTTACTTTCCTCAATCGCTTTGTCCTTTTCCTCAATCGTCTTGTCCTTTTCTTCAATCGTCTTGTCCTTTTCCTTGAGCTCCTTGTGTATTTCGGCTACCTCCCGTTCCTTGTCCTTCAATTCCGACAAATAATCGTCTTCCATTTCCATTTCTATCCGAACATCTTCACTTTCGCATGCCATGCGCAAGCGATGGATTATGTGGGCGTATATTTCCGGAAAATCGTTTTCGTCCACGTTGAGGATGTAATGACTGCGCGTGCGGTTTTCCTGGTCGAAGATGGACAGTAGTTTTTCTACATCGTTGCGACGTCGTTGTTTGAGTTGAGCGATTTGTATAATCCAGGAACGGTGATG
>JAISZY010000193.1 GCA_031284375.1 Tannerellaceae bacterium | reverse complement strand
TTGGCCCGGGCACTTCCGTATCCAAAGCTGCTGTGCAAATACTGGAAATCTTGTTGACCTAAATAACAAAAAAATCCCCCTCATCATTCGGCACAGGCGGGTTTGTGTGGAATGGTGAGGGGGATTTTTTTCTCCCGACTTGTCGTTTTCGTTAATTGGGAATAAGCATCTTATTTATTTCCTGCCGCATAACATCTTCTTTATATCCCGAATTACGTATGAAATTGCTCCCGTATTTTATAAAGCAATTGTAGAGGAAATTGTCGGAAGGGTTTCCGATTAATCGTTCTATCAAATAGCGGTATCTTGTTTGAGCTTTTGAGGAACGTACTTTACGCAGCACTTCCAATTGTTCGAAATGGGTAAGTAATAAACGATTCCGTCCCTCCTGCGTAAGTTTACGACTCAACAACAACCGGTCTTTATCCGAAAAGATGTGAACTTCGCGCGAATGGGATACATCGAACAACTTTGTACTTATATATGCTTCCTGCAACAACTTTGTGTGTGTATAAAAGCTTTTCACAGTCTCTTTGTCTATAAACTTGGTGATACGTATCGGAATGAGAATCCCTTCTTCATCAACGAACTGGGCAAAGGAGCTTTGATTAAGAGCCTCTTCCAAAAGTTCGCGTGCGCCGTCGTAAGGGGTATTTCCCTTTTTCTTAAGCCAACTTGCATATATTTTACCGGCATTTTTAAGCCAGTTGCGTGCTTGTTTGGGCGTATAGTAATGAAGTTCCGAGTCTATATTGCTAATATGCACTACACTTTTTACTCCTTTACGAAAACGTCCGATAATTTGCATCACATCCGTCTTGGGGTCGATAAAAGAGGGATTGTTGCCGAACAAATCGGAAATAACGATGACGTGTGGAGGAAAAGGCAAGTCTATATCTACCGCCAGATAATAATGAGTTGTAAGCAGATTGTACATGTTCGACTGTGTCGCATTGGATTCTTCAAATGCTTCTTGTTGCTGGAAAACACGCGCTTTTTCGCGTAAAAGCGGTATATCTGCAATCAGCAATTGCATCGTCTCAACAGAGTGGCAGAAAATATACACAGGTTCTTTCATCTGAGAGATTTGCGTAGAAAGCGTCTCAATCACATTATTTGTAGTAATCAGATTAATTTTCTGTTTATACTCGTACTCGGGGCGGATTTTCAAAATAAAGAATCTATTTTCTTTCATTAACGGGTCGTTCTCTATAATTGGAGCTACCGTAACAAACATACGATGACGGAAACGGAAAAAATCCATTCTTAATTTTTCTACCGGGAAGTCTTTTTCACATTCATCCAAAAACAGGAAAAACTCTTCATACATGTTAATATTGAGTTCTTTCATGATTTCTTTTACCATAAAAAAACTATCGGGTGTAATCAAAATCTTTTTCCTGAAGTTAGACGGCTTCAGCAAATAATCGGCTATTAAATGTGGAGACACTCCTTTATAAAAGCCTAATACATTTTTATGCATCTGCATTTTACCTTTGATAACAGCCACATTCGGCTCTACAATGATGGAATCACGATCTGCCATTAACTCACTATAAGTAATCCCTATTCCGGGAAAAGGCTTGTGGACAATACAATTAGATGGCAAATCCTGATAGCCTTGACGTTTAAGCGCATCCGAGAACCATTCTCCTTTACGGACGCTAATAATCATTTCTTGCAACATGTTTTCTATTTTCTAACAAAATCCTATCTTCGGCTGCAAAGATACGACAACTTTTGGCTATAAAAAACACATATTGCGCATTTCTATATACTAATCTAATTTTAATACAGCAAGGAAAGCTTTTTGTGGAACTTCCACGGTTCCAATCTGTTTCATTCGCTTTTTTCCTTCTTTTTGTTTTTCCAATAATTTCCGTTTGCGTGTAATGTCGCCACCGTAGCATTTGGCCGTTACATCTTTGCGGACGGCCTTAACCGTTTCGCGAGCAATAATTTTGGCTCCAATAGCTGCTTGTATGGCAATATCAAATTGCTGGCGGGGAATGAGTTCTTTCAGTTTTTCGCACATTTTTCGGCCGAAAGTCACACTATTATCTATATGTGTCAGTGTAGAAAGGGCGTCTACCGGTTCGCCGTTCAGTAGAATATCCAATTTTACTAATTTGCCGGGACGGAAATCGTGCATGTGGTAATCGAAGGATGCATATCCTTTGGAGATGCTCTTCAGCTTGTCGTAAAAGTCGATAACAATCTCGCCTAACGGCAGGTCGTAATAAATCTCCACCCGGTCGCCCGATATATATTCTTGTTTGAGAAGAATCCCCCGTTTACCCAAACATAGCGTCATAATGGGGCCGATGTATGCCGTATTGGTTATCACGGATGCCCGTATATATGGCTCGTCTATGTGGTCGATAAGGGTTGGGTCGGGCAGGCCGCCGGGATTGTGTACTTCCGTACAATTCCCTTTTTTGTCGTACACTTTGTACGATACATTCGGTACGGTGGTTATCACATCCATATCAAACTCGCGATCTAAACGTTCCTGCACAATTTCCATGTGAAGAAGTCCTAAGAATCCGCAACGGAAACCGAAGCCTAATGCGACCGAACTTTCGGGTTGAAACGTTAGAGAAGCGTCGTTT
This sequence comes from Tannerellaceae bacterium, assembly GCA_031284375.1. Taxonomy (GTDB): domain Bacteria; phylum Bacteroidota; class Bacteroidia; order Bacteroidales; family Tannerellaceae; genus DFXE01. The sequence goes on along the minus strand of JAISZY010000193.1, from coordinate 12,369 downwards.
AATTGAAGTTTTTCAAGAGAAGAACGCAGGTTCTCGAAGTCTTCGCTCTCTATCGGATAAACGCCGGCGAAAACCATTGGTTTGACTTCTTCAAATCCGGCGATACCTTCTTTCGTTCCTCCTTTCACGTGGGTTATCGTATCTCCAACCCTTACCTCGCGCGAGGATTTGATGCCGGAGATGATGTAGCCTACATCGCCGGTTGTGATTTCGTTGCGGGGCGACATGGTTAGTTTCAAAACTCCTACTTCGTCGGCGTCGTATTCTTTCTCGGTGGCGATAAACTTCACGAGGTCTCCTTTGCGAAGGATGCCGTTCACTACTTTGAAGTAGGCAATGATTCCCCGGAAAGAATTAAATACCGAATCGAAGATGAGGCATTGCAGGGGCGACTCAGGGTTGCCTGCCGGCGCAGGTATTTTCTCGATGATGGCGTCTAACAGTTCGTATACCCCTTCGCCTGTTTTGCCGCTGGCGCGAAGGATATCCCGACGCGGACAGCCCAGTAGTTCCACTATCTGGTCTTCTACTTCTTCCGGCATGGCGCTCGGCAAATCTATTTTATTGATTACCGGAATGATTTCCAAATCGTTCTCTATGGCCATGTAGAGGTTGGATATTGTTTGAGCCTGAATGCCCTGGGCGGCGTCTACAATGAGCAAAGCGCCTTCGCAAGCGGCAATGGAACGCGATACTTCGTACGAGAAGTCTACATGTCCCGGCGTATCAATCAGGTTCAGTATATAGTTTTTGTCTTGATAGATGTATTCCATCTGGATGGCGTGGCTTTTGATTGTAATGCCGCGCTCGCGTTCCAGATCCATATCATCCAATATCTGGGCTTGTAAGTCTTTTCCTTCTATGGTCTTTGTGTATTCGAGCAAACGGTCTGCCAATGTACTTTTTCCGTGATCGATATGGGCGATAATACAGAAATTACGGATATTCTTCATCTGTTCTTGCATTTATTTGGTGGACAAAGATAGGAATTTCAGGCGGAAAACTATATTTTTGGCATTTCATTTACCCTTATACATTATGACGCAACAAGAAATAAACCAGGTGTACAACCGAATCATTCATTCTTTGGACAATAAGGAATTGAAAAATGCTTTCGATTCCCTTCAATCGCTTATTTCCGGCGAACGGGAATACGTCTTTCAAGACAAGCTGAACGAGATGCAGAATATATATAAGAAGTTGTTGCATTACCGGATGAATGGGGTGAAAGATCCTATGCAGGATAATATTTACCGGAATATCCAAACGTCGGCATACGAATTGGCCGACCGGTTGAAGCACTCGTTGCTTACCGCTACTTCTACCTTGTATTTCTACAATCTGAGGCGATGTATGCACGTTGGAGAAGAAATCCCGACGGATAAACTCTGTGCGAAACTTTTCGATTACTACACAACCGGCCGTTCGCAGATGTACGAAGAAACGCTTGTCTTTTTGTTTCATAAGATATGGGTGTCCGATTTGTTTACGGCAAACGATAGTGCGGCTGTAAGGAAAATATGGACCAATCAAAACCTGCCTTTTACAACCGGCTGTCAAGCGGTATCTGCACTCATATTGGCTTTGCAGGCGTGTTTCGACAACGAAAAACTCTTGCTGCTGTTCGACGCCGTTCATCTCTCTACCTGCGAAGAAGTGCGCATACGGGCGCTTATCGGCATACTCCTCACCTTGTATGTTTATCGCAAACGTACTTCGTTGTATCCGAAAATAACAGACCGACTGGAAACGCTGGCCGAAGAACCCGGCTTCTGCCAAACGTTGAGATCCATCACGCTCCGCTTCATCCTGTCGAGAGAAACGGAAAAGATTACCCGCAGGCTGCAAGACGAGATTATCCCCGAAATGATGAAGCTAAGCCCGAAAATCAACGAAAAGATAAATCCGAACGACACAAACAACGAACTGACCGACGAAAAGAATCCCGAATGGAAGGATGTATTTGTCGATTCGGCTTTAGAGAAAAAAATAGAAGAGTTCAACGCACTGCAACAAGAGGGGGCAGACGTTATGCACTTTACGTTTCTTCATCTGAAGGAGTTTCCTTTTTTCCGCGAAATAAGCAACTGGTTCCTCCCCTTTACCTCCGAATATTCTTTATTCAATACGCATTTCTATCACGAAGGCCATGAAAAAAATATCCTCGATTCCATATCCTCGGCCTCTTTTTTGTGCAATTCCGACAAATACTCGATTTACTTCAGCATGATGCAATTGCCGCAAGAGGCTCAACGTATGATAGCGGAACAGTTCAATCATCAGGTAGACGAAATAAAGGAGGTGCGCGAAACGATAGCCGGGCAATACATTCAAGACCTCTATCGCTTCTTCAAATTGTTTCCGGACAAACAGGATTTTGACGATATCTTCATCTGGCCCCTCGACTTCCACAACCTGCCCATACTGCAACCGTACATCTCCGACCAGGAAAGCCTGATGACCATTGCGGAATATTACCTGAGGAAAAATTATTTCGACGATGCGCTAACCATCTATTCCGCCTTGGCAAAAACAGAAAATGAAAACGATATGCTCTTCCAGAAAATAGGTTACTGTCTTCAAATGCAAGGTGACGTGCAAGGCGCTTTAGATGTCTATCTGCATGCCAATTTGCTGAACCGGAAAAGTAAATGGCTTATCCGGCGGATTGCCGGATGCTACCGTAGCCTGAAGCAACCCGACCAGGCTTTGGTCTACTACCGGCATTACGAAGAACTATTCCCCGACAAGGTGTCTATATACATCGGCCATTGTTATTTGGAGCTGAAAGACTACAACGAAGCGTTGAAGTATTATTTCAAAGCCGATTACCTCGACACTAAAACCCATAAAGCATGGCGCCCCATTGCCTGGTGCTCTTTCCTGACCGGACGATACGACCAGGCGCGCAACTACTACCAAAAGATAATACACGAAGCTATCCCTAATACGCTCGACTACCTCAACGCCGGACATACCGAATGGGCGCTTCAAAACAACAGGGAAGCCATCGAATTTTATCTCCAGGCTATCCGTAAAGAGAGCGGCAACATCTCCCTGTTCAGGAAACGGTTCCTTCCGGACATCCCCTGTCTCTTGGCGGCCGGCATATCGGAGGAGGAAATCTCCCTCATGCTCGACCAATTGACTTATTTAATCGGATAATTTTAAAACATAGCCTCGTTACGCCGCCTCTTACTCCTTCCGGCTTCCAATGGCCTTCCTGTTGCCCAACATAACGTGGAATCCGTTCCGAATGGCCTCCATGTTGTAGATAAAGAAACTTTTATTCCTCAAAAGTTCCCTGAGGAGCCATAAAATGATAATAAAACCAATACCCGTTGCCAAAGCGTTCCCGGAGAGGTTGGGAAGCGCCCTTGTTTTGCTCGTACAGGCGGGTGTAATCCATAAAATCGACGATAACTTGGTGGGGGATGCCGTAGCTCTGAAGCTCCTGAATGGGGGCTTTTTCGGCGGCTAATCGAATCAGTAAGGCTTCGCTGTACAGGCGGGGGATGTAGCCTCCCTGCGCTTTGCGGTAGCGGTTGTAGGAAGCCGTAAAAGCGGCGATGTCTTTATTGAGCAGATGATAACACAGCAAATAGTCTACGGCCGGATTGTTTTCCGGATAGCTTTCAATCAGCCGCTCTAAAGACACGATATAGTCCGAAGCCGTGCGTAGCGTATCCTGCGCGAGGATGGGTTGGGGTTGCGGCGCCAAGGTGTCATGTTTTCTCGCCCACCGGCGATGAAACAAAGTGGCATCAAGCATCCGTAGATATTTACGGGCGATGGCCGTATCGCCGCAGGCCAGATGGATTTCCGTGAGTCGCCGGAGCATCCGCGAGCTGCGATGCCGGGGCGAAAAAATCATGCCCAACATGGCCGAGTGTCGCGCCATATTCATATCGCCCAAATAATAAAATACGTCGTTGCTGCAACAGATGGAGAGCCAATCGGATTGCGGATTTACCGGAAGAAACAACCCGCCGCTAAGGGGTTGATAAACATTAAGCAGGTTTTCCGCCAGCCTGCCTTGCTTGGAAGAAGCGATATGGGCATAATACGTAGCGATGGGATGGGCCAATCCGGCCGCTTCCGCCCGGCGGCTCACCTCGTCCCAGCGCCCCCAACCGGCTTCGACCACGAGGGATAAGATGGCCTCTCTGCCGGAATCTACCTGCCGAGCGGGAAAGACCGAAGGATACGGATAGCGGTACGCCTGTGCTGCGGTCTGCAAATAGCAAGGCCGGACAAGGGCCGGATACACGCCGGCCACAACCGCCGGCAAGACTCCGTACCACCACAGCCGTTCGCCTTTGCGCCACCGGTAGATTAGGGCCAATACGGGAAACAGGATACACGCGGCGCCGGCCGCAGCGTATAAGAAGGGAATCAGCAGGAAGCCTGCGGCCAATGCCCATACGGGTTTCTTTATCCGCGTATACAGTAGAAAAACAAACAAGACGAAGAGGTGGGAAACCGAGGCCGAAAGTCCGTAATACAGGCTGCCATGCAGGTAGCCGTCGGCCGCGACGGGCAGCAAGGCCACGAAGGCGGCATAGCGTGTCCATCCGAGCCGTTGCAAGACTTGTACCGTTACTATATATTCCACCCAGAGTGTCAAGGAAAGCGTGACGGCTCCTCCCCCGCGCAGATAAAAAAACTGCGTAAGGAAATCGCCTACATAACACGCCAACCCTGCCGGCTTATTCCAATAGGAAAGGAAGTATTCTCCGGTGAGGAGGAACAATTGTATCTCTTCCTTGAAAAACAAATGATAAGGGAGAACAAGCTGGAAAAAAGAAAAACAACAAACGGCCAATACGCCGCCGATGATGATTTCCCGACGTTTTGCAGGCGCCCGGTCTTTCATTCGTCCGGCATTTGAAGCGTTTGCCTTTGCCGAGGCGTCAATACATGCCGGCTTAGCGTATAAACCAATCGTCCGGCGGCATTTCCCTTGTTCTGCACAAGGAAACGGTACGTATCGTGCGCATACGCCCGGTCGGTTTCTTCTTTGTAAGTGAGGAGGCTGTCTTTTTGCAACGCATCGGCCGCGTGCAACCCTGCCTGCACGTATCGTTGAATGGCGTCGTACCGGTGTTTATTCTCTTTCCACTGTTGTAGCGCATCATTCAGCGCTGTTCCTCGTGCGGAGCTAATGGTATCTAAGGTCACGTGCAGGCATCCGGGTTCCGCAACGATTAGGAGTTCCTGCAATCGGAGGCGCAACAAAGGGCGCGTCCTTATGATATATACGTTTTCTTTTTCCTCCTTCCTGCCGGGGATGCGTTCGAAACGGAACACATCTTTTCGGATGCGGGTAGAATCTACATTCCGGGCGGTAGCGTTTTTTAGCGGAACGAGGTAGACCGGTTCGCCGTCGTACCGGGCATCCGGCAAGCGGCCTTCTATCACAACCGAATGTTGCCTGCTGCAACCGGGAATACATCCCGAAAGCAACAGGCAACAAATAGCGACTATCCCAACGTTTGTTTTAGGATTCATGTACATTATTTTGCTCTGAAGAGCCAGTACCAAGCCGTTCCCCAAGCGCCGGCGCCGGGTTCGGGCCAGCCGAGAACCATTTCGTTGTCCGTCAGTTGGAGGATATCGTAGCTATACACAGGCGCGTTACCGCCGTTGGGCTGTTTGCCGCTGAGCACGGTCACGCGCGTTGTTGTTAGCTTACCAATCCCCCAAAGTCCGTCGTTGCCGGCGTTCATGGTTGTTTTGGTCATATCGAAAGAGAACGTCCCTTTTTCCGTACTGCCGTCCGATTTGTTTTTGGTGAGCGCAGCGCCTTTCAGCGAGAAGGTCATGTGTGCATTGGCGCCTTCGCCCGATGTTTGTTCTTCCATATCGGCTACGGCTACGGTCCACCATCCGGGGGCCACGTTGCTGAGGTATCCTCCGTTACCCCACACGGCCGGCGCCTGGTCGTCCCATGTCCATACTTTTTCTCCGCTTCCGCAAAATATTCCCCATTCGGGCGCTACGTCATACGTACGGTCTACGTGTACGACCAGCGTTTTGGTAATCTTGGTTCCATCGGGATTCAATCCGGTGTAGATAATTTCGTTATCACCCGTAAGGAGCAATTGCACACGTCCTCCGGTACCAATCAAGGTTCCGGAGCCATAATCCCAGGACGACAAACAAGGGTTGCCGTCGCTGTTGAGAATTACATAGTTCGAATTTACTCCGTCTCGTATTTCCGGTATTGCGGAGATTTTCAACTGATCGGCCGTAATGCTACCTTTCAGTTCTTCGCGGTCTTCTACCGGAGCGCAAGCCATACATAGACAAAAGACGGCTATCGCATATACACTTATATTTTTCATACCTGTTGATGTTTAATTATATCTATCCTGTTTATTCCTGCCAGCTAACGAAGGGGGAGATATCCCACCCCTGATTTTGTTTCAAAGCCCCATTGGCCAAGTCGATTTCCGATTGCGGAATGGGCATAAATCCCAGCGTAGCCTGATAGCGGGTGGCAAGCCCTCCCTGCTGCGGCTTCATGGTGGTGGCAACTCCCCGGTTATATATCGGCTGACTGTATTGTTTGGGCAAGGCAATTTCGGCAATACGCCAGCGTCGGATGTCGCCCCATCGTAGACCTTCGAAGGCCAATTCGTACCGTCGTTCCTTTTGCAGGGCTTGCAGAGAGTAGGAGGCAATGGGCGGCAGGTCTACCCGCGCGCGCACTTCGTTGATACCGGTTGTCGTTTCGGTCAGCTCGGAGTGCATCAGAAGAATATCGGCATAGCGAATCACGATGAGGTCTACTTCGTGTGCCAATTGGAAGTTGTCTGTTTCTCCATCCCCGTAGTAGGCCGTAGAGGAAGTAAAGGAGTTAAAGAGGTCTACGCCGTTGGATTTGTAGGCGGTTGTGGCGATGATTTTCTTTTGCCAGAAACCTGTTTCTTCCATTTGCGAGTCTTCGCCGTAGGGATAATCGGTCGCTTCGGTTGTTACATCGTAGATGGAGGCCACGCGGCGGATATCATTGGGTTCGTCTTCCGTCCATTCGTTCCATAAGTTGGGCGCTACCGGGCCGGCTCCCCAGCCTTGTCCGAAGGGGAAGGTATTATGGTAGTCTATTTTTCCTCCGCTACGGATGGCAAAATAGAGACAATATTGATTGGCGAATCCGATGGTTGTTCCCCAGTCTGCCAGGTGAGAATTTTTGATAGCGAAAACATGTTCTTTGTTTTCTCCATCTTTCACCCAGGTAGGCGCGTCTTTGGCATATTCGTAATCCTTTTTCGATTCGGAATTGGTGTAGGGCCATAAAGCGCGGAAATCGTCGAGCAATCCGTGACCGGAGTTGGCGATACAATCGTTCAGGGCGGCTACGACAAATTCTTTCGTCACCGTTTCGCCGGCGGAAGTAGGAAGGGATGATTCCTGATAAAAGCCGGTATAAAACAGATAAACCCGTGCCAGCATACCTGCGGCGGCCCATTTGGTTACGGTGCCGGAGCGTAATTGGTTCCAAGGATTAGAGGGCATAATTTCGTAAGCCTGCTTGAGGTCGGTAGCAATGTAGGCAAATATTTCTTTGGCCGCCACCTGAGCGGGTGGAGTTTGCGCTTCGTCCACATTTTCGGGAGCTCTTTCGATGAAAGGAATATCTCCGAACAATTGCACAAGTTCGAAATACGTATATGCGCGAAGGAAAAGAGCTTCGCCCATCTTCTGATTCCTTACCTCCTCATTCTCGATGGTAGCCAGGTTGCTGATGGCCATATTGGCCCGCGCAACGCCGGTATATTTGGCCGACCAGAAGGATTTGTAACGGTCTAAATTTGTGTACAACAAATGGGCGGAAGCCTGAAAGTCTTTGTCGTTTTCTCCACCGCCGCCGTAGCGGTCGTCCGAAACAACTTCGGCGGTTAGAAAGTACGTGTTGGCCGGCGACTCCTGGGCTTTGGCCAGCGTGGTATAAACCCCCGTGAGCAATTGTTCCGCATCGTCTTCATTGAGCGGGAAGTTGTTGGAGTTTTTTGCCGTGTAGCTTTCCGTATCCAGAAAACTCTCGCAACCTGTAACGGCAAAAACAAGGATGAATAATGCTATTATCTTTTTCATACAATTAAAATTTAAGATTTACACCTATTAGATAGCTTCTGGAACTTGGATAATACCCCAGGTCTACACCCGTAACCCAAGACTTGTCGTTGCCGAAGCCTATTTCGGGGTCCATACCGGAGTATGCCGTAAAGGTAAAGAGGTTCTGAGCCGTGAAGTACAAGCGCGCCTGCGCTAAGGGCAGTTTGGGCAACAGCTTCTTGAAATCGTATCCCAGCGTTATGTTCTGAATCTTCATATAATCGCCGTTTTCGATATAAATATCGGAGATGTTCTGCCAATTAACATGCGAGCCGGCTGTCAGACGCGGGAGTTTGTCGGATGTTCCCTCGCCCGTCCATCTGCCGAAGATGTCGGTTGTATAGTTCTGCAACGGACTGTCGGCAAAACTGCGGTACGACTTGGCTATCTGCTGTCCGAAAGCACCGGAAGTGGCCACGTTCAAATCAAATCCTTTATATCCTACGTTAAAGTTCAAACCCAACTGATACTTGGGATGCGGGTTCCCTATCATTGTGCGGTCGTTTTCGTCGATGATGCCGTTTCCGTCCGTATCCACAAAGATAAGGTCGCCCGGTTGTGAGCCTTGGTATTTAACGGTAGTTGCGTTCACCTGTTCCCAATTCTGGAATACGCCGTCCGTTTTGTAGCCATAGAAATATCCGATGGGATAATCCACCTGTACGCGGTACATTTCGGTTGTTCCCTGGCTCAATACGTTGGCATCTCCGTGGATGATTCCTTCCGCATTGTCCAGACGGGTTACTTTGTTTGTGTTGTGCGTGAAGTTTACTCCGCCTCCATAGCGGAAGTCTCCTGCGTTGTCTTGCCAGTTCAGGGCTACTTCCACTCCTTTGTTCACCACGTCGCCGCCATTGATATAAGGAGCGTTCAGACCATACACAGAGAGGATAGGAGCGTCTACCAGCCAGTCTTTGGTTGTGCGTTGATACCAGTCGAAGACCACGCCCAGACGCGAGTTAAGGAAGCGTGCGTCTACACCCAGGTCTATTTGTTCGGCTGTTTCCCAGCTTACGTTCGGGTTCTTCAGAATATCGGCGTATGCTCCGGTAGAGGGCGTCTTTTTATCTGTTCCGAAGTAATAGACGTTCGATGTACTGAAGGCAAAGGTAGAGAGGTACTGGAAAGTGCTGATGTTGCTGTTCCCGTTCTGCCCCCAACTGGCTCGCAGCTTGAGGAAGTCCAGCAGGCCTGCCGCACCCTCCAAGAAGCCTTCGTTGGTCAATACCCATCCGGCGGATACGGAGGGGAAGTATCCCCAGCGTTTTCCCGGGGCGAAGTTGGAAGACCCGTCGGCACGTAGTGTGGCGCTCAGCATGTATTTCTCGGCGTAGTTGTAATTTACACGTCCGAAGAACGAGGCCAATCGTCCGGCTCCCCAAGGACTGCCTCCGGCGTTACGCTGGCTCAGTTCGGTAGGCTTGGTGTTGTCTACCCAGGCATATTTCCAGTCGCCTTCAAAGATATTGTTTGAGCCTCCGGAAGATACGTTTTCACCCATGCCCCATTTTTCGATGGAGTTACCGATCACGATGTCGGCCGTATGGCTATCTAAGGCCAATTTGTAGGATATGGTATTATCCAGCGTCCACGAATAGCCGACGCTCTGGCTTTGGCCGATGCTCTCAATGGTTCGGTTTACATTGTTAGACAAACGGATCTTCATATCATAACTTCTGTACGACGAGGCGCTCATCTTATAGCCGAACTGCGATTTGAATATCAGGTTCCGGATTGGCTGGATTTGCAAATAAGCGCTCATGTTGAGATTATGATTCTTCGACAGGTTCAAACCTTGCGACGAAGTAGCTACGCCGGCAATCGGGTTGCCGGCATTACCGTCCAGCGCCCAGCCGTTGTTGGCTTTGTCGTAATAATCATACCAATCGCCGTTTTCGTCATAGATAGGCAACAGGGGACTGGCAACAAGTACGTTGTGAAAACCGTTCCAATAGATATTCCCGGTAGAAATCCCGCTGTTGGTACGGTAGATGTAATTCAGCGTTTCGCCAATCTTGATAACCTCCATGTCTTGCGACTTGAGAAGCACATGATCGGAATTGAGCCGCACGGTAGAACGATTGTACGTAGACGCTACCGGTGTTCCCAATATACCGTCTTGCTGGGTGTAAGAATATCCCAGGGATGCCTTCGAGACGTCGTTACCCCCCGTCAGGTTGATGGCATGGCTCTGCGTTACCGCTCCTTCGTTATAGAAGGCGTTTACCCAGTCCGAACCTTTGGAAGAGCCATCCGCAAAAGACTGATATAAATCCTTTGGCAGAAGGCCGCCCCAGTCGTAGCCGGGCGTTCCGTCGTTGAAGCGCTGTTCGTCCACAAGGGTCATATACTCTTGCGCCGTCAGCAAATCCGGTTTTTTGTACATGTACTGTTGGCCGTAATATCCGTCGTAGGATATTTGTATTTTGCCGGATTTCCCTTGTTTGGTTGTAACGAGTACCACCCCGTTGGCGGCACGCGCGCCATAAATAGCGGAAGAGGCGGCATCTTTCAGCACGTCGATGGATTCGATATCGGAGGGACTGATATGATTCAGGTCGCCTCCGGCCACGCCATCAATTACATACAAGGGTTTTGAATCGCCAATGGTACCCAGCCCGCGGATGTTTACAATATAGCCGCTACCGGGCTGACCGTTGTTTTGCACGATGGTTACCCCCGGCGTCTGACTCTGCAAAGCGGTGAGGACGGAAGTGGTGCTCAGTTTCTGGATATCGTCTCCATTCACCTGCACGGTAGCTCCCGTTATCAGTTTCTTTTTCTGAACCCCGTAGCCCACCACCACCACTTCTTCAAGCGACTGCGAGTCTTCTCTTAATGTTACATTATAAACGGTTTTTCCGGCTGCAACAGTTAATTGTTGTCCGTGGAAACCGATATACGAAAAGTCGAGTTGAGCGCCCACCGGAACGGTCAACTCATAATTACCGTCTATGTCGGTAACAACCCCATTAGCGGTTCCCCTCTGAACGACATTCACCCCGATGAGGGGCAAACCGTCGGTTTCCGAAGTTACCACGCCTTTCACTCTTACGCCCGTTTGCGCTATTGCAGGAAAAGCATTCGTCAGCAAGAAGGCTGCTGCAATTACCAATCTCAAAAGCTTAAAGGGTAGTTTGCGCAAAGAAAATGTACTACATCTTTCTTTCATACAAAATAATTTTAAAGTTGATTAATTGAAAAAAAAGGTTTCTCACAATAAAAAACATAAAAAAAACGGCCCCTCCTCTTATATGGGAGAAAGCCGAGATAGTATTTGTTAGAATATAGGAGTAATTGTTGTATCTTACCCGCGCGACATGGCACGAGGTGTGTGTGTGTGTGTGTGTGTGAAGAGTTGGATATAATCCATCCACCCATCAATATTCAGATTTTCAGAGAGAAAACACGAAAACTTTTTATTTTTTTTTGTAGAAAAAATCGTCATAATTTATACCGGCAATGTATCGTAAAAACATTCGTAAAAAAAAACAACCGTTTGTTTAGTCGCAGACAAAATAACGCTTTTTCAAAAAAACAAACAAGTGTTTGTTCAAAAAAAGTTACCGCCCCCTCCTATATCCAATCAACTATTTTCTATCCATAGTCCCGATAAATTTTTGCCGTTGCCGGATAGGATGAGTGTTCCAATCGGCGATTCTATAGTATGAACGTATTCCATCCTTGTTTTATTAAATTTATCCTTTCCTCTTCGTATACTTCGACTAAATCATTTGTTTTTATCCTTTCCTCTTCGTATACTTTGACTGAATCGTTTGTTTTTATCCTTTCCTCTTCGTATACTTCGACTAAATCGTTTGTTTTTATCCTTTCCTCTTCGTATACTTCGACTAAATCACTTGTTTTTATCCTTTCCTCTTCGTATACTTTGAATAAATCGTTTGTTTTAGTCCTTTCCTCTTCGTGTACTTTGACTAAATCGTTTGTTTTAGTTCTTTCCTCTTCGTATACTTTGATTAAATCGTTTGTTTTAGTCCTTTCCTCTTCGTATGCCTTAAACGAAACAAATGTTTTTGTCCTTGTATACACGTATACGGCGACAAAAACATTTGTTAGGAGCCTATGCCTGGCTTATACCGCGATAAAATATGATTTTAGTCTTACACCGTACCGGAAGGTTCCGAAGGTTCCTGTTCTTCTTTCTTCTTGTTCAGGAGTGTGGCGCGTGTGGTGAGGATGGTTTGATAGTATTTGGCTATCACATTCCAGGCGGTAACGAAGTTGTAG
>JAISZY010000162.1 GCA_031284375.1 Tannerellaceae bacterium | reverse complement strand
CATGAGTAAATAACTGTATATTTATATACTCTTTACAATGCCCAACGCCCTATCTGCAACCTTTTGTTCATCATCAACCACCGCTACAACTCGGTCGGCAAGTCAAAGGGCAAGCAACTCTTCGGGGTCGGTATGTAAAATCTTCGCAATAACGGGTATCTGTTCGCGTTTTGCTCGGCGTTCCCCTTTCTCTATACGGCAATACATCGGTTTATCAATAGACAGCGCATCGGCTAATTGCTTTTGATACAACTTATTTTCTTCTCGCAGTTGACGAATCTTCTCTGAAAATAACATCTTCTTTGAACACATATTTATTCGTTTTATTTTGCCGCAAAATTATTGCCAATGATTGACAACCTTTGACACAGGCAAAAATTAGTTTTTTAATTATTTCAACGGCAAAGGAGCGAAAAAATTGTCAGACAAAGACAACTAACTGGAAAAAAAGTTATTAACATAAGAACTCCTATACTATCCCCTTTTATACTTTGCGCGGTTTAAAATAGTAAGTATAAAAAACAGGAAAAAGTAAGCATCTTTGTGGTTAATTCTTTTTTTGAGGCGCTATAAAAAATACCCGACCGTGTAATGGAGGAAGAAATTCTGCATTTTGTCACAACTATCCATTTGTCAGATTTGGTAACGAAAAAAACCGGTTTTTCCCGCTCCAACCCTCCACAAATCTTCAAAAACGCTTAGATTTCAGGGTTTGAAAAATACAGAATGCCGTATATATTATCGTATGATTATCTTTAAGATGTATAGATATCGGAACAAACAACAGCAAGACATATATTCAGACATAAATAACGAAATATGATATGTCCCTCCATAACGCCCAAAAGCCTATTTAACTTCATAAAAAATGTTGCATGTAGGTGAACTTTTCATAATCCACCATGTCTTCAGATTTTCTTAAGCATGTCTCCGGAGAGTCATTACAATGTCTTCCGAAAATCATCACAATGAAGTCTTGCAGACATCGCAATGATTCCCGGAAGACATGGCAATGTTTTTCCGGAAACATCCGCATCGAATTACCAAAAGACGCAAAATCACTTTCATAAAATAGTAAATGTGGAAAAATTAACTTTAAGCTACATTTACGAAATGATATATGAGTCCTATTTATACTATCATAATGTATATACTTTGATGATATTTTACTTTAATATAAGAAATAAAACATTTATTGACATAAAGGACAGTTTGCTGATTATCAGATCAAAGAAACAAAACACGGATTGTAGTAGTTTTAGATAATAGCGCATCAAACGAACAGGTACCAGCGCACCTCCGGGCTGACGAACCGGCATTTTCGGCACAGCTTCCTTTCGCCAAAAATCCAGACTTTTCCGCAAGTAAATAAGGCCTCCGGCCCCAAAATATCCTGCGCCGGTAGAGGCAGTGACACAAACAAAAACGAATATGGAACAAACAGAAACACCGGTAAGACATACAGCAAACGATACACTACATAATTTACCGGCAAGACAAGAGAGGCTTCCTACCTTTGTGCGTTGGCCTGTAAATCATATAACCCTTACTTGCTCAACGAGCATAAAATAATATACGCATATTACATACTTTAAATATCGCATACTTTACAATTTTAAAAATAAATGTACCATGAAGAAAAGATTTATCTCATGCAGAACCACGTTCTACTTGTTCTTTTTTCTCCTACCGTTCGTGGTGTCGGCGCAAAACGTGACCGTAACAGGTACGGTGACCGATGCTAACGGCGAAACCCTTATCGGCGTCAATATCGTAGAAAAAGGCACGCCAAACGGAACGATAACAGACGTAAACGGGAAATACTCGCTCAATGTACCCCGCAATGCCACGTTGGAATTTTCGTACGTAGGCTACGTGACCCAATCCATACCTCTACAGGGACGTAGCAGGGTGGATGTTACGCTGGCCGACGATTCCGAAATCCTGGAAGAAGTCGTAGTGATTGGTTACGGCACGCAACGCCGCGAAGCCGTAACCGGTTCGGTCGCTTCCGTCAATGAAGGCAAAATCAAAGAAGTGCCGGCCACCAATATCACCCAGGCTCTTCAGGGCCGCGTGGCCGGTATGGAAATGTCGCAAACCTCCTCCCGTCCGGGCGCCGAGATGCAAATACGCATCCGCGGAACGCGCTCGCTAAACGCCAGCAACGACCCCCTGGTGGTGCTGGACGGTATCCCCTTTGCCGGCAATATCGGCGACCTCGACCCCAATACCATTAAGAGTATCGACATCCTCAAGGATGCTTCCGCCACAGCCATCTACGGCTCCAGAGGCGCCAACGGGGTCATCTTAGTCACCACCTTCCGCGGAACCGACGCCGTCAAACCCCAGGTTTCCTACAATGGCTATTACGGCGCAAAAAATGTATTCGCCCCCTATCCCATGATGACCGGGCCTGAATTTGCTACCCTGAGGCAAGCCGCCGGTATGTACAAAAATACCGACGACGAAAAAGACACCACCAACACCGATTGGCAAGACCTTATCTACCAAACGGGCGCCGTTTCCAGCCACGATGTAAGCTTTTCCGGCGGAACCGGCAACGGCGGCTACAACTTTGGCGTTGGATACTACGGCGACAAAGGCGTGATTCCCACCCAAGGCTATACGCGCTATTCGCTGCGCGGTACGTTCGACCAGGAGATACGCAACCGCTTCCGCTTCGGTATCACAACCAATACGTCGTACAACGTGACCAACGGATCGAACGTAGGCATGTACGGCGTGCTCAGCATGTCGCCCTTAGCCGCTCCTTACGACGAAAACGGACAGCGCCGCCGCATCATCCGTATGCCCTTAGACAACCAGTGGATGTACACCCGCGAACTCCTCGGCGAAATAGAAGACCAATGGCTCAATACCTCCAAAGCCCTCGGTTCGTACAACACCCTCTTCGGAGAAGTGAAAATACCCTATGTAGACGGACTGAAATACCGCATCAACCTGGGGCTTAACTTCCGAACCACCGACGCGGGAGAATACACCGGCGAAGGTATCAGCAGTTCTACCGCCGATACGCCTTCCACCGCCGCCATCGCCCACTCCCTGCGCACCAACTGGGCTGTGGAAAACCTGATTACTTACGACCGAACCTTTGCCGAAAAACATCAGATAAACGCCGTAGCCATGTACTCGGCCGAACAAACGCATTACAACAGTTCGCGCGTTTCGGCCAGAGACGTTCCGGCCGACCATTTCCAGTTCTACAATCTGGGAAGGGCCACGGGAGAGATTACCGTAAATCCCTCCAACCAAAACTATCAGGTAAGCGGCCTCATCTCCTACATGGGACGCGTGATGTACTCGTACGACGGACGCTACATGCTCTCCGCCACCGTGCGCTCCGACGGCTCCTCCCGTCTGGCTCCCGAACATAAGTGGCACACCTACCCTGCCGTATCGGCCGGATGGAACATCAGCGAAGAATCCTTCCTCCAAGACATCGCCTGGTTAGACCGGCTAAAAATTCGCGCCGGATACGGACAAACCTCCAACCAGGCCGTAGACCCCTACAAAACCCTCGGTCTCTTAGACACGCGTCCCTACAACTTCGGCAGCGAATACGCCACCGGCGTGTACGTATCGCAATTGCCCAATGCCGAATTAGGATGGGAATACTCCCAGACCTGGAACTACGGTATCGACTTCTCCCTGCTCAACAACCGCCTCTCCGGCTCGGTAGAATATTACGTGCAGAACACCAACAACGTACTGCTGAGCGTAAGCCTCCCCGCCACTTCGGGCGTGAGCAGCTATATGGCCAATATCGGCGAAACGCAGAACAAAGGCTTCGAGCTGGCGCTCAATGGCGTGATTGTCGACAATCAAAACGGCTGGACTTGGGAAGCCGGACTTAACCTCTATTCCAATCGCAACAAATTGGTATCGCTCGTTTCCGGACAGGAACGCGACGAAGGCAACCAATGGTTTGTAGGCTATCCCATCGACGCCATCTACGACTACGAAAAAATAGGACTCTGGCAAGAAGGCGACCCGCACCTCAACATCTTGGAGCCGGGTGGCAACGTAGGAATGATTAAAGTAAAATATACCGGCGATTACAATGCCGACGGTACGCCCGTCCGCCAAATCGGCGCCGACGACCGGCAGGTTATCAACACGGAAGCCGACTTCCAAGGCGGCTTCAACACCCGGTTGGCTTACAAAGATTTCGACCTGGGCATCGTAGGCCTCTTCAAGAGCGGCGGCATCCTGGTAAGCACCCTCTACGCCTCGAACGGATATCTGAATATGCTCACCGGACGCCGCGGCAACGTGAAAACGGACTACTGGACGCCCGAAAATACCGACGCCAAATATCCCAAACCCGGCGGTATGCAGAGCGGCGACAATCCCAAATACGGCAGTACCCTGGGATACTTCGACGCTTCCTACCTCAAGATACGCACCATCACCCTGGGCTATAACGTAAAGGCCGGTTGGCTGAAGAGTATCTACTCCGACAGGCTGCGGCTTTACTTCACCGTTCAGAACCCCTTCGTTCTCTTCTCGCCCTACCATAGCGAATCGGGTATGGATCCCGAAACAAACTCTTATGGCGACGAAAACGTGGCCGTAACCGGTCTGCGCCGCATCCTCACCATCGGAACCAACTCGCCGGCTACGCGCAATTATCTGTTTGGCATCAACCTCACTTTCTAAAACAATATAGTCATGAAACATACCTATCTTATTGCAGGAATAAGCCTGCTCATCCTGTTCTTCTCTGCGTCTTGTTCCGACATTCTCGACGAAGAGCCGCGCAGTATATACGAACCCGGTTATTTTAAAACCGAAAAAGGCGTGCAAGGCGGCCTTACTTCCATGTACGCTCATCTGCGCTACATCTACGGGCAAGCCTACTACTATAATATCTGCCTCACCGGTACCGACGAAGTAACATGGGCGCAAAGCGCCGATGCCAACTTCAAGGATGCCGACCTTACCAGCGGCGGACAGATGACCTCCTCCACCAGTCGCGCCGACGTGGTGTGGAACGCTGCTTTCCCCAACATCAATACGGCCAGCGGCGTGATTGAAAACGCCATCGAAGTAGGCCTCGACCTCTCCCTCATTGCCGAAGCGCGCTTCTTCCGGGCTTTCGATTACTTCCTGCTGGTGCAAACCTTCGGCGGCGTGCCCTTAGACCTGGGCGCCGGCGATTTGAAGTTCAACACCTCCACCGTGCGCGTTTCCGTGCGCAACACCGTGCCCGAAGTCTACACCAAAGCCATCTTCCCGGACTTGATAACGGCGGTGAACGACCTTCCCGACGCGCCCCGCGTAGTGGGCGGCGTGACCAAAACGGCGGCTCGCCTGCACTTGGCCAAGGCTTATCTTACCTATGGCTGGTGGCTGGAAAACCCCAATAACATACCAACCTACCCCGAAGCGCCGCGCTCCGACCCCGACGGACACGATGCCGCATGGTACTTTCAGCAGGCTTACAACGTTGCGACCGAAGCTATCGCCAACCCCGGACCCTTTGGTCTTCAACCTACGTTCTACGACGTAAACCTGGCGCAGAACGACCGCAACATGGAAATCCTACTCTTTGCCGACCATACCGAATCGAGCGAATTTTACAACGGCGGTAGCCTGACCTACGGCAACGGCGGCGCACCCGACAACTTTGCCGGCTGGATGATGACCTGGAACTATACCAACATACGCAGCGCCGCCGAAGCAGACGGCAGCGGTTCCGTCAGCTCCGTACAGCGCGAAGCATCCCAGCCCTTAGGTCGCCCGTGGATACGCATGTGCCCCACCATCGGCGTATTTGAAAACACCTTTGCCGACAAGACCAACGACTCGCGCTACGACGGAACCTTTACCACCGTTTACCGCGGCAACTGGCCCAAAGGCGGCATCTCGGCCCCCGTGCTCTACAACGCAAACAATCTGCCGGTTTATCCGGGCGATGCCATCCTCTCTTTCTTAGATGACGAACCCGATACGCCCATCACCTATCCCAGCGGAACCGGTAGCAACGGCATAGGCGCCGGCGTCTTGCCGGACAGGGCAGACTTCGTGGTATCACCCCGCGGAATCAGTCGTCTGGTATATCCCGGTCTGTGGAAATTAGGTCCGTATCGCACCGACAATGGAACCGGCCTCGGTCAGCCTAACGCCGGAAGCACTCGTCCGTACAACATCGCCAAGTTCTCCGAACTCTACCTCGTAGCCGCCGAAGCCGCCGTGAAAGGAGCCTCCGGTAGCCAATCCGCCCGCAACTTGGTGAACGTTCTTCGTGCACGCGCCGGCAAATGGCGTTGGGACAACAACGGCAATGAAGCCAAAGAAACCGACCTCAGCGCCGAGATGACCGAAGCCACGCCGCAGGTTATCACCACAGACTATATCTTGGACGAACGCTCGCGCGAATTTTACGGCGAAGGCTATCGCTGGTTCGACCTTGTCCGTACGCAGACCTGGAAATCCAAGGCCGGAAGCTACGAAATAGGTGGCGTAAATGCCGGCGACCATGCGCCCGCCGTATACAACCGTACGATAGAGAACCATCACTATCTGCGTCCTGTACCTCGCGCTCAACTTGATCGCTTGGAGATGACGGCCGCCGAAAAATTAGCCTATCAGAATCCCGGATACATAGAAGACTTTGCCGATTAATCATACTGCAGAGAAACCGTCCGCACATCCCAAACAGGAAGCGGACGGTTTTCTGTTAAATCCTTCTTCCGATACATGAAAACATTTCTTTTCTTTTTCTTCATCCTCTTCGGCCTTTTTTCTCCAACACACATCGTTGCCGAGGTCCGTCTGCCTCGTTTGGTAAGCGATGGGATGATACTGCAACGCGACACGCCCGTTAAGGTATGGGGATGGGCAGATCCGGGCGAAACGGTAAACATTAGTTTCCAAAAAAAAAACTATCAAACCACCGCCGATAACGAAGGCGCCTGGGCTGTACAACTCCCGGCGCAAAAGGCGGGAGGCCCCTACGCCATCACCATCCGGGCAAGCAATACGATAACCGTAAACAATGTGCTCTTCGGCGACGTATGGCTCTGCTCCGGACAATCCAATATGGAAACGCCCGTCTCGCGCGTGATGACGCTCTTCGGAAACGAAATAAACAGCTACGCCAATCCCCACATCCGGTACGTAAAAATACCGACGGCATATAATTTTCACGGAACGCAAACCGATGTAGGGCCGTGCGAATGGATAGACGTTACGCCGGAAAACGCCCAGACCTTCTCCGCCCTACCCTATTTCTTTGCCAAAGAAATGTACGAAAAGACCAAGGCGCCCGTAGGAATTATCAATTCCAGCGTAGGAGGCTCGCCCGTTGAAGCCTGGATTGGCGAAGACGCCTTGCAGGATTACCCCGCTCTGCTGAACGATATGCGTATCTGCCGCTCGGACGAGTTTATCGCCGACATGCAACGCCTCGCCTCGCTGCCGGGAAGAAGATGGAACGATATATTGAACGAACAGGATAAAGGACAAAAGGAAGGATGGGCTTCGCCCGATTACGACGACAACGCCTGGACAACCGTCGATTTGTTCGATACCGGTTGGGGACGCAAAGGGTTTCGCCCCCGAAACGGCGTGCATTGGTTCCGCAAGGAAATAAACGTGCCCGCCGGAATGGAAAACCAAGACGCCATGCTCTATATGGGGCGCATCGTTGATGCAGACTATGTGTATCTGAACGGACAATTGGCCGGAACAACCGGATACCAGTATCCCCCGCGCAACTACCACTTAAAAGCCGGAATGCTGAAGGAGGGACGGAACCAAATTGCCGTCCGCTTAATCAGTCAGGGCGGAATCCCCGAATTTGTGAAAGGAAAAACGTACGAGATTATAGCGGGCGAGCGGAAAATAAGCCTCGAAGGAGAATGGAAATACCGCATAGGCGTAGAAATGCCGTTCATGACGGGAGGGGGTATCGCCTTCCGGAACAAGCCCGCCGGTCTCTATAACGCCATGATTGCGCCGCTGAAGAATTTCGCCGTCAAAGGTGTTATCTGGTATCAAGGCGAATCGAATACAAACAACTACGGCGAATATTACGGCCTGATGTCGGCCCTCATAACCGACTGGCGGGGATTGTGGAACAAAGGCGAGGCGCTGCCGTTCTTCATCGTACAGTTGCCCAATTATATGGAGCCGGCCGTGGTACAACAAAACAGCAGTTGGGCCGAACTCCGCCATGTGCAGTTGCATCTCTCTCAAACCATCCCCAATACCCACCTCTCCGTGGCTATCGACCTGGGGGAAGCGAATGACATTCATCCGCTCAACAAAAAAGACTTAGCCTATCGCATCGCCCTGCAAGCGCGTAAGGTAGTTTACGGCGAAAAAATCGTAAGCGAAGGCCCCGTGTTTGAATCGTTCGAAAGGGAGGGCGATAAACTTATTCTCTCCTTCAAAGAAGGCACGCACGATTTGTCGCCCGTCGATACCTTGAAAGGTTTTGCCGTAGCCGGCGACGACGGCGTTTTCCATCCGGCCGAAGCCGTTATCAACGGAAACAAGGTGGTTGTATGGCGCGGCGACATCGCCCGTCCCCAAGCCGTTTGCTATGCCTGGGCGAACAACCCCGACGGAGCCAACCTCCGGAATCGCCAAGGGCTGCCGGCCTCCCCCTTCC
Source organism: Tannerellaceae bacterium (assembly GCA_031284375.1). GTDB lineage: Bacteria > Bacteroidota > Bacteroidia > Bacteroidales > Tannerellaceae > DFXE01. The sequence continues at coordinate 2,671 of JAISZY010000162.1, read as the reverse complement.
GAACGAAATGATATACGAAATAACAAATTACCATGAGAAAATATAATGTATTCCTACTCGCAATGCTGTCGGCCTGCGGCGCATTGCTTGCTCAGAATCCCTTTATACGGGATCAATTCACGGCCGACCCTACGGCAAGAGTATTCGAAGGCAAAGTATATGTTTATCCTTCGCACGACATCCCCAGCCCCATCGAACGGCTCAAGGAATGGTTCTGCATGGCGGATTATCACGTCTTTTCGTCCGAAAACCTGACGGACTGGACCGATCATGGCGTGATAGTAAGTCAGGACAAAGTATCTTGGGTAGACTCCGAATCGTATAGCATGTGGGCGCCCGATTGCATCTATCGCAACGGCAAATATTACTTTTATTTCCCGGCAAGCGTAAAAGATAGCCTGATTGGGCGCGGCTCGATGGTAGGCGTTGCCGTTGCCGAACATCCGGCGGGGCCTTACGTACCGCAATCCGAACCGATCCGGGGCGTACACGGCATCGACCCCTGTACGCTGATAGACAAAGACGGACAAGCCTACATCTACTGGGCAGGATTCGGGAATCTGATGGGCGCCAAACTGAAAGATAATATGCTGGAGCTGGATTCCGAACCGGTCGTCCTACGCGAACTTCCGGACAAAGGCCTCAAGGAAGGGCCGTTTGTATTCGAACGCGAAGGGACGTATTACTTTACCTTCCCTTGGGTGCAAGACACTACGGAATCGCTCGTTTATGCGATAGGGAAGCATCCTCTGGGGCCTTTCGAGATGAAAGGCGTCATCATGGAGCAATCTCCCACGGGATGCTGGACGAATCATCATTCCATCATTGAATACAAAAATCAGTGGTATTTGTTCTATCACCATAACGATCTCTCTCCCCAATTCGATAAAAACCGCTCCGTCCGCGTAGATTCTCTCTTCTTTCTTCCCGATGGCAGCATCCAAAAGGTGATTCCCACCCTGCGCGGCGTGGGCGTAACCGACGCCCGGAAAGAAATACAGGTAGACCGTTACAGCAAACTGAGCGAAAAAGGGGCCGGTATTGACTTCGTCCATGCCGCCAATACCTTTGAGGGATGGAAAACCATCCTGAACAAGACCGGAGCCTGGGTGCAATATAACCGGGTAGATTTCGGCAATAAAGAACTAAAAATCGTAGAAGCTCGTATCGTCTCGCCCACAGGCGGCAAGATAAATGTACGGACAGGGAGTGCAAACGGAACGGTGATTGCCCGGATACAAGCTCCTCCAACTAAAACCTGGACAAACGTACATGTTTCGCTCGAAACGATACCCTCCGGCGTACAGGATTTGTGTATCACGCTGGAAGGTAACAGCCCGGTAGAGATAGACTGGATACGATTCGACGAAGCGAAGCTGATTGTTTCCCGGAAGGAAGAACAGGCTTGGTTCCCCTTGGCGGCGAACGGTAAACCGGTTGCCGTACTGGCCGACGCAACCGACCATAAAGGTGTTTTGCACGCCGTGAACAACCTTAAAGACGATTTGCAGAAAGTAACCGGAACAGCGCCCGGCGGGAACGGCCCTTACGCCGTTATTGTAGGAACGGCAGGACAGTCAGCAACCATCGACCGTCTCTTGAAAGAAGGGAAATTGAACGGCGATGAACTGAATGGCAAACGGGAAAAATATATCATCCAAACCGTAGAGAATCCCACGGAAGGAATCCGGACTGGCCTCGTGATTGCCGGAAGCGACAAACGGGGCGCCATATACGGCATATACGAACTCGCGCGTCAAATCGGCGTATCGCCTTGGTATTGGTGGGCCGATGTGCCGGTTGAACATCAGGATAACCTGTACGTAAAACCCGGCGTCTATACCGACGGCGAACCGGCCGTAACGTATCGCGGCATCTTTATCAACGACGAATCGCCCGCCTTTAAAGGTTGGTGTATAGAAAAGTTCGGCGGAGTAAATTCGAAAATGTACCAACACATGTTCGAACTGATTCTCCGGCTGAAGGGTAATTTCCTCTGGCCGGCCATGTGGGGTAACGCCTTGTACGACGACGACCCTCTGAGCGGAGCCTTGGCCGACGAAATGGGTGTTGTGCTCGGCACCTCGCATCACGAGCCGATGGGGCGCGCTCACGAAGAATGGAGCCGATACGGAAAAGGCCCCTGGGATTACGAAAAGAACGCCCAAACGCTGGAAAAATTCTGGCGAGAAGGCATAGAAAGAATGAAAGATTTTGAAACCGTTGCTACCGTAGGGATGCGGGGCGACGGCGACGCTCCTATGAGCGAAAGCGCCAATATCGCCCTGCTGCAACGTATTATTAACAAGCAACGCGCCATCATCGCCCAAGTAACCGGGAAAAAAGCGGAAGAACGACCGCAGGTGTGGGCTTTGTACAAAGAAGTGCAAGATTATTACGATAAAGGAATGCGCGTGCCCGACGACGTTACGTTGCTGCTCTGCGACGATAATTGGGGCAATGTGCGCAAACTGCCCGACATCAACGCCTCGCGCCGCAAAGGAGGATACGGGATGTATTATCATTTCGACTACGTGGGCGGTCCGCGTAACTATAAATGGATGAATGTAAGCCAGATTCAACGTACCTGGGAACAGATGAATCTTACCTACTCGCATGGCGTAGACCGGTTGTGGGTGGTGAATGTGGGAGACCTCAAACCGATGGAATT
>JAISZY010000115.1 GCA_031284375.1 Tannerellaceae bacterium | reverse complement strand
CTTGTTGCCGGCCATCGGGCGATAGCTCCGGAAAAACTCCCGGAACGAGGCGGAAAGTTTTCCTCCCCCTCGTCAGTCTGCTTCTCCTTCTGGCCGGTATGGCTTGCGACCGTTTGCTTTCCGGTTCGTTTTTTTCTTCCCACGTACGCCTGCTCTGGTTCGTAGCAGCTTATATACCCGTTGGTTTTCCTGTGATGAGAAATGCCTGGGATAGCCTTCGGCAGAAAGATTTCTTTAACGAATATACCTTGATGCTGACGGCCACCCTCGGCGCTTTTCTTATCGGCGAATATCCGGAAGGCGTAGCCGTGATGCTCTTTTATGCCGTAGGAGAATTGTTTCAGGAATCGGCCGTACACAAAGCCGAAAGCAATATCAAAGCCTTGCTGGATATCCGTCCCGATACGGCCACCGTGCTGCGCGAAGGAATCTACCGGGACGTTGCGCCCGAAGAGGTATCGCCCGGAGAAACCCTGTTGGTAAAAGCCGGAGGGAAAGTACCCTTAGACGGCGTGCTGCTCTCGGCCTCCGGAAGCTTCAACACCTCGGCGCTAACGGGCGAGAGCCGGCCGCAAACCCTGCGTTCCGGCCAGCCTGTTCTGGCCGGTATGCTCAGCATCGACAAGGCGGTGGAAATAAAGGTGGAAAAAGTATATACGAACAGCGCCTTGGCGCGGATTTTGGAAATGGTGCAAGAAGCCGCTTCGCGCAAAGCAAAGACGGAGCTGCTGATTCGCCGTTTCGCCAAAGTCTACACCCCGGTTGTTTTTCTGCTGGCTTTGCTCATCGCCCTGCTACCTTATTTTATAGTAGCCAACTATGTGTTTGCCGACTGGTTGTATCGCGCCCTCATCTTTCTGGTCATCTCCTGCCCCTGCGCCCTGGTTATTTCCGTTCCGCTGGGATATTTTGGCGGGATAGGCGCCGCTTCGCGTAATGGCATCCTCTTCAAAGGCGCCAATTTTCTGGATCGGATGGCCTCGCTCCATACCGTGGTGATGGATAAAACCGGAACGATAACGAAAGGCGTCTTCCGTGTGCAGGAGGTAGTTTCTCCATTGTACGAGAAACAAGAGTTTTTGCGTATGGTGGCCTCGCTCGAAAAATATTCCGCTCATCCCGTGGCCAAAGCCATCGTGGCCGCCTGGCCCGGCGATACGGAAGCGGCCGATACGGGGCAGGTAGAAGAATTGGCCGGCCTGGGAGTGAGAGGGCATGGAAGGGAGGGAGAAATCCTGGCGGGAAACCGCCGCCTGATGCGCCAATACAACATAAGGTACGACGAAGGGATAGACGCCCTGACGGAAACGGTGGTTATCGTAGCCGTGGGCGGACAATACGCCGGCCACATCACCATAGCCGACGAAGTGAAAGACGATGCCGCCGCCGCCATACGCGATATGCGGGCGCAAGGAGTCCGCCAAACCATTATGCTGAGCGGCGACCGTTCTTCCATCACCCATCAGGTAGCCCAATCTATCGGAATCGATACGGCTTACGGCGACCTCCTCCCCGAAGGGAAAGTACGGCAAATGGAAGCCCTGAAGGCCGATTCCACCCATGTGGTAGCCTTTGTGGGAGACGGCATCAACGACGCCCCCGTATTGGCGCTTAGCGATATAGGCATTGCGATGGGCGGGATGGGTTCGGACGCGGCCATCGAGGTGGCCAACGTGGTGATACAAACCGATCAGCCCTCCAAAATTGCCGTAGCCATTCGTATCGCAAAGGTTACGAAGCGAATTGTGACACAAAACATTGTATTGGCCGTTAGCGCCAAAGGACTCGTTATGCTGCTGGGCGCCTTGGGCATTGCCACGATGTGGGAAGCCGTCTTTGCCGATGTAGGCGTAGCGCTGCTGGCGATAGTAAATTCCGTCCGTATCCTGCGGATGAAATTCAGAAGCTGATATACCCGTTTTCCGAACGGATATATTCCATCAAACTGCCGTATACGGGACACAAGGCCAGGATGGAAGGATGGCCGGTGATGAACAATTGTTTTTTCGCCCTTGTGATGGCCACATTCAGTTTCCGGTCGATGATTTGCCCGTCTTCTTCCATCCGGTTGGCCGTTATGAAATCCATTTCTCCCGCCCGGTTGGCACAAACGCTGTAAATAATAATGTCGCGCTGCGAACCCTGAAACCGTTCTACGGTATCGACCGTAATATCGCTCAATCCGGATATGCCGAGCCGGTGAATCTCCCTCTTTATAAGTCCTATCTGACTGCGGTAAGGCGTAATAACCCCCAGAGTTTCGTGGGCCGAAAATCCGAGACCGTTCCGTTGATACAAATCGTGGATGTTTTCTACCAATTGAGTTACAATCTGCGCCTCGTGCGTATTTCTTTTTTCTTCCGAGGTTTTCTCCGAAGGAATAAAAGCCAACCGCTTTGAGCAGAGGAGTTGCTGATAAGGATTGTCCGGGTCTTTTATCTTAAAATAATCCAGCGCTTCCGTTTGATGCCGGTTTCCGGCGCTGAGGAGTTTGTTTTGATAAAAGGCTTTATTGGGAAACGAAGCGATTTCGTGATGCATTCGCCCCTGTTTGCACAGCATCCCCCGGCAGGGCGACGCCTCTTCCGCTTTGTGCAGGCGATAAAGACGCTCAAAGAGCGAGTCGCTTTTTCCTTTCTGAAGCACAATGGCCGGCAGTTGTTTATGGTCGCCTATCAGAATAAATTTCTCTACGGCGTTCCGGTCGTTCGCATCCTTGGCAGAGAGGATACCCAGTATCTGAGGCTCCGGAATTTGCGAGGCCTCGTCTACAATCATTACCTGAAAATGTATCAGCTCAAACAATTCCATTTTGCCGGACAGAGAGGCCACCGTTCCGGCAAAGATGCGGCGCTGCCGGAGTTTTTCCTTCACCTGTTCTCTTGTATGGCAGGATTGCATCACATGATGCAGGAGCTTTTTGCGATGCTCTTCCTTGCACGCCCATTCGCTTCCGATGCGGATGTAAGGCGGCGCGGAGTCTATCCGGTCCAGGGCATCGCACATTTCGTCTACCGCGCGGTTGGTGTACGATAGCAAAAGGATGCAACAGGAAGGTTCCTGCATAAATTCTTCTACCATCGACTTTAGGGCAATCGACGTTTTTCCCGTTCCCGGCGGCCCGGATAAAAGATAATAATCGTTGGCCTGTTTGGATTGGAGAACAATTTCGTCTATTTCGGGCGAGAGATAGTGTTTCGACAACGTTTGTTCTTTGTTTTGCGTAGGCGGCCGGAGATTCAGCAAAAGTTCTTTCCTGTCGCGGTTTGCCTGCAAAAAATCGTACAGACCGCGGTACATGGCGTTGTACGACGCATCCAAAAAATCATGCTCTACGGCGTACAAGCTCTCCGCCGGAAAAACGGCCGGGTTGCGTTGGCGTTGCCGCAGCGTAACCGTTATTTCTCCGGGCGAAAGGGCACGAATCGAGCCTTTGAAGATTTGTTTGTTCGTTACATTATCTTCCGGCCGGTTTCGTTCGTACAGAATCACGATGTCCCCTTGCCGGAAATTGGGCAGAAACTCCTCCGTATACGGCGGGATAATCAACCGGATGGCGGGCGTTTCCGTTTCGCACAGATTTTGACGGATGGTCAGGTGGGTCAATATATCGCCCGACGCCCGTTTTTCTTCCTCCGTAGCCAGCCACAGGGAAGCAATCCCTTTCAGAGTTCCGTCTTCGCGATAGCCCGTTTTCGACAGATAATGCTCCTTGGCCACGAAGGCGTACAGGCGATGAAAGTATTCCGTTTCAGGCTCCGAGGCGTTCTCGAAGACGGCTTTAAAGACATTCATCTGAGGTACGATATAACGTTCCAGAAAAGCGGGAGAGCAGGTTGGGTCGGTTATCAGCACATCCGGCGAAAGGTCTCGGACAATGTTTCTCGTTTGGAGGCCGGTATCGTCGAATGCGATATTTCTTTCGTTTGCCACAATCAGGTTACGTATATTCATGATGCGTTTGATGGCGGCCATATAAGGTTGTGACGGGCGCAGATTGGCGTCCGGATCGGAATATTTGGAATAAAGAACAAATGTTTTGAGATGAGAAAATTCCACGCCAATCACTTTTTGTATCATCATTTGATACAGAAACGTCTGCGCCTGATGGTTCTTTCCGATTAAATGATGGTTGGATTCGGGAAACGGAGCTTTGCCCGCTTTCAGTTCAATAACAAATTGTGTCCCATCTTCCGAAGGATATAATTGCAAAAAATCCAATCGCCCGTGTATACCCAGGTCTTCGCAGATAAAATTGGGTTCCAGTATGGCTTTTTCTCTGTCGATATGTTTTTCGGGAAAGACCTGTTGTACCACGCGCTGAATGTTCCGAAACTGTGTTTGCGCTTCTTGAAAAAACGCCTCGTTTATTTCCGGGCAGGAAGCAAACTCCAGCGGCGAGGCCTTGAAGGCTTTCCTTACGGCTTCCGGATAGGCGACCGGATGCTGCGTTTTTTCGTTTACGAGTTCGTCCAGAAACAAATTCGCCATATTTCCCAGCAAAATATGTTTGTTCCTTGCCGGGGGAGGAGCAAACCGGTCTCGCACAAAGTTGAGCGGATGCGCTCCGTAGATTTTCATACATTCGGCCAGCGAGCTGACGTCGATAAGATAATCCGGTTCGAGGATAATCAGTTGAGGGATATAGATTCCGTTTTCATCCACCGTTACGTCCAGCAGGTTGAGCCGGCAATTTTTCCGGATGGCGGCTACCGACGACGCAAACTCCCCGTCCGGATTGTACTGAACTTTTATCGGTTTCTCCGTTGGCTTCTCCCTATTGTTTACATAGATATAATTTTCGTCCGTATGCGATGCAACGACCCTTATTTTGCTGTACATGATTTGTTTTCTTTTCGTCGGTTTGTTTCTTTCCATCGTTTTTTTTGCTGCAAAGTTAAGAAAATTCACAATCAAGCCTTCTCCGCAGTGCGGAAGCCAACTTTCCAAATTTTTATTATAACTTCGAGCCGTAGAATGTATAAAATGTAGAATAGATTACAAACGAACGTTTCATAGATGACACTCAAAACAA
>JAISZY010000102.1 GCA_031284375.1 Tannerellaceae bacterium | reverse complement strand
GTATAATGCTTCAAAATCGACATAAGCCTTGTCCATCAAATAAATGGCATTGACCTCAGGCACAAATTCATCAAGCGCATTACTGTCGTGATATTTTCCCAAAAATCCTTTCCGGATTGCTTCACCTTTTTACCTGTTTTAGGTTGCTAAACATTGGATGGTCGATGACAAAGGCGGACGGATAAAATCTCTTCGATAATACGAGGATAATGCATGTATTCCAAGGCGTGGATTTTTACGGCAACCTCTTCGGGCGTATCCGTTGGTAAAAGTGGGCAAGCTGCCTGAAAGATAATTTCTCCTTCGTCGTAATGCTCATTAATATAATGTATGGTAATACCCGATTCTTTTTCGCCGGCTGCAACTACCGCCTCATGCACGTGCATACCATACATCCCTTTTCCTCCGTATTTGGGAAGAAGCGCCGGATGAATATTGATAATCTTATTGGGAAAAGCCTGAAGCAAGCTATCGGATATCTTATTCATAAATCCTGCTAAGACAATGAATCCAACTTTGTATTCCGCCAGTTTACACAATATATGAGAACCTTCCGTAAACTCATCGCGGGGAAAAGTAAAGGACGGGACACCCCGCCCGTTTACACGTTCGTGCACGCCGGCCTTGGGGTTATTAGACAGTACTACAACTACTTTTATCTCTTCGCTATGTGCAAAATACCGGATAATATTCTCGGCATTTGTACCTGAACCGGATGCAAAAATGGCTATATTTTTCATTCTTGTTGATTATTATAATGCACAAGGAAAGAAAAAATGTGCAGTTTTGCGCATTTTTAGTCCTTCAGATTTGTTTGATAACATAAAAAATTCTTTTCTTTGCACTGCAAATTTAAAAAGTATATTCATATTTATTAATCTAAATTCAAAAAGTTATGTCTGAAGTTGCATCCAGAGTAAAGGCTATTATCGTTGATAAATTGAGTGTTGAAGAAACAGAAGTTACAAACGAAGCGAGCTTTACAAATGATTTAGGAGCAGACTCCCTCGACACAGTAGAGTTGATCATGGAATTTGAAAAAGAATTTGACATTACAATTCCTGACGACCAAGCCGAAAAAATTGTGACCGTAGGTGATGCTATCGCTTACGTGGAAGCAAATAAACCAAGTGGGAAGTAATCTCTTTATTTCAAAGTATGGAATTAAAAAGAGTTGTAGTAACAGGTCTGGGAGCTATTACGCCCCTTGGTCATACCGTTGCCTCTACGTGGGAAGGTATTATCAATGGAAAGAGTGGAGCCGGACCTATTACTCAGTTTGACACATCGAAGTTTAAGACTCATTTTGCTTGTGAGGTAAAAGACTTTGACCCCTTGCAAATCATGGATCGCAAAGAATCGCGGAAATGCGATCGCTATACCCTATTAGCTATACGTGCCGCAAGAGATGCGATAACCGATGCTTCCTTCAATTTAGAGAAAGAAGACCTCGACCGAATAGGGGTTATCTTTGCATCCGGCATTGGGGGAATTAAAACTTTCGAAGAAGAAGTGAAAAGCTATAGTGAAGAGCGCGGACCACGTTTCAATCCTTTCTTTATCCCGAAAATGATTTCCGATATAGCCGCCGGACAAATATCTATGCTATATGGATTCAGAGGCCCTAACTTTGCCACCGTGTCTGCTTGTGCGTCTTCTACGAATGCGATTTCCGATGCATTCAATTACATTCGTTTGGGAAAAGCGAATGCAATTGTTACGGGAGGGGCCGAAGCGGCTGTCTCGGCAGCCGGAATCGGAGGCTTTAATGCCATGAATGCCCTTTCTACCCGTAATGATTCTCCCGAAACCGCCTCGCGACCTTTCAGTGCAAGCCGCGACGGGTTTGTGCTGGGAGAAGGCGCCGCCTGTTTGATATTGGAAGAAATGGAACACGCCCTGGCAAGAGGCGCTACAATCTATTGCGAAGTGGCAGGTGCAGGTATGTCGGCAGACGCGTATCACCTGACAGCCTCACACCCGGAAGGGTTGGGCGCTAAGTTGGTGATGAAGAATGCACTGGAAGACGCAGGAATGAGGCCGGAAGAAATTGATTACATTAATGTACACGGAACCTCAACCCCTGTGGGGGATATCTCGGAAGCGAAAGCGATAAAAGATGTGTTCGGCGAACATGCCTATCGGTTGAACATCAGTTCAACCAAATCCATGACCGGCCATCTGCTGGGAGCTGCCGGAGCGTTGGAAGCAATCGCCTGTGTGATAGCAGTGAAAGAAGATGTAGTCCCTCCCACAATCAATCATGAAGAGGGTGACAACGATCCGGAAATTGATTATAAACTGAATTTCACGTTCAATAAAACGCAAAAAAGAATAGTAAACGCGGCTCTCTCTAATACTTTTGGGTTTGGAGGACATAATGCAAGTATCATTGTCAGGAAATTTGTGAGATAATGTTCTGAGTTTATCCTTACCACTTAACGTGTTTAACTACATACATAGAAAAATAAGGCTTCTGAAAAATAAAAGAAAGGAGCCTTATTTGTCTTTATATAAGCTGCTCGGATTTTATCCCAACGATATAGCCTTATATGAACAAGCTTTCTTGCACAAATCCTCGTCTGTGGAATCCTATAATGGTAAGTGGTTGAATAACGAACGATTGGAATTTCTGGGAGATGCTATCCTCGACGCTATCGTGGCGGATATTCTCTATAAATATTTCCCCAACCGAAGGGAAGGCTATCTGACCAATACCCGTTCTAAAATTGTACAACGTGAAAACCTGAACCATATAGCCGTAAAACTTGGACTCCATAAAATGGTCATCTATTCCACTCGCCTTAGTTCTCACAACAACCATCTGTACGGAAATGCGCTGGAAGCATTAATCGGAGCCATTTACTTAGACCAGGGCTATCGGAAATGTTATCATTTTGTGGATATAATGATTATCAAAGAATTTATCAACTTAGATAATATCGCCCGAAAAGAAGTGAATTTCAAATCCGCCCTGATTGAATGGAGCCAGAAAAATAAATTGGAGATTGTATTCGACCTAATCGAATCGTTTATGGACAACGACGGCAACCAAGTATTTCAAACCGAAATAACCTTGCTCAACCGGCGGATAGGCGTGGGAATTGGTTATTCGAAGAAAGAATCGCACCAGAATGCAGCGAAAATGGCCATCAAAAAACTGAGAACTGATAAAGAATTTCGACAATATATCTCCGAATCGAAGAAAAAACAACCCAACGGAATCGACGATAGCCGATTTGAAGAACTACCCGAATCATGATACTTACCTGCATCATTATAGACGACGAACCTTTAGCCGTCAGTTTGTTGGAGAGCTATGTGAACAAGACGCCCTTCCTGAAACTGGAGGGAATGTATAATAGCGCCGTTGAAGCTCTTACACAATTTAGAGAACAACCCATCGACCTGCTTTTCTTAGATATTCAGATGCCGGAATTGAACGGGCTGGAGTTTTCGCGCATTGTTGGAAATGATACGCGCATCATTTTTACAACCGCCTTCGGACATTATGCCTTGGATAGCTACAAGGTCAATGCGCTGGATTATCTGCTCAAACCGATTAGCTACCCGGACTTCCTGCAATCGGCCAATAAGGCCTTGCAGTGGTACGAGATGCTGCATAAACAGGAAGATAAAACAATGGAAACTCCCGTGGCCAAAATTGAAGCGGAAACCATCTTTATCAAAAGTGAATACAAGCTGATTCAGGTGGAATTGCGCAAAATCCTGTATATCGAAGGACTTAAAGACTATGTGAAAATTTATACCGAAGGGGAAACCCGGCCCATTATTTCGTTGATGAGCATGAAAACAATGGAAGACCTACTGCCCTCCAACCGCTTTATCCGTGTGCATCGTTCCTTCATTGTGCAACCGGAGAAGATAAAAGTAATTGATCGGAACCGCATCGTTTTCGGAAAAGAATACATCCCTATCTCGGAAAGTTACAAACAGAAATTCAACGACTTCCTGAGCGAACGTTCGCTCATCCTCAAATAAGGCAGACAGGTCTCAAAACAAGGCAAGCAGAAGTTTCTCTATCTCGCCGGTTATCTCGGCCATTGTACATGCATAATTCTCAGTAAACAAGGCAACAGCATACTGTTTGTTGCCTTTGCTGATGTATCCGGCAAACGTCCTTACCCGGCTCATCCCGCCACTTTTCAGGCGAGCTTTTCCCTGAAGGGGCGTGCCTCTTAGCAGATTGGCGACCGTACCTTCCCGGCCGGCGCGGGGTAGGGAGGCGACGAAGGCGTCGGATTGTACCGATTTCGTAGCCATGTAGATAAGCAGGTTGCAAAGAAAAGAAGCCGTCACCCGGTTGGACAAGGCTAAGCCGCAACCATCAAACATCCAAAGGTCTGAGGTGTCCAATCCGTTCTTCTCCCAATGAGTCTGTATCACCCGGATACCCTTTCCGGACGAAGAAAGAACTTCTCCCAACTTTGTTCGGTATCGTGTGCCTAAGGTTTTCAGCAACGCTTCGGCGTATAGATTGTGGCTTCTTCCGTTCGTTACGCTTACAATATCGCGCAGCACGGGTGAGTAAGTCGTAGCAAGTATTTTGCGCTCGCGGGTGGGTACGTTGTGCGCCTCCTGCAATAAGCGGAAACTGGTGGCTTTTCCGCCTATGGCGATTCCAGCTTCCTGCAAACAAGTTTTCACATATTGTGCCAGAAAAAGAGGAGGATCGGGTATGTCGCCTCTTAGAACAACATGCTGCGCATTGGCCGGTAATACGCCGTACACATAGCGTTCCGGCACAAAAGGAGCGCCTACAATATACGAACTATCGTTCGACCGGACACCCACCGTAAGATAGGTATGAAAACGAAGCTCCGGCACAACCGGCACACACGATATCATCTCCGGTATACTGCCCGCCCGGCCCGTGCGGAACGACAGCCTGTACAGATTATCGAAAACAGACAGTCCATAGCAACCCGCACCATAATAACTCCCTGCATCTTCGAATACCCATTTCATCGAAACGCCTTCGGTATCAAAAACACGTTCGTCCGCTACCACGGAACCGGTTATTTCCCGCACACCCTGACTCCGGAGCGCATCAAGCCATTGGGGGATAAACGTATTCCGGTCGGGCGTATAGCTACTTCTATCCGGCGCAAAATGAGAAGAGCCGAGCGTAGGGTCGCCACTCCCCTTGATATACAGATTCCCCTTCAAGGCCGAAGCGTTTCGTTCGCCATCATACTCCAGCGTGGTGGCGAAGCGATGTTCCGCTCCGAGCAGCTCCAGGGCCGTGGCCGTCGTCACGATTTTCAGAACCGATGCAGGCGGCATCTTCCGGTTCGCATCATAGGCATAGAGAATCTCTCCGCTCTGTATGTCTTTGGCCAAAAAAGCACACGAAGCCCCCTGCATGTACCGGCTTTCCAGGAAACGTTCCAAGGCGGGCGGCGTTTGGGGCGAGACGAGCGGAGGGGCGAAAAGGGAGAAGAAAAGTATGACCGGTAATTTGTTTTTCATCTGCTACTTTGTTTTATCTTTGTCCACATGCAAAGATAAATCTTTTTTATATGACACCTCTGTTTGAAAAACCTTTTACGTTCGACCGTGTGAGTCGCATCGTATTCAGCGTCGTAGCGATTGCGCTCCTGGTCTATCTGCTCACGCTGCTCCGCAACGCTCTGTTGCCTTTCCTCATTGCCTGGCTGTTGGCTTATCTGACGCAACCGTTGGTAAAGTTCTTCCAATATAAGCTACGTTTCCGGAATCGGGTTTTGTCCATTGCCGCCGTACTTATTTCCATGCTGCTCATTACCGGATTGGCGCTTTTGGTTGTGCTTCCATCCATCGCCCAGGAGGCGGAAAAGACCTTGGAACTGATTCGTACGCAGAGCGCCGGCAACGGGTATATTCCTTTTATCCCCGAACTGTGGCAGGATTATATCCGCGATAACGTACATCCGGACATGATTACGGATTTGTTCAGCAAGGAGAATCTTCAAAATGCGATAAAAGAAATAGCTCCCAAGCTGTGGTATCTCCTGACCAATACATTTTCTATTCTCTTTAGCGTGACGATTCTCTTTATCATCCTACTCTATTTTGTTTTTATCCTGCTGGATTACGAGAGGATTAGCAACGGATGGATACGGCTTATTCCGGACAAATATCGTCCGTTTATACAAGAATTGGCCAACGACGTGGAAAGCAGTATGAACCGTTATTTCCGAGGTCAGTCGTTGGTAGCTCTGTGTGTGGGCGTTCTGCTGGCCATTGGATTCCGTCTTATCGGCTTTCCGCTGGCCATTACCTTAGGGCTTTTCATCGGTATGCTGAACCTGATTCCCTATCTACAAGTAATCGGCTTGGTACCCATGGTGTTGTTAAGTCTTCTGAAATCGCTCGAAAGCGATCAGAACTTTTGGATAATCTTTGGT
>JAISZY010000100.1 GCA_031284375.1 Tannerellaceae bacterium | reverse complement strand
GAACTCCTTCCGTTCTTATGCTTTAGTGCTTTTTTATCCGCAGAACTCCTCCCGTTCTTATGCTTTTAGACTTTCTTATCCGCAGAACCCATTCCGTCTTCATGCTTTAGCACTTCGCCAAAAAAAGAACCCATTCCGTCTTCATGCGGAAGCACTTCGCAAAAAAAAGAACCCCTCCCGTCTTCATGCGGAAGCACTTCGCCAAAAAAAGAACCCTTCCCGTCTTTGCGTGGCAGGACTTCGCAAAAAAAAGAACCCCTTCCGTCTTTGTGCTTTAGCACTTCGCCAAATCCGGAGGGGATAAGGGGCGGAGAACGCTCCGGAAATCCGGCTGATATTCCCTTATCGAATTAGCTATAAAGAATAAAATAGGGACGCTTTTTTTATTAGCTTTGCAAAAGATTGAAAAAGAACCATGCAAAAAATCTATTTCGTTGCGATACTCCTGCTTCTGCTGTGCGCAAACTGTCGGAAGATGCAAGAGGAACCCACGGAGCCGGGCAATCCGGAACTCCAGGCCGAAGACTTATCCAATCAACAAGCGCTTTGCTTTGGAGAAGACAAAGATGGGTATCTGTGGATCGGTACGGCGCGGGGACTCAACAAATATAACGGATACCACTACCGGCACTATATCCATTCGGACAAAGATAGCCTGAGCCTCGTCAATAATTATGTGCAAAATATCTTCACCGCTTCCACCGGACAAATGTGGATTACTACCCGCGGCGGCATAAATACACTGAACGAGAATGAAGAATTTATAGACATCCCCGTAGATAGCCCCAGCAAAAATATCCGGCATATCGCAGAGACCGACAACCGCCGCCTTTTTATCAACACCGTAGCCGATATATGCGAATACGATGAGGCTTCCAACCGCTTTGTGAGCCGGATTCGTGTGAGAGACAGCTCCGCCGTGAACGGAATGATTATCGACAAACGAAACCGTATATGGCTCGTAGGCATCGACCGCGTGGAGTGCTATGGTATAACGGACTTTCGGCGCATCGAAACGTTTCATGCCGGAGGAAACATTCACGAAGTATATCCGCTGAGCAACGGCGAACTATGGTTGTGCGTAGAAAATAAACTCATGGTATTAGACACCAAAAGTATGCGCTTTATTCTGCCGCCGGCCGCCATACGCAACCATCCTGTCCTCTCGGCCGCCTTTATTACGCGGGTGTATGCCTTCGATACGGCCTCCATTTTGCTTCAAACCAAAAGCAACGAGTGCTTTTTGTACAATACGTACAGCAACCGGGTGACGCATCAGTCCGACGTCCATTTCCCGTTCAAAGTTCCCGGCACGGCCATCACGACGCTCTTTACCGATTCCAACCGGAATTTGTGGATGGGTTCATACGACCGGGGGTTTTTTGTACACTACCACAACCGGCAGCAGTTCAACACCTCGCACGAGCATCTTTCCGCCCATACAAAAAACCAATCCATCACCTCGATGGTAATAGACCGGGAGCAAAACCTGTGGGTCATTACCCGGATGAACAAAATTTTGGCGTGGGATAAAGCCGACGGACAGATACGAGAAATAAACTTAGACTTTCTGTGGAAAAACAATCCCTATCATACGGATTGGGTAACGGCTGTCTTTGCCGATTCGAAGAACAATATCTGGCTGCAAACCTATCGCGATTTGGTGCAATGCCGGTATGTAAATAAACAACTCGAACTTGTTCGCAGATTCATCCTCCCCACCCTTATTCTATCTATGGCCGAAGACGAGCAGGGCGCCCTCTGGGCTGCCGGAGCAGACGTCTATCTCTATCGCCTGCCCGTCGGGGCGACGCAGTTCGACAGGATACAAATGTATTCGGAGAATTATATGTTTACCAACAAGCTGCTGGCGCTGTCGGACGGGAAATTGCTGCTCGCCTCCTTCGGAAGGAATCCGCTCCTGATGGATACCAAAACCTTGGCTACGGAAGAAATCCCCATCCTTCCCCCGGCCGCCGGCTCTCCTTTTGTGCCCACCGAACTGTACGAAGACAAAGAAGGCAACATCTGGACGGGAAGCCTCGGCCACGGCCTGTTTGTTTACAACCGTAACCGGCAAGAGGTGCGAAAAGCGGAAGGGATGCCGTGCGACGAAATCAGCAGCATCATAGAAGACTCGCAAGCAAATATCTGGATAGGCACACTGTACGGACTGGTGAAATACAACCGGAAAGAAAATTCTTTTATTACATATTATTCTTCCGATGGAACCGGCGGGAACCAGTTTAACGAACGAGCCGTTTGCCGTTTGGCCGACAACGTGCTGGTCTTTGGCGGAACGCACGGGCTAACGGTTTTCGACCCCAAAGAAATAGCCGCGCCACGAACGCTCCCCCTCTATATAGAAGAACTCCGGGCAGGTAACAGCCGACGCTTTAAACTGAAAAAGACCGACGCCACACACGCAACTCCCATCCGTTTGCCGCACCACGAAAACAACATAAGCATATCCTACTCGGCCCTCGATTACAGCGAATACCACCGCATCCGCTACGCCTATCGCCTGAAAGGATTTCACGAACGATGGATTGACGCCCAAAACCTCCGGCAGGCTTTTTACTCCAACCTCCCCGCCGGCAGCTATACCTTTGAAGTAAAAATTGTAAGCAACGACCACGCCGTAACCGAAACCGTTGCCTCCCTGCCCCTTCGCATCCTGCGCGCTCCGGGGCTAAGCATCCCCGCCATGGGGCTATACGTGGCGCTGTTGCTGGCCGTTGTTCTGTACATCTTCTACCTCTTGCGCAAAAAAGCGCACGAACAATACATCAACCGGACAAATATGGACTTCTTCGCCAATGTGTCGCACGAGTTTCGCACGCCCCTCACCATGATTTCCGGCCCCTTAGACACGCTATGCCGCGACGAATCCATCCGGGGAGAGAACAAACGACTGCTCCAAATCGCACAGCGCAGCGTTGTGCGGATGTTTCGCCTGGTAGACCAGATACTCGATTTCGGCAAAATGGAAAACGGGATGCTCCACCTGCGTATACAGCAGGTAGACGTGATAAAAGAACTCCATCAAATGATGGAAGTCTTCGTCCAGAATGCCAACGAAAAAAATATTCTACTCCACGCCTGCGGACTGGAAGACGTTTGCATGGCCTGGGTCGATGCCGACAAATTAGACAAGATAGTAACCAACCTCATCGTAAACGCCCTCAAGTTTACGCCTCCCGGCGGGCAGATAGAAATACGCTTCCAAGTAATCACCCGCGCCGAAGCCGGAACACATTGCAAGCTCCGCCCCAACCAAACGGAAGCATCTTATATCAAACTTACGGTAGAAGACAACGGCAGAGGCATCCCGCCCAACCAATTGGAGAATATCTTTAAACGATACTACCAAATTGACGAATCCTCGAACATCCGAATCCACTGGGGTACCGGAATCGGACTCTACTATGCCCGGAAGTTGGCCGAACTGCATGGCGGTAATCTCTTTGCCGGCAATCGCCCTCAAGGTGGCGCCCTGTTCACGCTCCTGCTCCCCGTATACGGCAAAGCGCCGTTGGCCGCCGAAAATGAAACGGAAAACCACGCCATCGTCCCGCCAACCGTCAAACAGGCCGGGAAGGTAGATTTCGGCCTCCCCTCCGCCTCCGCCGGCGAAAGTTCGGAAAACACCCTGCTCATTATCGACGACGATACGGATATCTCCCGCTACATGCGCGAACTTTTTTCCTCCTCCTGCAAAGTTGTAAACTACTTCGACGCCGAGTCCGCCTGGCAGAGGATAGAAGAGATAGCCCCCGACCTGATTGTGTGCGACGTCATCATGCCGGGCATGGATGGATACGCCTTCTGCAAACAAGTAAAAGACAATCTGTCTACCTGCCACATCCCCGTTATCCTCCTCACAGCCAAAATGACCATAGACGACCAGGTGGAAGGACTGAACGTAGGCGCCAATGCCTACGTAACGAAACCTTTCGACCCCGCCTACCTCACAGCCCTCGTACATTCGCAGCTCCGCAACCGCGACAATGCCCGCCGACTCTTGGCCGAAACCACACAAACCGACGCCTTGGCCGACGAAATGCTCAGCGTGCGTGACAAGTTATTCATGGATAGCCTCTATCAATTGATGGAAAACGAACTTTCCAACCCCGAACTCAATATTACCCGTATGACGGAAGTATTGCACATCAGCCGCACCAAATTTTACTACAAGATAAAAGGCCTGACAGGGGTCAATCCCAGCGTCTTCTTCAAAACCTACAAGCTGAACCGGGCTGTCGAACTGATGAAAGAAAACAAATACTCGCTGGCCGAAATAGCCGATATTACCGGCTTCAGCACCCTCTCGCATTTCTCCGTTAGCTTTAAAAAACAATTCGGCTCCACACCCAGCAAATACATCAACCAGCCCGATGAAACCACACGACGGTAGCCGGTTTGACAATACGGATAAACTTTTGAACAAATAGAAAAGCCCGCCTAAACATTTCCATAAATCATTTGAACGAATCAACGAAGCGGCAGGCTTCCGGTATTTTAATTTTGAAGAATGATTCTCTAACGAATAACTTTAATTTAATACCAAATCAAGATGATGGAAATGAGATGTAAGCAAAAAAGAAAGAAAATCCTGTTTTATCTTCTCCTGATGAATGTAGTCTTCCTGTCTGCACAAAACCGGATAAGCATTACGGGAACCGTGAGCGAAACGGGTACAAACGACCCCTTGATTGGAGTCAATGTGACCGAAAAAGGAACGGCCAACGGTACGGCCACCGACATCAGCGGACAATATTCGCTTTCCGTCGCGCCGGGCGCCACAATTGTTTATTCCTATATCGGCTACGTAAGCCGGGAACGGCAAGCCGATGCAGCCGGTACGATAAACGTAGCCCTGTCGGCAGACGCGCAAGCCTTAGACGAAGTAGTCGTTGTGGGTTACGGCGTACAGAAAAAAAGTTCGGTAACGGGCGCCATCTCGCAGGTGAAAGCCGAAGACATGCTCAACCGCACCATTACCCGCCCCGAACAGGCCTTGCAGGGAAAAACGGCCGGCGTGCAGATTGTGCAAGGCTCGGCAGCGCCGGGAGCTTCGCCCGATGTGCGTATCCGCGGACTAAGTTCCAATTACAGCAGTTCGCCGCTCTTTGTGGTAGACGGACGTATTGCCACCAACGGCATCGGAGGAATCGACCCCAACGATATCGAAAGTATGGAGGTGCTGAAAGACGCCGCCTCGTCGGCCATCTACGGTATTGCCGCCGGCAATGGCGTGGTACTGATTACAACCAAAAAAGGAATGGCCGGCAAATCCTCCATCCGCTACGATTTTCAAACCTCGGCGCAAACCATTGCGCGTATACCTCAGGTGATGAATGCCGAGCAGTACATAGACTACATGACCGAGGCGCAATACCTTACCATGAACGCTATCATGCAGAACTACGATTTCAAAACCAATACGGACTGGAGCCGCGAGGCCTTTGAAAGTTCGGTGATGGCGCGACACAACCTCGCCTTCCAAGGTGGTAATTCGGCCGGAGCGTATTATCTTTCGCTTTCCTACTTAGACAACGACGGATATGTGAAGGGCGACGCCGATTCCTACCGGCGATACACGGCAACCGTCAACGGCAGCTACCACATCAAGCCCTGGCTGGAAGTGGGTACGAACAATCAGATAGAATACTACAACCGCCGCGCCGTATCGGAAGGCTCGGAGTACGGCAGCCTTCTGATGTCGGTACTGCAACTCGACCCGCTCACGCCCGTAACCTACGCGCCCGACGCTCTTCCTCCTCACATGCAAAGCATACGGAAAGACCTTTACCAAGACGAGAACGGAAACTATTACTCCCTCTCGCCCTACCAGATAAGCGACCAGTACAACCCGTTTATCATGCGCGATAAGTCGATACATTCCGTCAGCAAAGGCTTTAACGTCAATGGCACGGTGTATGCCAATTTAAAACCGCTAAAGGAACTGGTCATTACGTCGCGTTTCGGTTACAGCCTGTCGGCCGCCAACGGGTATACCTTCAATCAGCATTTCTACGCCAGCGGATCCATCCGGCAAAACTATAACCAATTGGTCGTCTCGTCCAATACGCCGCTGAGCTATCAGTGGGAAAATTTTGCCAACTACACCAAGAGCTTCGGCAATCATAACCTCAATGCTATGGTAGGCTCTTCCATCCGCCAAAGTTTCAACTACGGCGTAACGGGCGAGATACACGGCAGCGACACGGACTTGGGAATCTCGGACGAACCGTTGTTTGCCTATCCGTCTTACGCTTCTCCCACGGCCGTGCGGTCGGTAGGCGGCGGCGAAGAAACGCGGGTGTCGTGGTTCTCTGTCTTCGCTCGTCTGACCTACGACTATGCCAACCGCTACTTCCTGCAAGCTTCCGTGCGCCGCGACGGAGCCGACCTCTCCACCCTTCCTCTCAAGAAACGCTACGGATATTTCCCCGCCGTATCTGCAGGATGGGCTATATCGAACGAAAGCTTCTTCGAACCTCTGCTCCCTGCCATACCTTTCCTTAAGCTACGCGGAAGTTGGGGGCAGAACGGCTCGCCTTCCATGCTGACGGGATCGTGGACGTGGAGTAGCTCCATCGTACACACTACGCCCAGCTTTACCGGCGGACAAACTCCCGTGATTTATCCTTTCACAAACGCGCTGGATTATACCGACGCCTATTACCCGAATGTGCTGGGTAATCCCGACCTGGGATGGGAACGTTCCGAACAATTGGACGTAGGCTTCGACGCCCGCTTCCTGAACAACCGCCTCAGCCTGGGCTTCGATTATTACAAGAAGACAACAAAAGACCTGATTATGTCCGGCGTAACGCTTTCCACCATTGTAGGCAACAACGCTTCGCCTATCAACGCGGGTAGTATTCTGAACAAAGGGATAGAAGTGGAGCTCGGCTGGAACGACCGCGCCGGCGATTTCCGTTACGGCGTTAAAGCCAATCTGGCCACCTTGCACAACGAGGTGACGTCCACCCATCAGTCGCTGCCTCGCATCAACGGCTCGCAGGTACATACCAACGTAGGAATTACAGCCTTCGAACGCGGTTACCCTGCCTGGTATATCCGCGGCTTTCAGGTGCAAGAGATAGACCGAGCCACCGGCGATCCGGTGTTCTCGGATTTAGACGGAAACAACATCATCAACGACGACGACCGAACGATGATAGGAAAGCCCATGCCCGATTTCACCTACGGTCTTACGCTTACCGCCGCCTGGAAAGGCATCGACTTTACGCTCTTCGGTACCGGCGCCTGGGGAAACGACATCCTGCTGTGCATGAACCGGGGAGACCGCCTCCAGGCCAATGCCCTGAAAATGTTCTACGACCAGCGCTGGACGGCCGAGAACCCCAACGCTTCAAGGGCGCGCACGAATGCTTCCGACAAGGATAAATACTGGCTGAGCGATGCCTATATCTACGACGGCTCGTTCTTCAAAATCAAGCAAATCCAGTTGGGCTACACCATTCCTTCTTCTTTGCTGAGCAAGATATACCTCACCAACGTGCGGGCGTATGCCTCGCTGGACGATTTCTTCACCTTTACCTCCTATCCCGGCTTCGATCCCGAAACCGTAGGCACAGGGCAGGGCATGGGACTTGACAAGGGCAGCTATCCGGCATCGAAGAAAATAGTTGTGGGAATAAATATTACTTTCTAACCCTATTGCACTTTACATAAACGATAAAATACGATGAAGACAATATTGAAAAACATCATCCTGCTAAGTTGGCTCGCCATCGCCATGCTTCCGCTTGTTTCGTGCGAAGATATGCTCGACAATGAACAACATGGAGCCTATACGCCCGAAAGCTTTTACATGACGGACGAACAGGCCGAACAGGCCTTGGCTACCGTATATGCCTATTATTCCAATTCGGGAAACTACTATAATATCTATTTCCTGAAAAATCTGCTCTCCGACGACTTCTGGAGCGGCGGCGGAAACCGTGGCGACAATGCCCAGAATGAGCAGATAAACGAATATACGTTCAATGCCGACCATCCTTATCTAAGCGCGGCCTTCCAGAACTTTTACGGAGTAATCTATCGCGCTAACCTGATATTGGAAAATCTGCCGGGCGAATCGCCGGTACAGTTGCGCGCCATGGCCGAAGCCAAAGTGTTCCGCGCCTTGGCCTACATCGACTTAATCTCGATGTGGGGCGCGCCGCCCTTGGTTGACCATATATTAACCCCCAACGAATATCAGCAGCCGAACGGCGACCCCGCCGCCTTGTGGGCTTTGGTGGAAAAAGACCTCACGGAAGCCATCGCTTCCAATACGCTGTACGAAAAGACCGGTGTGGCCGACAACTCCTCCTACCGCGTCACCAAGCAGTTTGCGCAGGCATTGCTCGGCAAGGCGTATGTGTTTCAGGAAAAGTATGCGGCCGCCATTCCCGTATTAGACCAGGTGATAGCTTCGGGAAAGTACGAACTGTTGCCCGGCAATCAGTACGAAAACATCCTGCAATATACGCACGAGAACAACAGCGAATCTTTGTTTGAACTCAATTACCTGAACGACCCCCAAAATACGGCCATGAGCCTCTATGTGATGATGACCGGTTGGCGTAGCGAAAAGATGATATTGCCCGAAAGCTCGGATATCTACAACGGCACGTGGGGATTTTGCAATCCGCAGAAGGAATTGTACGACGCCTTTGTAGCCGCAGAAGGCCCGGACGGCTTGCGCCTGAAACAAACCATGAAAACCTACGACCAACTCGCGGCCGAAGGCTATGGGATAAAGTCTACCGACGCACTCTACGGCGTAGAAGGCGCGCTGATGTGGAAAACCCGCAAAGTGACCGGCGAGTTTGTGGAAGGCGTATGGGGAGGGAGTCATAATAACATCCGCATCATGCGTTACCCCGAAGTACTCTTGCTGGCTGCCGAAGCGCACGTGAAAGGCGGCGGCGCCCAGGCGGCAACCTACGTGAACCGGGTGCGTACCCGTGCCGGATTATCGCCCAAAGGCAACGTAACCATGGAAGATGTGGCGCTGGAAAAACGCCTCGAACTCTGCGGCGAAAGCGTCCGCTACCAGGATATGCTCCGCTGGGGTATTGCCGGAAAGATGAGCGCCCAGGGAACGCAAACGCCTACTTTATTGCCCAACGGTACGGTTACGTATGCACAGCTCAACAGCGCATCGGTGGCCGGATTCAAAGACCGGCACCGGTTGTTGCCCTTCCCGCAGGCCGAATTAACGAACAACCCGAATATCACACAAAACCCGGGATGGTAATCTATCACCTTAAAAAACAGAAAGACGATGCAATATAGAATTAAATCGTGCCTTAGCGCACTCATCACCGCAGGATGGATACTGTTTACCGCTTGCGAGAACCATGTAATCGACCCCCTGAGCGGGAAATATCCCGAGCCGGAAGCGCATCAGCTCAACGCCATATTGTCTCAAGATGTAGAGAAAGGCGCAACCACCCGCAGCTTTTCGCTGGAAATCGGCGACAACAATAGCTACCTCGCCATAGAATTTGTAGGCCCCCGGCTGAATTACTTTTTAGCCCCCGGCAATTATACCATAGCCAACCGAACCGAGGCCAAAGCGGGCAACTACGTGGCCGGCGACGCCAACGGCGGAACGTATTGGGTTACGTCCGGAGCCAAACTCAAACTCATCGACGGGACGATATTTGTAGAACTTACGGGCGAAACCTATACTATCCGGGGCACGGTGATGCTGGAAGACCGGTCGATGATTCGGATTGCTTATACGGGCCTCATCGCCTTCGAAGCAGATCCGCCTTCGTTCACCTACTCCATCGAAACAACAAAACCCTACGCCTGGACGGCCGACGGTACAACGTATACGCCCGTACCCGGTTCGCAGTTGAACAAGATAAGCGTCTTGTCCGAAGGGCAGAGCATTGCTTACTTTGAAGTTGTGACCGAAGAAAATCCCGCGTCCCTGTCGGGCACGTATCCGGTCAAAGCGGTGAACTCGTTGGAAAGAGCCGTCATACAGGGGCAGTACCTGAATCTGGCCTGGTTCGGCGTTCCCTTCGACATGATTGTAGAAAGCGGTTCGTACTACCTGAACGGCGAAACCCACATGTTTATCCGGGAAGGAAACATCCGGATTGCCGACAGCGATGGAACGCTCGCCATCTCCGGCAGCGATTTGTCGATACAAGACATTGCCACGCAGGGTACATTCGGGAATCTTCCGGACAAAGGCAGCATCGCTATTACGGATGCCACACCGGGCGGGGGAAGCGGCACGGTCTTCTCCAATCTGTTTGCCGCCTCGTCCGTAGACCTGAGTTTGTTCGGCCTGACGGGATACACCGTTACGCTCAAAATCGCAACCTCGGATTTGACCGTACACGTTGAACAGGGAGCCATGGGCGCAACCTACACCTATGCCGGCAGCGGGCAGTATCTATCGTTCGATTTCAGCAGAGATGCGGCTTCATTGCCCGAAGGCGTTTATCAGGTCGTACCCAACGAATCGGCCAAAGTAGGCGATTGTATTTCCGGCTATCCGTCGCTCTTTGGTTCCGGATTTATGGGTACATTTGCGGGCAAGGTAACCGATGGCGTAGTATCGGAAGAAGTCGTAACGGGCGGAACGGTGGAAGTAACCGGCAGCGGTATACATTTCAACTTAACAACCGAAGGCGGAACAATTTCGGGAAGCTACACAGGAACAATTGTATTGCAATGATAAAAAGATTCATCCGGAGCATGTCATTCCCGGGAACGAGGGACACATTCCCGGGAACGAGAGGCGCATTCCCGGGAACGAGGGACGCATTCCCGGGAACGAGAGACGCATTCCCGGGAACGAGAGACGCATTCCCGGGAACGAGAGACACATTCCCGGGAACGAGCGACGCATTCCCGGGAAGTATCGGAAGAAATCCTATAACTAACTTAAGTTTTTACCAAATAATCATGTACAGAACATTACTATTTATCACATTCGTCTCTTTTATTTCCTGCCATCCGGAACAAAAGAGTACAATCGACGTAAACCGGGTGAAAGTTAATCCCGGACTCCTGTCCGGAACAACTACCGACGATGGCGCCGTGAAGATTTTTATGGGGATACCTTTTGCCGCGCCGCCCGTGGGCGATTTGCGTTGGAAAGCCCCGCAACCGGTTCCGGCATGGGACGGCGTGCGGCAATGCGTTACGCCTCCGCCGTCGGCGATGCAAGGAAAACCCACGCCCTTCTTCTGCTGGTCGGAAGAATTTCTGATACCCGAAGAACCCATCAGCGAAGATTGTCTTTACCTCAACGTATGGACGCCCGCGCAGACGGAGGAAGATAAGCTGCCCGTTATCGTATGGATTCATGGCGGAGGTTTTACCGGCGGATCCGGCACCGTTCCGCTGTACAACGGCGAAGGCATGGCGCGCAAAGGCGTTGTATTTGTCACCACAAATTACAGACTGGGGATATTTGGGTTTTTGGCCCATCCCGAACTATCGGCCGAAGCGGAAAACGGCGTATCGGGCAACTACGGCATACTCGACCAGATAGCCGCCCTCCAATGGGTGCGCGAAAATATCGCAGCCTTTGGCGGAGACCCGGATAGAGTAACCATTGCAGGCCAATCGGCCGGCGCCATGAGCGTGAATATGCTGGTAATTTCTCCCTTAGCCAAAGGCCTGTTCAGCGGCGCTATTGCGCAA
Organism: Tannerellaceae bacterium; assembly: GCA_031284375.1. GTDB lineage: Bacteria > Bacteroidota > Bacteroidia > Bacteroidales > Tannerellaceae > DFXE01. The sequence continues at coordinate 6,838 of JAISZY010000100.1, read as the reverse complement.
AGCGGAGGGATGTTCGGCAAAAACTTCACGCAAGGAAGCGACCTGAAAACGGTCGAGGCCGCCGGAAAACAACTCGCAGACCAAATAAATGCAAACATCTCCGATATGCGGAAACTGCCGGCCGATTCTCTGCAAAAAATCCGCGGAAGGTTTAGCGTAACGGCCGACGGCGTAGTGATACCGAACATAGACGTCGCCTTCGAACCGGGCACATACAACGACGTTCCGCTCCTCACGGGATGGAACGCCGACGATGGCGTTTCCTTCGCGCCCCCTGTATCTGCCGAGCAATACAAAGCGCAAGTAAAGGCGCAATACGGCGAAGACGCCGGCCGCTTCCTTGAGATTTTCCGGAGCGAGACCGACGAAGAAGCCGCCGCCACACAGAAATTAGTAACTCAGCTTTTCTTCGGATGGAACAACTACCGGTGGGCCGCGTTGCAGTCGCAGAAAGGCAAACACCCCGCTTATCTGTACTACTTCAAACGAGTTCCGCCCGGCGAACCGAACTACGGCGCCTTCCACTCGGCCGAATTTGCCTATGCCCTCCATACGCTCGGCAAATGGAACAGACCCTTTACCCAGGCGGATTATGCGCTGGAAGACATCATGTCTCAGTATTGGATAAATTTTGCCCGAACGGGAAATCCCAACGGCGAAGGCCTCCCGCAATGGAAAGCGTTCGATGCCGCTTCGCCCGAAATTATCGAATTCGACAGCGAAACGAAAGCCGCCCCGCTGCCGTTTGAAAACGAGCTGAAGTTTTGGATACCCAAAGATGAATCATTCACAAAAAATTGAAATATGAAACATTACATCTTGGTTTTATTCGTATTTATCACCGCCTTTTCCTTTTCATGCAGCAAGGCAAGTTTGGACGTTGTCCGTGTAGAAGGCGGGCAGGTAGAAGGCGTAGTCGAAGAAGGGATACGTGTTTTCAGAGGCATCCCGTTTGCCGCACCTCCTGTGGGCGATTTGCGTTGGAAAGCTCCCCAGCCCGTTTTGCCGTGGGACGGCATCCTCCAAGCCGATAAATTTGCGGCGGCATGTCCGCAAATGGGATTTCCTGTTCCGAACGCCCCGAAATTGGAAACTTCCGAAGATTGTCTTTACCTCAATGTCTGGACGCCGGCCCAAAAAGCCGGCGAGAAACTCCCCGTGATGGTTTGGATTTACGGCGGCGGTTTCGCTATGGGCGCCACATCTTCGCCCATTTACAGCGGCGAGCAGTTGGCAAAGATGGGCGTGATAGTCGTCAGCGTTGCCTATCGCGTAGGCCCGCTCGGATTTTTAGCCCACCCCGAACTATCGGCCGAATCGGCCAACCATGTGTCGGGCAACTACGGACTTCTTGACCAAATTGCCGGTCTGCGCTGGGTGCAAAACAACATCGCCGCTTTTGGCGGCGACCCGGCCAAGGTAACCATCTTCGGCGAATCGGCGGGCGCCATTTCGGTCAGTATACTTTGCGCCTCGCCTCTCTGCAAGGGGCTGTTTTCCGGAGCCATCAGCGAAAGCGGCGGCTCGTTCGGCCCCGTGCGCGAAGAACGCGGCTCGGACGGCATCCAGCCGCTTGCGGCAGCCGAAAGAACAGGGATGGGTTTTGCCGAACGGATGGGAGCGCAGTCTATCGCCGAATTGCGCAAAGTCTCTCCCGACGAATGGCAACAAGACCCCGGCGCTCAGATGGGCGGTTTCTGGCCAAACGTAGATGGTTACGTCATTGCCGACGACCAATACAAACTATACGAACAAGGCCGGTTTAACGACATAAACGTAGTGATTGGCACAAACTCCGACGAAGGTTCCATGTTTTCCCGTCCCGCGGCAAGCGTTGAAGAATACCAACAAGGCGTTCGCGAACGTTTCGGCCTCTTTGCCGACCGCATTCTGGAAGCCTACCCCGCCGGCACGATTGAAGAAACCTACTACTCGGCTTCCGATATTTTTCGCGAAACCGCTTTTGCCTGGCCCTCCTATGCCTGGGCGCAATTGCAATCGGCCAAAGGGAAATCAAACGTCTATGTGTATTATTTCGACCAGCCGCAACCCGCCTCGCCCTTTATGCAGGCCAAACCGCGCGGCTCGGCTCATGCCTCCGAAATGGCCTATGTGTTCCGTCATCTAAGCCCGGCTCAGTCTAATCCGGGCGACGCCGGACTCTCGGAAATCATGGCGAAGTATTGGACGAATTTTGCCAAAACGGGCAATCCCAATGGCGAAAATCTTCCCTCGTGGGAAACATACAGTCAAAACAATCCGTTTGTCTTATTGCTCCGCGACACGCCTCAGAAGATTGATTTACCCAATAGAGATAAACTTTTACTGATGGAAGAATATTTTAAATACCTCAGAGAAAAACATTAAACAGATATAGAAATGAAAAAATTAGCTATTTTATCTTTTGCAATCATGCTTTGTTCCGCATCTTATGCACAGCAAGCTTTGTTTGGCGGGCAGGATATCGTATCCCCCCAAATCAACGACAACAACACCGTTACTTTCCGTCTGCAAGCCCCGCAAGCCGTGAAAGTAGAACTAACCGGCGACTTCCTCCCTACGCAAAAACGACAAACGCCCATGGGAGAAATGGATGCGCCGGGCGTGGCGGCATTAACGAAAAACGCGCAAGGCGTTTGGGAATATACTACACCCGCTCCTCTGGCCTCCGAACTGTATAGTTACAGCTTCCTCCTCGACGGCGTGAGCGTAACGGATCCGAACAATGTCTATATGGTTCGCGATGTAGGCTCGGTAACGAGCATTTTCATCATTGGCGGAGGAAGTGGCGACCTCTACAAAGTGAATGACGTACCGCACGGCGCCGTAGTCCGTCGCTGGTACAACAGCCCGACGTTGAACATGGACCGTCGGATAACCATCTACACGCCTCCCGGCTACGAACAGAGTAAGGCGGACTATCCGGTATTCTATCTATTGCACGGCGCAGGAGGCGACGAAGAGGCATGGATTGCCCTCGGCCGCACTTCGCAGATACTTGACAACCTGATTGCTCAAAAGAAAATCAAACCCATGATTGTGGTGATGACAAACGGGAACGCCGGTCAGCAGGCCGCTCCCGGCGAATCGGCAAAAGGCATGTACAAACCCACCTTCATGGGCGACACCCGCATGGACGGCGATTTTGAAAAATCATTTCCCGACGTAATAAAATTTGTGGAAAGCAACTACCGCGTGAAAAAAGACAAAGCCAACCGCGCCATTGCCGGCCTTTCGATGGGAGGTTTTCATTCGATGCACATTTCCAAACAGTATCCCGATTTGTTTGATTACGTAGGACTTTTCTCGGCAGCCATTATGCCGCGCGAAGGCGTAACGTCCGAAATTTATCAGAACACCGACGAGAAACTGAAAGTGCAGTTCTCCCAAAAACCTAAATTGTATTACATCGCCATAGGAACAGCCGATTTCCTTTTCGACGCGAATACCGATTTTCGCAAAAAGTTGGACGAAAACAAATATCCCTACACCTACAAAGAAACCGGCGAGGGCCATATCTGGAAAAACTGGAGGATTTATCTGACAGACTTTGCCCCCTTGTTGTTCAGATAATGATCGGCATAATCTTTCATCCATTCCGGAGTCAGTTGATTTATATACAAGAGGCTGAATGTGTCAAAACCGGCTTTTGACACATTTCAGCCTTTTTTAGAATATACGCCAATTTTGAAACTTTTGTTATCTAACATCAAACGATTCATAGGTTTTTCTGTCTTTAGTTATCGATTTTAATCGACACTACTTCACCTCTTCGTAGTCGATGTATTCGCCTTCGTCTTTCTTAAAGATTTTCTTTCGTGACTGGGAAGAAGAGTTGGTTTGCTCGCGAGACGTTTTTTTACCGGCGTCGGTACGACGTTGCTGTTTGGTATTTCGGGCGCTCGGCGGAGGGCCGAACAAAGCGTCCCGGATACCGCGGATGATGGAAAAGCCGGCTAAGAAACCCAGCAGGATGATGAAAAAGAATATAAAGAATATGAATTTAAACATGGTTATTTACCTTTTAGAGTTAGAACAGACAATAATACATAAAGTAAGACGGCAGCCGCTATCCCCGGAAATTGAAAAAAGAGAATAAAACCGATGGTGCAAATTACCATAACGTAGCGCAGTTCGTTTCCTTTCCAGGCTGTCGATTTTGCTTTCAGCGAAAACATGGGAATCTCCGAAACTAATAACAAAGACGTGAGAAGTACCGACAAAAGAAGAAGGGTGGAGAACAAAACTTCATTCGTGCGAACAAGGGGCTGCAATACATAAGCCAAAGAAGACCAAAACAAGGCGTGGGCCGGCACAGGCAATCCGATGAAAGACGTAGCCTGACGATGGTCTATGTTGAACTTCGCCAGACGTAAAGCCGAAAAAACAGGGATGACAAATGCCAAAAAAGGGATATACATATTCACAACGCCAAAAGGCAAACCGCACGAGGCGTCGCGCAACAGGCGAAAGATTATCATTCCCGGCGCTACTCCGAAACTAACTATATCCGAAAGCGAATCCAGTTCTTTCCCTATCGCCGAATATGCATGCAACAGGCGGGCGAAAAAACCATCCAGAAAATCGAACGTTGCAGCGGCAAGGATATATATCTGCGCTGCCTGAAAACGTCCTTCGATAGCCATAACGCAAGCAAGGCAACCCGATACTAACGAAAGACAGGTGATAAAATTAGGAATATGTGCGCGGATGTTCATGCTGAGGGCGACAAGGTTTAAAGGGGTTTCATCAAACGGGCAATGGGCGTTTGGTTTCCTGTTACTTTCTGATCCATCTCCACCAAAATCTCGCTCTCTAAAGGGATATAAACATCTACGCGAGAACCGAATTTGATAAAACCCAAATGTTCGTCTACATGACAGCTCTCGCCTTTTTTGGCGTATGTAACAATCCGTCGGGCTATGGCGCCGGCTATTTGGCGAGTCAGAATATCTTGCCCGCATCCGGTGGTGATAATAATCGTAGAACGTTCGTTTTCGATACTGCTTTTAGGCAGGTAGGCTGCCATAAAACGTCCTTTCTGGTGGCATACATACTTTACTGTCCCATTTACCGGAAACCAGTTGGCATGTACATCAAACACCGACATAAAGATAGAGATCTGGATACATTCCTTGTGCAGAACTTCGTTTTCTTTCACTTCTTCTATCGCAACTATCGTACCGTCGGCCGGCGCAATAACTAATCCTTCCGAATCGAACGGAAAACGGCGCGACGGACTGCGAAAGAAATTCAGGATAAGCAGAAAAACAATAAGAGATACCAATAATACGGAATAGAACGAGGTACACTTCCCATTTATGTGATATAACACGAGATTCAAAAGAAACAAACAGGTAAACAATGTCAATAACAGCCCTGTCCCTTCTTTATGTACTTTCATTTTTCTGATGGCCATGTTTTGTTTAATGCGTTGCAAAAATATCTATTTTTTCCGAATAACCGAAAATTAGTTATGCGTTACACTTGTAAGTGGGAGGTATTTCATGTAAGTTTGTTTCATAATTGTTATATGAAATGAAAATAGGCATTCTTTCTTCGGGTGGCGACTGTCCCGGTATCAATGCTACAATCCGTGGCGTAGGCAAAACGGCCATCATGCACTATCACATGGAAGTGATAGGTATACACAACGGTTTTTCGGGTATCCTGCAAAAAGACTTTCAGGTACTTGACGAACAAAGTCTGTCGGGCATCCTCAACCTGGGAGGTACCATCCTGGGAACTTCCCGCGAAAAATCTTTCCGCAAATTAATTATTCCCGACGATACACATTCTTCCGTTATCAAACAGAAATACGCCGAATTAGGGTTGGACTGCATCGTGTGTATCGGCGGAAACGGAACGCAGAAAACATCGGTTATGCTATCGGACATTGGTCTGAATGTTATCGGCATACCCAAAACGATAGACAACGACGTATGGGGTACCGATATTACTTTCGGCTTTGATACGGCCGTCAATATCGCGACCGAAGCCATCGACCGGCTTCACTCCACGGCCAATGCCCACAAGCGGGTGATGGTGGTAGAAGTAATGGGGCATCATGCCGGTTGGATTGCTTTATACGCCGGTATGGCGGGAGGCGCCGACGTTATCCTCTTGCCCGAATTAGGCTTCGATATCGACAAGATAAACAGCGCTATTACCGACCGAGCGCATCGGGGAAAACCCTACTCCATTGTGGTGGTGGCCGAAGGTTTGCAAACCGTTGCCGGCGAAAAACATCCGGCCAACTATATTGCACGAAAAATTGAAAAAGAAACCGGTATCGAAACCCGCGAAACGGTTTTGGGATACATCCAGCGGGGAGGTAATCCTTCTCCCTTCGACCGCAACCTGGCTACCCGGCTGGGAGGACATGCTTCCGAACTGATTGCACAGCAAAACTTCGGACGTATGGTATCTATCAAAGGAGACAGGGTAGAGGCGGCGCCCCTTGCCGAGATTGCCGGAAAATTAAAATTAGTTCCTCCCACGCACGACCTTATCATCCAAGGTGAACGGATGGGTATTTCGTTCGGGAAATAGATGTTTTAAAAGATAAAAGACACAACGCCCACGATAAAAGACACAACGCCCACGAATCCAAATATTACAGCTAAGCGGGCATTCGCCGCAGCATCAGAAAAATTGACTTTATGCTGAATGTTCAACTCAACCAATTTTATTTTATTGAAATGGTGTTCAGTATTTAATGGGCATCTCTAAAAACTCCTAAATTTTCTCAACCTGTTTTCTGAACTCATTTTTTAAAAGAATAAAAGTAGAAGTTCACGGACATCGAATAGATTGTTAAATTTCACATAATTCGTAT
>JAISZY010000058.1 GCA_031284375.1 Tannerellaceae bacterium | reverse complement strand
CAAAAGGAGATGGGAATATTTGAAGGTTACGGAGACGTAGGTAATCCGAAGTTAATCGGCAATTTTCATTACGAACCCTCTACCCAAACGTACACCCTTTCGGGCGGAGGCGCCAATATCTGGTATGCAAGCGATCAGTTCTTCTACGCATGGAAGAAAGTGAGCGGTAATTTTTCGCTCTCCACCCGCGTGGCTTTTGAAGGAAAAGGTGTCGATGCACACCGGAAGATTGGCATCATGATTCGCGAATCATTAACCGGAGATGCCAAATACGCAGATGTGGCCATCCATGGCGACGGGCTGACGTCCTTGCAGTATCGGCCGGAAAATGGCGCTCAAACGAAAGAAGTAGTAGGGCCCAAAGGCGGGAATTATGTCACGCTGGAAAAGGTAGGGAAAAAGATTCGGATGCGAACGGCTACCGGCGTCTATCCTCAGGAAATTACGGGAGAAATAGAGCTGGATTTTCCGTCCTCTTGTTATATCGGTATTTTTATCGGCTCTCATCATACGGATGTGCTCGAAACAGCTTACTTTAGCCAAGTGGAATATAAAAAATTATAATCAGTAAAAAAAAACTTTATGAGGTACAAATTCATTGCATTATGCCTGTTTGCGTTCATTTCTGTTTCTCTTGTTGCACAGCAGAATATGGGGCGCGGCATGAGGGTGGTCAGTATATTGGAGATATACGACGTAAGTACAGGCGCCCGTAAAACGGTAAAAGAATTTAACGGCACAGTGGAAGCCCCCAATTGGAGTCCGGACGGCAAATGGTTGGTATATAACAGCGGCGGACAACTTTACCGGATTTCGCCGGATACCCCCGGCAATCCGCAAGTTATCGCCACCGACTATGTAACCAATTGCAACAACGACCATGTGATTAGTTTCGACGGAAAATTCATCGCCCTCAGCAGCAGCCCGGCGGAAGACCGGCGTTCGCGCGTATATGTGGTACCCTTCGAGGGAGGCGTGCCCCGTTTGGTAACCCCCGCAGGGCCGAGTTATCTGCATGGTATCAGTCCGGATAATAATTTTCTTGCCTACTGTGCCGACCGGAACGGCAACTTCGATATTTACGTAGTCCCCACCCTGGGAGGAACGGAACGGAGACTTACTACGGCCGAAGACTTAGACGATGGCCCGGAGTATTCGCCCGACGGCAAGCATATTTGGTTTAATTCCGTACGCACCGGACTGATGCAAGTGTGGAGAATGAAAGCCGATGGTTCGGAACAAACCCAGATGACGTTCGACCAAGAGCGTAATTCCTGGTTTCCGCACGTCTCGCCCGACGGGAAACAAATTGTTTATATCAGCTACAAAAAAGGAGACTTGGCGCCCAATCAGCATCTACCCAACAAGAACGTAGAGCTTCGCATCATGCCGGCAGCCGGCGGTTCGTCTCAAACGATTGTAGAACTGTTTGGCGGACAGGGAACGATTAATGTCAATTCCTGGTCGCCCGACAGCAAACGCTTTGCCTTTGTCAGCTATCGCTTAGAAGCCCCCACTACCCCAGTCAGGATACCGTCCCAGTTTACTGAGTCGGGCGATATAGGAGCCGTAAAAGCGAAAGGCAGTTATACCTACGACCCGTCTGCCGGTATGTACGCCATCACCGGAGGAGGAGAAAACCTCTGGGCGCAGGCGGACGAATTTTATTATGTCTGGAGAAAAGACAGCGCCGACTTTACCCTCTCGACCACCCTTTCCTTTGCCGAAAAGGAAGGCAACGCCCACAAAAAAATGGGGCTGATGATTCGCGAATCCCTCCATCCGGATGCCAAATATGTAGATATAGCCATTCATGCCGACGGATTAACGTCTCTGCAATACCGCGCCGAAACGGGCGGAATAACCAAAGAAATCACCACGCTTACCAAAGGAGCCGACCATGTTGCGCTCATCCGCAGGGGCAAGAAACTCATCATGCGCACAGCCGTGGGAGAAACTCCCCGGCAGGATCATGCAGAGGTGGAGGTGGAGTTCTCCAAAGAATTTTATGTCGGTATGTTTGTTTGCGCGCATGAAGCAGGCGTTACCCGCACAGCCAATTTTTCGGAAGTAAGATTTCTCAGACAGCAATAACCCTTATCTTTTCTTCAAATTAACACATAGATATCATGATAAAGAAAACAGTTTTTCTCCTGTACATACTCATCTGTACCATCTCCTTGAAAGCCCAGAGCGGGCAGATTCAGGCAGGAAGTATCATAAAAGGAACAAATGGCAAGCCGGCCGGCATCGTTTTTCAGTACGACGCCGCTGCGGGCACAGGTTATATGGTCAGTTTGGTAGACACCCAACTGCCTTGGGGGATGATAGACATCAATATTCCTCGTGCAGACGATTACATCAACAGCGCCCTGGCCGAGCTGGACTTTTCCGGATTAGTCAATACGGCCGCAATCGTATCGCAAGGGGGAACAAAAACCGAATATGCCGCTCGCTGGTGTTTTGAACTCCATGCCGGGGGATTGACCGGATGGTATCTACCTTCTTGCGGAGAGTTGCACCTGCTTCTTTCCAACAGACAGATAGTAAATCAAGCGCTCCAAAAAGCCGGCGCCTCGCCGATAGCCAATACCTGGCATTGGTCGAGTTCGGAAGGCGATAAAGATGTATCGTGGAACATCAACATGGCTGGTGGCGACATCTATCCGGCGGATAAAAACGCAATAAAGCGGGTACGCGCCATCCGGAAATTTTAAAACCGGGAAGACATGTTATAAATCGTTATCCCTTTTTAATCGTATCGTAATATAAAAAAAACACCTTCGCCCGGAAAATGATAATTGCCGATGATATCGGAAGTAAACATATGGACAAAGTGAAGGTTGTTTTTTTGCAGATATTTTGATAAGTGATTTTGACGGCGCATCCCGAACGATGTTTCAATTGATTCGCAGAATACCTGCCAATCCGGATCTTATGAAGATTTGGGAGTAAGCAAAAACTCGACTTTATCGACTCATACAAAGACGGGGAACTGCCTTCCCAAATACATTTGAACAGTCCCCCTCCTTGCTTTCTCACTATTTTAAATCGACTCAAGGAATTTAATCAAAGCCGTCCGATCGTCTTTCGGCATTTTGCGGAAAGCTTCCTTGAGTTCTTTTGCTTCGCCTCCATGCCAGAGGATGGCTTCCTCGTAGTTCCGTGCACGCAAGTCGTGCAACATATCGGTATGTCCGGAAGTAACCATCAGCAGTCCGCGTCCCCAGAGGGGCGTTGTGCGGCATACTCTGGCGCGTCCGGGTTCCTTCATGTCGAGGTCGTGACGCAAAAGGTCTGTATAAGGGTATATCTTCTGATTGGAAAGCGCCGGCAACGGAGTATAGTCGGCTCGCGTAGTCCACGAAGGACGATGGCAGGCCGTACATCCGGTATCGTAGAACAATTGGCGGCCGCGCTGTACGGTTTCGTTGTCTAAGTTGCGTGCGGCAGGAACAGCTATCCCGCGATGCCAGACCATGAAGGCGTCGAAATCTTCCATTGTCATTTCCGGCGTCAGCGAGGTAGACGTCAAGTAGCTGAGGATGCTGTCCGGCGTCAGCTTCAGAGCGTTTTGTACGTCGGTATCTTCGGACATAACTTTGGCATATTCGGCCGTGATGTAGTGATATTGCCTGTCGGGGCGGGTTACGTTTGTGATGTTCCAGAGTGCATTGGCGCCGGGGCCGTTGTCGAGCGTTGCACGGGTGCAGAGGTAGGTGAAACGTCCCGGATGCTTGCCGGGGAAATAAGGATTCAATCCCGTTTCGTCGATATCACGGCCGATGATGCCTTGCGCATATCCGCGTGATTGTTCCTCCTCGTATTGTGTCCGGAGGTCTTCGTCGGAGATGGCGTCCAGCAATCCTACGCCGTAAATGCCAATGGTGGCTTCGATGGAGGCGGCGTGTTTGCTCATATCGAAATCTTTGAACAGGATGGCTTCCTGCGACACTTCTACGATGGGATAAATGAGCGTGCCTTCGTACTCGGTACCGGCGCTGTATGGCGTGCCGTCTTCGTATTTATTGCCGTGTTCGTCTTCGTAGGTCATCCAGGTAAGGGTGATGCCGGCTTCGTCTATCGGAGCTTTGAAGGGTGGCACGGCCCGCGTCTGCGTCATGCCGGTGAAGTATTTCGAGGCCAGATCCAACGTGGGCGAAGCCGGGTCGTATATCATCAGCAGATAACCGTTCCGGCTGTCGGACGTGTCGAATACATCCACTCGTTTGCTATGTCCTCCGTAACTTGGGTGGCAGGCAATGCAGGATTTACGTATATACACAGGGCCCAGTCCGGAATAACCTGTTCCGTCGGCCGATACATAACTTTTTCCTGCTATTTCTTCTCCACGCATAAACTGCCGGAAGAGGGTCGGGTCGGCATTAATCGCCTCCATGGGTTGTTTGTAAGCTCTTGCCGTTGCGTTGAACACGGTTCCATTCTCGCCGCCGGCATACCATTCTTCGCTATAATCTATGGGGTCCGGGGGTTCCGGAGGGGGGACGGGGGTAAGGTTGTCTTCTCCGTCCGAACAACTTGCGGCTGCCATAAGCAGCGCTATCATGCTACTATATAAGCTAATCTTTTTCATATCTTTCTATTATTGAAAACAGTGTAAGCAAGATGCCTTCTTGCCCACACTGTTTCACAGGCGTTACGTATAATCTTTTTATTCTAATTATTCTAAATTGGCGATAATCGAGTCGAACAGCGTTTGGAGTTCGATGCAGGCATCTACGGCGGCGTCTACTTCGGCCTTATTGGTTTGGTCGCGCACCACTTCGTAGAAAGATTTGCCGTCTTTGCCGATGGCGGCAATCTTGCTCAGACAGTCGTCTATCTTGGCCTTAATATCCGTATTGAGCGAGGCATTGTTTTCGGCAAGATAAGCGCTCAGCGAGGTTGTCTGCCGGGAGTTGTCGTCTACGCCTCCCAGGTAGGCATTCTTGATGCTGCGGATGTTATTCTGATAATCGTCCAGCGAATGCCAACTGTACCACGATTCTACGTCTTCCGTCTTTTGGGCGGTATAAGGCGCTTCTATCTTGGTGGCGCCTACTTCGCCGGCTATTTCGGAGGCTCCTACGGCTATTTCGCTCAAGGCATCGCCCCAGGAGGAATAGCCCTCTTTGGTGGTGAGGCGATTGGCGAAGTTCTTGTAGTTCGGGTTATCGTTCAGATGCTTTACTACGTCCGGGTTTTCGTTGAAGACGGCTTTCATTTCGTCCGATACGTTTTCTTCTCCCACCCAGGCTACATAGGCTAAGACACAGTCCCAGACCAGGGCGTCGGTCGCGGCCGTGAGGTAGTGGAGTTCCGCATCGGTGACTTCGGCCACGGGACGCGATTCTCCGTCGCGGTAAAGCAGGTATTCCGTAACGTGGAATCCTATCACTTCGGCATCCATCAGCCAGGCTTCCTTTCCCTCCAATCCGAGCGCTCCGTCAGCAAGTACGGCTTCAATCTGGTCGCGCTCCAAGGGCCAGGAGTCGATATGTCCGTCGATGTCCAGCGCTTGCTCTCCTACGGGGCCGAAGAGGAAGGCTTCGCTGATTTCCCAGGCGATGCGGGCTTTCATCCAAGCGTCGGAAGCGGCCTGCATGGTTTCGTCGGACGGATTGGTTTTCAGGGCTTCGTTGGCCGCCCGCATTTCGAGCGCCGCCTCGGCTAAGGATTGATACGTGGGAACAACGGTTGTTTCTACGTATACCTTGAGGATGGCTTCAAACAGCTTGTCGGTGTTGTCGCCCGGTTCCGGGTTGGGGTTGGGGTTTTCGTCGGGAGGAGGTTCTACTCCGCCCTTATCTTTCTCGCACGAAGAAACGGCTACAACCATCATCAGGGCTGCCAAGCCGAACAGTAGATACTTTAAAGACTTTTTCATTACATTGTTTGTTAAATTAATATTCCGGATTTGTTCTGATTCATAAGAAAAGTCCCGAATAGGCGATGCCGAGCGAAAGGGTCGGTTCCTGATTGAAGGGGGCTTTGAATTTGCGCAAGGCGTATTCGGCCTTGACGACTACCTGAGGCAACGGGAAATAATTCAGGCCTACGCTGACGATTCTTTTTTCGCACCATTCTTTGGCCGTAATTCCTTTGGCTGTTTTATACATCGAGTCGTAATAGCCGTAATGTCCGTACAGGTAGAGTTTGTCGGCCTTGTATTTGCGTTCGGGGAAGAAGGCCATCACATCGTATCCGGCTTCTACGTACCAGCTCAGTACGTCCGAGGCCACATTGGTGCGGGGCGAAGGACTTGCCGAGGGGAGTTTGCTGTTCACGCGCGAAATGGTGTACGAATCGCCCAGATGCCCGTACAGCACGTTGGTGCGGGCTAAGATGTGATGATGGTTGTAGACGGCATCCAAGGCTCCGATGCTTACCGAGCCGTTGATGTTTTCGCGCTGCGTAACGCCGTTGTCGTCTACATAGGTATATACGTAACGGTCGGCCTTCAGGCTGTTTTTGGCGCTGAAGCCGAAATAGCCGCTCAGTCCGATGCGCAATCCCGGAACGGAGTAATTGTCTACCCGGAAGGCTCCGGCGTATTTGTTGGCTATCGTAAATTCGTAGGGGGAAGCGGAGCCTCCCTGAATCCAGTTGGCATTGCCGAAACGTTCGGCGTCAAGCCCGGCGATAAACTGGGCTTCGTATCGCCAGGCGGGGATGCGTCCCCAGAGGCTGATGCCGGTTTCGTGCCAGGTACAGGGCAGGATGGCGGCTTCTTCTTCGGGACGAAGCACGGAGAAGAACTCGGTAGGCATGTGGTATTGATTGGTGAGGCCGATGGGTACAATCACGTGTCCGAGGCGGAGGTTGAGGGCGTTGGTGAAACTTTTTTCTATCCAGAATTGTTCGAGGGCTACTTCGCCGCCTTTTTCCACTTCGGTTTCGTATTCGCCGGTTTCTTCGTTCTCGATTTCTACGGTAGAGCCTGCGCCGCCGTGTTCAAATTCTACTTCGGTAGAAATTTTCCATCCGTGGCCGAAATCATAACTCAGGTAAAAGACCACGTGCGGCAGGTCGAAGCGTCCGTGGGTGGCCTCTTTATTACTTTCGGGATAGCGGTAGCGTTCTACGTTATCGCTATAAAACATGCGTTGCGTCACGGCCTCGCCGTAACCTCCTATCTGCAACCGGGAAGATTGCGCCCATACGCTTACTGTGGCGCCGGTCAATCCGCAAAGAAGGAAAATGAGAAATACGTTTTTCATTGATGCTTTTTTTTAACAGCCCACAAATGTAGAGGTGGGCATATTGGCCGGCAATCGCCATTCTGTGTTATTTTCCAACCGGCGTATACCTATTGTTAGGTATAATGGCGCATTGAAAAACGGAAGCGAATGATTTACTGAGTTCAGTGAGGCGCTCACTGAACTCAGTGAGGCATCTACTGAACTCAGTGAGGCGTCTACTGAACTCAGTGAGGCGCTCACTGAACTCAGTGAGGCGCTCACTGAACTCAGTGAGGCGTCTACTGAACTCAGTGAGGCGTCTACTGAATTCAGTGAGGCGTCTACTGACGTCAGTGAATTGCTCACTGAACTCAGTGAGGCGCTTACTGACGTCAGTGAATTGCTCACTGAATTCAGTGAGGCGCTCACTGACGTCAACGAATAGGTGATTCCTGTTCGCGAATCTTCTGATTAGAAGATTTTTACGTGCAATTTTCTTTCCGGAGCTATTATCATATTCTCCACTTCATAGACTACGGACTGTGTTTCGGGCTTTGCCGGGAGCATCAGCAGCACAGAGCGGCCGGCGGGAAGGTCTATCTTGTCCGGATATTGCGCTGCCTGGGTTTGCGTATCTGTTTTGCGTAAAAGGAAAGGGATGTCGGATGTATTTTTGATATGCAGGATGCGATGAGTCGCCGTGGTATGGTGGGGCGACTGAATTTGGACGGAAGCATGGAAGAATTTCTCCAACCATTCTTCTTTTCCCATCAGCGTGTTGTAGAAATAAGCGATGGTGCGGCGTGCAAACAAGGCTTCGCGGATGCCTTCTTCGGTGCGTTCTTTGGATAAGACTAAGGTCATAGGCCGGAAGGGCATGGTGTGGAAATCGTACAGGCGCTCTATGACGTCGTGAACGTCCGAATTGGCCATCAGCGTGAGGTTCTTTTCGTTTGCCCAGTTGAGGGCCTGGGGATACCATTCAAATTCGTTGTATACCTCGATGCCGTGGAGCCATCCCCTTTGGTATAGCGTATCGTGGAGGGCATACCATTTGATTTCCTTTACGCCCCATCCGGGATGATTCCAGAAGATAAAGGCGCCCTGGCGGTGGGCTTCTTCCAAGGCCTTCATATAATCTTTTTGGTCTAAGGGATTGATATCTTTCAGGAAAAGCGCGTTGAGGTGTCCCGGAGGCATGGGGCGGGTGATTTCGGCTCCGCGGATGAGCAGGATATCGTGCAGGAGGGCTTCCCGGCCGGCTATCTCGAAGGGGTAATTGTGATTCCCTTTTTCCACGCCCCGGCGTGCCGGCTGGCCTTCGATATGTTCGGTAATGGCGATGGCGTCCAATCCTTCTTCCCAGGCTTCGTGTACCCGGAGCGTAGGCCATACGATGCCGTCGGAGAAAATGGTGTGCATGTGAAAGTCGCATTTGAGTAACCGATAGCCGTCTATGTCCGGCAGGCGTATCTCTTTTCGCGTTTTGACGCGCTCTTTGCCTACGATGATTTCTTTGGGCAGAAGATTTTCCTGCGCCCGGAGGACGGGCGATGCCATGCAAATGGATGCTAAAAGTGCGGATACAATTGTTTTCATGTTTGATACTGTTATGTTGGTTATTATTCGTTCTATCTATTATTCCCAGCCAAAGAGTTGGGGCAGGAGCTGGGGATTCAGGTCTACTTCCGTTCGGGGAACGGGGCGGTAGTAGAATTGAGGTTCCCGGAAGAGTCCCATATCCCGTATGGTGAGGATGTTTCCTTTATCTCCTTCCTTGAGGTAGATGGTGGCTTGCGTATCGTCGATGGAGCCGGCTTTGTAGTAGGCCAGTTTTTGCCCCTTTGCGTTTTGCTCTTTATCGGCTTCGGCAGGGATATCCTGCGAGGTGGGGATAAGGCAGACGTCTTCTGCGCCGTCGCCGGTCAGGTCGAACTTACCTAAGGATGGGAAGTAGATGCCTTCGGGTTCTTTCTCCAGCAACCGGCCGGCGTTCCATCGCATCAGGTCGTCGAATCGGAAGCCTTCTACGGCCAATTCCACGCGGCGTTCTCTGCGTATTTCCAGCAGAACGGGCGAAAGGCCGGGGTAAGCTTGCTGCAAAACCGGGTCGGCAGCGGGAGAGAGCGGCAGGTCGGGCATCCCGGCCCGGCTTCGTAGCAGACGTACCGAGCGGTCTATGTCTTCTTGCGTGAGTTGGTTTAGTTCGGCGCGGGCTTCGGCATAGGTAAGCAGTACCTCGGCGTAGCGTATGGCGGGGTAGTCTACGCTTTGGTAGTACTCCTGGTCTTTGTTGTTTACAAATCCTTTGATGAGGTGATAGCCGGAGAAATACTTGTTGAAGGCCTGCACATAGACGCCTGCTCCGGCGGCGTATGTCTCGGTGCGTATCAGTTCCCAGCCGGGCCAGGCGTAGGTTTGCATCAGGCGGGCATCCCGGCCTTCAAATTCCTGCACAAAGGAGAAGGTTTCGTATCCGGGCCGGGAAGAATAGAAAGAACCGTCTTTCATCAGATAGGTTTGGAGGAGGTCTTTGGTGGGGCAGGATTCGTAGTTGCCGAAGGCCGAGGCCCAATTGCCGCTTTGTATGGTTTTGAAGTCGTAGTAAGTGGCATGGATAATTTCGGGATTGCCGCTCAGGTCGGTACTGGAGAACAAGTCGGCGTAATCGCTTTCGGGGTTTCCGGTATTATGGATTTGGAATCCCCCTTCGTCCATGATACGCTTGGCGGCGTTGGCGGCCATTTGCAGATAATCCTGCGCCGTGGCTTGCAGACTCAGTTCGGCGTGATACTTGCGGAAGGTTCCTTCGTACAGGGCATGACGCGCCAGATAAGCGAGTACGACCCATTTATCTACGGCTCCTTTTTCTTGCCCTGTTTTTACGTGTTCGGCGGCAAAGCGGTAGTCTTCAAAGATATGTTCTACTACGAAGTCTCTTGGGTCTCGCGCTTTGTAGAGGTCTTCGCCGGCGGTTGTAAGGGTTTTGTCGTACCAGGGGACGTTGGAAAAACGCTTCACCTTTTCCATATAGAAGCGCGCCCGGAAGAAACGGGCTACTCCTATGTAATGATTCAGCGTTTCGTCCGGCACGGCGGCTCTGTTGCAATGGTCGAGAAAGAGGTGGATGCTTCTCAGGCGGCTCCAGTCCCATCCGGCGCTGATGGTGTTGGCATTGGGATTGGTGGATATCATGATGTTTTTTACTTCGTTTACGGCGGTTGTTGCCTGGTTGTCTGTTCCTGCGTCGTTGGTGTAGGCGGCATGAGAGGGGAAATCGTAGAGTCCGAAGCAATACATCTTCAGGTCTTCTTCGGTATTGAAAAAACGTTCCACGCCAATTTCGGTATGGGGTTGGCGATTCATAAATTCGTCGTTGCACGAAATGCCCAGCAAACCGGTAAGCGCAAGAGTGAGTGGATAAACTATATTTTTCATTGCTCTGTTTTTTTTTTAGGGTTTCATTGTTATAGTGTGAGGTTGATGCCAAAAGAATATTGCCGGCTGAAGGGATAGGTGTATCCAAATTCCGATTCGTCGGTTACGGCTTCGGGGTCGAAATAGTTTTTCAGTTCGCTCCATTCGTACACATTATCTGCGCTGACAAAGATGCGCAGGCGTGAGATTTGTATCTTCCGAAACCAATTGGCGGGCAAGGTATAGCCTATCGTAACGTTTTTGAGTCGCAGATAAGCGCCGTTCAGCAAATATTTTGTTTGGGGGATGGCCATCCCCATCGCACTGTGGATGGAGGTGCCGAGGTTTTTATCGGCCAACCACGACTGGAAGACCGGATATTGCGCGTTCGGATTCTGATGGGCCAGACCGGCATGGATATAAGCTTGCGAGTGCTTGGCCATATCGGCGTCGCTATCGGCAGTCGGACGGTAATAATCGAAAAGATGCGTTTGTCCGCCGGCGTATGGCTGCTGATAAAATCCCCAGTAGAGGAAATTGAGCGGATAGTAATCGCGTTTGCCTATCCCCTGAAAGAAAGCGGTCATATCGAAACCTCTCCATTGTGCGTTCAGATTGAACCCATAGCGGAAGCGCGGATTACGGTTTCCGATGATTGTCAAATCGCCGGGGTTGTCTACCGATGTGCCCTTCGTTATTTCTCCATCCCCGTTCAGGTCTTTATATTTAGGCCAGCCGGGCACGATGTCTAATGCTCCCCAGGGGATGATGGTAGACTCGTCCAATGTTTTTATCTCTTCTTCCGATTGAAAAAAGCCATCACTTTGCAGACCCCAGATTTCCCCCAGTTCCTGGCCTGCGTAATAATCGGCCAAGTTCTTGTTCGGATTATCGAAGCGGGTAATCCACGAACGATTGTCGGAGAGCATCACCCGTAGTCCCAGCGAGAAAGGATGTCCGGCGAGGGGAAACTGATTTACGTAGTGGAGGCTTAATTCCCATCCGGAGGTTTTCATGTTGGCGGCGTTTTCGTTCGGTTCGTTGGCGCCCAATACGCCGGGGAGTTGTTTCCCTTGCGTAAGCATCCCTTCGGTATTGCGGCGATAGACGTCGAATGTAGCCGAGAGTTTATTGTTTGCGAATCCCAGGTCGATGCCTAAGTTTTGGGTAAACACCTTTTCCCACGTATAATTCGACGACACAAGCGAAGGAGAGGTTACTACCGGCGGACGTTTGCCGTCGATAAGATAACCGCCCTGTGTGGACGCCATCGTGGGGATGTATCCATACTCGCTCACCAACTGATTTCCCAACGAGCCATAGGAAGCGCGCAGTTTCCACTGACTTACAACGGAACGAAGCGGTTCGAAAAATTCTTCGTCGTCCACTCGCCAGGCTAAAGAGGCGGAGGGGAAAAATCCGAAACGCGAATCTTTGGGGAAACGCGAGGAGCCGTCGTAACGCCCATTCATTTCAACAATATACCGATTGTTGAAAATATAGTTGGTTCGGAAAAAGAAACCCCGAATAGCCCAATCGGTATATTTCTGACTTACTATTTGATCGCCGGACGCCAAACCGATAGAAGGAAGAGAAGATGAGATGAGTTCACCCCTCTCGGCTTTATAAAAGTCCCGGCTACTGTCTTCCTGATTAAATCCGGCAATCGCCGTTACGGCATGACGACCGAACAATTTATTATAGGTAGCAAACAAATCGAATACGCTGTAAAAGTCGTTCGTCGTGCTTTTATATGCGCTGCTTGTATTTTCTTCCCGAACGTCGTTCGGGCCATAACCTATCCGGTATTTGGTTTTGTACCAATCCGCCTCTTCCTGTCCTTCCGCGAAGGTGTAGTTGGCATGGACGGTTAGCGCCTTTTCAAAGAAGTTCAGTTCGGCCGAGAATGTATTCTGTAGTTTGGAGTAACGGGCAAGGGATTCTCCTCCGTCTATCAATTGCGCCATCGTGACCCCGGCCGCGCTATTGGCCCATGTTCCATCGGGATTCCGGT
The DNA here is from genome assembly GCA_031284375.1 of Tannerellaceae bacterium. Lineage (GTDB taxonomy): Bacteria > Bacteroidota > Bacteroidia > Bacteroidales > Tannerellaceae > DFXE01. The sequence continues at coordinate 3,430 of JAISZY010000058.1, read as the reverse complement.
CGTAATCGGAAGGAGCCAAATCGTAAAATATCTGCATATTCCCGTAATACGAAGGCTTGGCGCGAATGGTATTGACAAAAGAGAAGTTGTCCGACAATTCGAACCAGTCCCATAATTTGTAACTGCCTTTGGAACGGAAGCTATACCGTTTGTAATCGTCGTTTTTAACGATGTTGGTCAGTACCCCGTTCTCGTTGTCGAATCCTCCCGACAAATAAAAGCGACTCCGAGGCGTTGCTCCCGACACGGAGACCTGCCGGGTATGGCTGAAGGTGTTTTTGTTCAGGAAAAAATCCGTCCAATCCCTATTGCCCATATACTCCCACTGCGTTTCGTCTAAGGGATTGAGACGCACAGGTTCTACGGATTGAGGATTGTCCGAACGCCGGCGCGCCCATTCCAAACGTTCGTCGCTCGTTACATGTCCCGAACTCCAGGGAGTATTCAGTACGGCAATATTTTTCAGTTTCAAATAAATATAAGGGTCGGAAGTTTTGGAAGGAAGCACAGTAGGCCGTTTCCACGCAAAATTTGTGTTGTATGCAACCTGAATCCGGTCGGAGTTTCCCTGTTTGGTGGTAATCAATATCACGCCAAAGGCAGCTCTGGCTCCGTAGATAGCGGCCGAAGAAGCATCCTTCAGCACGGAAAGATTTTCAACATCTTCCGGCAAGAGGCGATTCAGTTCCTCCATATCCGAGGCAACTCCATCAATGAGGATAAGCGGATTACCTCCATTGATGGAAGACTCTCCCCGGATATTGATTCGGGCGGTTTGTCCGGGTTCGCCACCGGTAAAATCAATATTCAGATTGGGAACTAATCCTTGCAACCCTTTCGACAAACTGCTGATAGGCCGGGCTTCCAGTTGCTTGGCGCTTATCTGGTCGACAGCGCCCGACAAATTTGCCTTCCGCTGAACGCCATAACCAACCACAACGATCTCTTCCAGATTCAACACATCTTCTTCCATGATGATATGGAACGTTTGCGTTTCGCCCACCACAATTTCCTGCGGTTTGTAACCAAAATAACTGACTTCAATAACGGCATTTGAGGAAACGCTCATATTAAAATTCCCATCCAGGTCGGTAACGACCCCATTTCCGCCGGCTCTTTCCCGAATCAAGGCGCCCGTTAAAAATTCGCCCTTCGAGTCGGTAACTCGCCCGGAGATTTGTTTTTTTGCCCGCACCTGATTTTTTTCCATTCGCGCGCCATTGTCTGCCAATATAAAAGAAGGAGCAATATGGCAATAAATAATCCATCCGGCAGATAAAATGCCGATTCTCGCCAAACACTTGAACGTAGAGTGTCTCATAACTTTCAATTTTCTTTAATTAAAATTTCCGGCAAAAAAACAGCATGAAAATTACATGGATATTTAGTAGCTGTTACGATTTCAATACAATCCTTTTGCTTACATTTGCGGAGAAAGAATTAATTAGTTAACATTTACAAACAAACAATTTAAAACAAAGATGAAAAAACTATCTTTTGCTGTAGGGGCAGCCTATACGGCGCTACTCGCTTTCATTATCGTGTGTATTGATAATCTTATCAAAGGGTTTATGCCCATTGGGGCGGACAAAGGGTTTACGTATATTGCGTTCGTAGCCTGGGCGGTTTATTTCTTTTCGGGTTGCACCGGGAAAGGTGGTATCAGAGCGGCTATCGGTTATGTGGTAGGAATTACATTTTCCATAGGGATCATCCTGTTGGGAGGTCTCTTTGCTTCTTTGGGATTTTTTGCGGTTCCCTTAGGTGTATTCATTATCGTATTTCTTGTGCTGTATCTGGAGAAAGTTCCTTGGGTGGATTTGATTCCGGCCATGTTTGTAGCTTCCGGTTGTTACTTCGGGATTATGACTTACGTACCTGAAGCATCGTTCGCTACGGCAGCTTGCGTGGAACTTGTTTATGGATTTATCGGGTTACTTTTCGGCTGGATTACCATTGAGGGGAAAACCTGCTTTGCCAAAAATCCGGAAAAATAAACACAAGACTTTCCACCGTTGATACGACAGATTTTCCGCTTTCCGGCAGAAAATCTGTCGTATGTGTATATTGTTCAGATAATATAATCGTCGAATATCTGGTCCATGCTATTGGACGGTTCCAGGATAGAGATATTCCCTTTGTTTACGGCAGGTACGCCGGCCGCCAGACTATGAGCCGGCACGGTATGCAGCACAACGCTCCCGGCTCCGATCACCGAACTTTCTCCCACCACAATATTCCCCAGCACAGTAGCATTCGCGCCCAGAAGGCAGTTTTTGCGGATAGTAGGATGGCGTTTTCCGGATTGCTTCCCCGTTCCTCCCAGCGTCACTCCGTGGAGGATAGATACATTATCTTCTATAATAGCCGTTTCGCCCACCACGAGTCCCGTAGCATGGTCGATAAAGGTTCCCTTACCGATTTGGGCGGAAGGGTGGATATCTACACCGTAGAGCTGCGACACTCTACTCTGGATATAGTAAGCCAGATAACGCTTCCCATCCAACCATAGCTTGTGTGCAATCCGGTATAATTCCAGAGAATGATATCCTTTGAAAAAGAGAAAAACCTCAAGAAAAGTCTCGGTAGCCGGGTCTTTTTCGACAACAGCCGTAAGGTCGCAGATAGCATAGTCTACGATAGTTTTATCGTTTTCGAATACTTCGATTATTGTCTGGTATAAATTTAAGTCTTCATGAACGAAGATGCACGGATTGGCGAGAAGCATAGCAAGCGCATGGTCAAAATCAGGATGTTTAAGAATCTGCGAGTCTAACAAATTCTTAAGCGTCGGTTCGTTACGTGCTACCTCAACGGCTTCTTCGCGCAACAGTTCCCAAGTAAATGTATTGTGATATCTTTCCTTCATAATCTCCTTCGTATTTTCCGGTTATTGAATTAAACAACTGTCTCCTTTCCCATATTTGCAGAAAAGGGAAGACAAAGGTACTTATATTCTCTGTCATTTCCGCCATCTCACATCCTTTGTGGCAGGGCAAAAAAATAGCTGATGATTATTTGCTCATCAGCTATTCCGGGTACTCGAAGCGGGACTTGAACCCGCACAGCCGCAATGGCCAAAGGATTTTAAGTCCTTCGTGTCTACCATTCCACCATTCGAGCATCCCTTCTCTTAAGGATGGGCAAAATTAAATATTCTATTTGGAATAGACAAATATCCAGAGGTGTGGGAAGAATAAAAATCACGAGGCAACAATCAATGTTCCCCTATGAACATATTGAAATCCCCTTTGTTCAAAAAATTATGTATATTCGCGCCAACGTAATTCACCACACAATGCGTATACATTATGAATGTAGAAACTTTAATTATTGACGGTCTCAGGTCGGGGAATGAAAAGACATACGAATACTTGTACGAATTTCATTATAAAGCTCTTTGCAAAGTCGCTTATGAATATGTAAATGA
>JAISZY010000017.1 GCA_031284375.1 Tannerellaceae bacterium | reverse complement strand
CGACCATACTTGGCCGAATAGAACATCGTCGTTCAGTTCGGCAAATTTCGGGGCCAAAGAGCCGAGTCGGTCGCGCCCCGCCGTTACTTTTTTATTGTCCATCTCCTGTGCCTTTAATGCATTTGAAAACAAGACGGATAAAACACCCGCCAGTGTGATAATGATAATTCGCAATGCTTTCATGGTATTTCCGCCCCACGAAAAATAGGCGATAAGAATTTTCCCCCTGCTTCCTTTACTTTGCGCCTGCGCCGTGCCGCATAGGGCAATGGCCGACGCTACTAAACAAATCATCGTTCTCATGCTGTGATTCTCCTTTAGGAATGATTAGCCGTTTGATAATTCGACGAGTTCATATTTCAAACTTCCCATGCCGATTTTTTCGGCATGTTCGATGGTATGAACGCCATTTTGCGCTTCTATACGTGCTATGAGCGATTGTCCGTCGGGCGCAGCGTACACGAGGTCAATGCAAGCTTTGTCGAGCGCCACAGGGTCGAGCGAAGCGAGAATGCCAATGTCGTGCATGTCCGGTTCTGTGGGGTTTGAGCTACAGTCGCAGTCAATCGACAGTCTGTTCATCACGTTTATGTATACGATATTGTGTCCACGGTCGTCGGCTATGGCTTTTGCCGCTTCCACCATGGATTCGAGAAAATCGTTTTGCTCCGCCAGATTGTTCCAAATATCGGTAGCGCTTTTACCGGCGCTGTGAATAAGCGTTTTGCCTCGCGAAGAAGCAATGCCTATCGACATGTTTTTGATAGCGCCGCCCAGTCCGGCCATTTGATGCCCTTTGAAGTGAGAAAGAATCACAAAAAAGTCGTAGTTACGAAAATGAGCGCCAACAATATCTTCTTTCAGATGACGTCCTCCCAACACCGGGATACGGAAAATTGTGTCCGCCCGGCTCTCCGGTACTGATTTTAACGGCGACTTTGCCGGTTGCCTTCCGTCCCAAAGCCTCGTAAACGGCCATCAGACCGTTTGACGTGATTTCTTTTGTTATAAAAACTTTGGAGGATTTTCCGCCATCTTTTTCCGTTTCGTCCTTTGATGAGCCGGAAGAACATCCGCTCAAATGTGGAGCGGCCATCATTGCCAGTACGGTTGTTCCGGTAGTTTTCATAAAATTTCTTCTTTTCATAAATCAAAATTCTTATAAAGTTTCGGGCAAAGGTAAAGCCGGGGCAGCAAGGGCTGGTTTCCTTTGCAGCTCAAAAACGGTTTGTTGGGAGGCTCGCCTTATGGCACGATAGCTTTTCCGATTTCGCTCCATGGTCCTTTTTCGCCCTTTTTGTTTTCCCAGCAGGTGGCGATGTAAACGGTTTTTCCGCGTTCTTCTTCCCTAAATTCGAGGGTGTACGGCGTGCGGGTGGCCATCCGGGTGCGGGTAAGGGCGTTTGGGGAAGCGGGTGGGGCGTCGAGCACGGCGTAAGCGAGGAGGGCGCCGTGCACTCCGTAGGGTTTTGCCTTGTGGTCGCTGTTTATATCGTGGAAAAGGATTTTCAGGCGACAAACATCAAGGACAACAATCGCGATTTCGGGACGCGATTTCGGGGCGGGAATATGGGACGGCTTGCTGTCGCGCACGCGAAGCCCCAGGGCGATGCGATCGGCATTGGTAACGACGGGATTTTTCAGTCGAAAACCCACCAATCGCCGGATTTTCGCTACCAATGCTTCGCGAGCGGCGTTTTTTTCGGCCACAATGATGGAGGTTTTCTCCGGATTGTTCGCCTGCGCATGAAGCGTGACGAAGTCGGCATTAGCCGTTTGCAGGGCGGTAATCTCTTGAGTCGGAATCTCCCATGCTGTGGCGTTGGCGACAACCTGTGCGGTGAAATTTGCGCTCCATAGCGCTAATACAGATTCTTTGTGAGGGATGTAATCTTTCATGCTTTCTTTATTTTTAGAATAAATACGATACTTTTATCTATATCTAAATCATCTGGAGAGTTCTCCGAATTATCTGGAGAGTTCTCTGAATCATCTGGAGAGTTCTCCGAATCATCTGGAGAGTTCTCCAAATTATCTGGAGAGTTCTTCAAACTATCTGGAGAGTTCTCCGAATTATCTGGAGAGTTCTCCGAATTATTTAGAGAGTTTTCCAAATAATTTGGAGAGTTTTTCGGATTATTTGGAGAGTTCTCCGAATATCTTAGAGAGTTTTCTAAATATCTTAGAGAGTTCTCCGGATAATTTGTACTTCCTTCCGCAAAGATAGTGATTAGAATTAATTTCCAAGTTTTTTTTCACATTTAATGTATTGAGGGTAGCAATTTATTTCCTTGTCTGTAAAAATAGCAGATAACTTGGAAGAAGGAACGATATACGGGGGATTGTTTTGCTGCAACGGAAAATGCGGAGTAACTTTGGGCTGTTTAAAATTGAGAAGAGAATTGTTTACAGATAAATCTTTATGTTATGAAAAGAATAGTAATTTTTGGTGCATTTGTTTTGGCTTTATCTTCTTGTAATGAGGATAAGCGTGGCGCTTCGGTTTGGGTTTCGGAAGTCCGGGATTTGTTGGAAGAAACCGGTACGTTGGGGTTGGATAAGGAAATCCGGGCGGTAGAATACGTTCCTCTGGAGGTTACTCCGGATGATGCTTCCCTGATAGACGGCGTTGGTTATTATGCCGTTACGCAGGATTATATCTATATTCATCCTGTAAAGGAGAAGCGGATTGTGATGTTCGATAAAACGGGGAAGTTTCTCCGGACGCTGATTTCCTACGGCAGTGGTCCCGGCGAAATTCCCGAATCAATTATCGGTATGCAGGCCGACGAGGCGAATGGGATGCTGTATCTCTTTACGCCGAATGGGGCGCTGCGGTATACGCTTTCCGGAGAATTTATCGGCAAAACATCGCACGAATACCAAACCATTTATCAGGCGCATCTGGGGGACGACAGATTTGCTTCGGTGTCGATGCTGTACATGCCGTTTCAAGGCGGGAGTTTCGGGTTGGGCATCTTTCATCTCAACGGCGATACGATTGCTTTGTCCAATCCTTTTTATTCGCCGCTTGTTCCGCCCGAAAATTCCGGTTTTACTACCGCTATCGCTGCGACGCACTCCGGTTTTCCCGAATCGGTTTTGTTTAAATCCGGCAGCAATGATACGATTTACAGGATAGGGAAAGACAGGATAGAGGCCGCTTATGTGCTCAAGCTCAGAAATTCGGACAAGGAGATTTTCCGCTCGCTCGACGTGACCGATTTCAGCTCTATCGCCAAAAAGACCGGCGAAGGCAGCGATATTTTTGTAGAAAGTATCCAATGAGGAGACATCCGTGGGATGGCCGACGCTAATTTTCAGCGTGGCATGTTGGGAACGGCAAGTTACCGGCATTTTCCTGTGTGGGGGGAAATGGCGGGAAATCGTCTGGTGCAGATTATCACCTATCACGAACTCCAACAGTATCCGGATGTGGATGCGGCGGTTATCCCCGAAGCATTAAAGGGACTGAAAGAAGAGAGTAATCCGGTATTTATTTTTTATTCTTTGTAGACGCGGCGGCGTTCAACTCTACTACTTTGGCAAGCTGATGGCGGGTATGGGGGTTGCTCATAGCCCGCCGCAGTTTGTGCAGCATCGACCAAATGGGGTTGTAGGTGCTGTGTCCCAACTGCCGCTGGAGTTCTTTGGCCGAAAGATTTTTCTTTGCCGATAGAAGTAAATGTATCGCCACGAACCAATACCGAAAGGGCAACTGACTGCCGTGCATCAGGGTGTTGGCCTTCAAACTCTGGCGATAACCGCATTGTTTGCACTCATAGTTTTCCTTGTCTTTTTTCCAATAGTGTTCCTTGCAGCCGCAATGTATACATACGATTTGTTGTTCGTCCCGGAACTCCTTCCACTTGGCTTTGCAGCTTTCTTCGTCGGGGTAGAGGGTTGTAAGATTCAGTAAATTCATGCTATGTTATTTTTTTTCGGAAGCAAAGATAATTATTATAGTCATTTCCGGTAGCATGTCCTTATTTATCTTACAATTTTCCCGGCCTCCGTCAGGTATTTGATAAAGGTATCCCATTCGTTCTTTCGCTTCTGGGCGTTGGCTTCGCGAATCGCGTCTGTTATCTCTCCCGCGGCGTCTCCCTCCCATCTTCCCCGCGGATAGCCATCCAATAGATAGAATCCGGAATCTTCTATGACGAACACTAAATCGTTGTAAAAGAAACCGGCGATGGGAGAATACACATCAGCCACCAGCAAGGGCGTTTCGTTCAGATAAAAAGCCAATTTAATGAAGAGGCCTACCGTACGTTTGTTGAGATTGTCGGCTGTTGACGGATGGGTAAATGTTATCTCCCTTGTTGTGATATGAAAAGAGGCAATATCCTCTCCGGTAAAGACAATATTTTCCCGGTTGTATGGCCCTTCGTAGGGCGGGGTCTCTGTTTCTCCTGTTGAAACAGGCGGCTTTGTAGGCCAATAATCGGGATGATCCGGATGGTTGGGCTGGGTGGGATCTGTTATCGTCGTATCTGTTGCTCTGGATACTACGGTCAGTTCCTTTCCTGCGTTTTCCTCTTTAGCCGGAACCGGCTCCTTATCGCTATCGCACGAAAATAATATCATTCCAAATGATATCGTCATAAAAAACTTCATCTTAGTCATAATTGTTGCATTTATTAGTAGTACATTATAATTCCTGATACTTGCCTTCCAGTTTTAGCCGGTTGACGAATTTGTTCCATTCGTTTGCTATCTTTCTTTTGTTTTCATCCCGTTCTTCCTGCGCTTTCTGCGGATCCGGCAGTACGGATGCTTCGGGATAGCCGTCGGCTAAGAAAAATTTGTTTTCTATCATGTTGTAGTAAAAAACCAAGCTGTTAAAAACTTGCGAACTCAGACTGGATACGCAAAGGATGGACGCAAAGAGGTATTCGTCGTTGATATAAAATTTTATTGCATGGGCGGTTATTGCATCCAGCATCGTCTTGTTGGAATAATTGTTCCGGAAGCGTAGCTCTTTCGTTCTCCCGTTGAACCACAGGATGTCGTCGCCGGTAAAAACAATTTGTTCCGCGTTGGTATTGCTTACTTTGGCAATCACTTGGGAGGTTGTTTCCGTTGGCGGTTCTACGCTGTCCGTTTTGCTGCACCCTGCGGCAAGGGTGATGCAAAAGGCCATCATTTGTAATAAAATTATATGTTTCATTTTCTACCAAACATTCTTTGGGCGCTTTTACTATATGTACAACTCAACGGGTAATCACTCCCGAAAAAAAACGAACTTTTTTCCAAATCCCCCCTCTCATCTCCGTTGGGTATGGAAGCGGAAATTGATTTTCAAAAGCAACAGATTGTAATAAGCGTCGAGCCGGATGCGGGTCGCTTCGCTGTAAAGAGGCGTATCCATCTGTTTCGTTTGTTCCTTCCTTATGCCATACGAAAGGGGAGGGATATAAGAAAGCGTAACGGAGAGGCCCGTATGCGGAAATATCTTGTTCAATTCCAAGAGCCAATTATCCTTGTTGAGCATTTGATAGCCCTGCCAGAGGGCATTCTTTTTCATGTTTCTGTAAAACCCGAACCGCATACCGAAATGATGGCGGGGATGATAATAGCCGGCTTCCGCAGCGGCAAGCCATCCGGTTACGGCGTTCTCAATGCCTTCACCGGCGGCTACGCCGTGATAGAACGTCAGGTTGCCGGAAAGGCGGATATATCGCCCGATTGCCTGATCGTACCATCCATTCACCGCGTATTCCCGGGTATGGATATTCCGGAATGTCCGGTACAGTTTGTAGTCGTTTTTCTGATACGATTCGCTGAAACCATTGTACGTAAAATGGAATACCGGTTCAATGGTCAGCTTGTCCTTCCACCCGAACCGCAGCGAGGCCGTATGACGGAGAGAGGGCATTAGATTGGGATTCCCTGTCTGCGTAAGGTAATTGTCTACCTTTACGCTCATCGGGCTTATCTGATACATAACCGGATAGCGGGGCGTTGCCGTATAATTCATCTCCATAGACAAGGCGGGGGATGGCTTGTAGTGGATGCTGAGGCGGGGCAGGATGTAAGTAACGTTGTTTATCGAGTTCCGGTTACGTATCTTTACCGTTTCCACCCCCAGGCCCGACATCATGTTTATTTGGTCGGAGAGAACGGACGAGAGGTATGCGAAAATGATATGCCGGTACTCGTCGTAATCAAAAAAACCTTTTCCGCGACTGCTTTGGGAGGCATACTTTCTCCAACTGTTCGAATAGCCCATATCTGCGGAAGCGCCGGAGGGTAACAGATAAGAGGCATCTAAGTTGAAAACGGTATGGGTCTTATACTCGTCGTATACGTTTTCGTCCGTATAATCGGTTTGGTTGTCGGCGCTCAATCTGTACCGGTTGTCCATGTCGTTGTAATAATAATTGCAGGAGAAATCGCTGTTCAGTTGGAGGCGGTTGTTTATTTTTCCCCGATACGACACCCTTCCGGTGGCAATCCGGTTTATGGTGAGGTTTTTCGCCGTATTTTTCAGCGTCCGGTTGGAGATATTGGACAAGACGTTCCCTTCGGTTGTATACATATATTCCGAATACATCGTACCGGCCGCGTAGTCTCCCTGAATCGCCAGGAGGTGATTGTTGATGCGGTAGTCCATTCCGGCAGCCAAATGGAGGCTTTGCGACTGATAGGCATCATTCGGATTGTCTACAAACGGGACGCGGACTCCGTCGTACACCAGTTCTCTTTTCATCGGCATATTCCATTTTTCTCTGTTGTACAAACCGGCGGCGTAGACAACCGTCCTTCGATTCATATAGGATATTCCCGCCACCGGCTGTTCTTCCGCCAACCATTCCTTTCCGTTGCTGCCCGCCATGTTTACCATAGAAATATCCGATACGAAAACATCATAACCCTTCGCTTGTTTTTCCGGGATAAGATTGACAATCACTTCGTACCCTTCGGAGATGAAGCGGCCGGACGGCTCCCGGATAACTTCAATCGCACGAATCTGTTCGGGGGAAAGATTCTTTATATAAACCGCCGACTGTTGTATCCCGTCCAGCAACAGCAGGATGTTGGTCTGATGGTTCACCTTCAAGGTTTGGGTGGATGGGTCGTACTGTATGCCTTGAATTTTATCCAGCAAGTCTATTGCATGGAATGTCCCTTCGCGCATATGCGGAGTTACGGGATAGGTTCTCCGGTCTATTTTCGACGGCAAGGATTTTCCCGTTACGGTTATTTCTTCCAAATACACTTCGGCCGCATCCATCCCAAACGAGCCGAGATGTTCGTTTACCTCGTTCACCTCTTTCTCCAGCGTTTCATACCCGATAAAGCTGATTCTGATTTTACGCGGACTCTCTGCCGTTGTCAGACGGAACTCGCCGGTTTCGCCCGTAATCCCGGCAGACAATATCCGGTTATTGGCGTCGAGCAGGCAAACGGTTGCATATTCCAGTATTTCCTTCGATTTCCGGTTCAAAACCATTCCCGTAAAAAAGAACGGCCTTTCTCTTTCGGGATACGACCCTTCGCGGCGAAGGTCTCTTCTGTTCTTATCCACCGGAAGGATAATGATATGATTCCCGTTTATCGTATAGGAATACGGTGTTTCTCCAAACAGCGAAGAAAGCGCATCCTCTACATGGATATTCCGGAAAGAGAAAGGGATGGATATTTTCTTTTCCGGGTCGAGAATGGCATGGCTATAGGCAACAGTATAAGGCGTCTGTGCTTCAATCTGCCGGAATAAACCGTGGAATGTTGCGCTGTCTTCGGGAATCAAGATTTCCTGCGCTTTCACGCAACAAGGAAATGCGATGCAAATAAACAGCAACAACCGTCCGGCAACCATATAGCGCTTCAGTTTTTCGTTAGACGAACAACCTTACCTTCCACATGGGAAGCAAAACCGCAGGTCACTTCCAGAATTTTCATTACCTCGTCAAGGTTTTCGTTCCGCACAAATTTCACGGTATACCGGTTGGCGGAATCAATCGCGTTGTCCCAGCGGACAGATACGTCAAACTTTCGTTCTACTGCCGAAAGGATTTCGGACAAAGGCATGTTGTCAAATATCAAGCGCCCTTCCTTCCAGAGGGAATAATCTTCGGCATTTACGCTCGCTATCGTTATATGTTTCGATTGAGTGTCGTAAGACAACTGCCGATTGGGAGTTAAGATATACGACTGCGCCGTTTTTGTCTCCACCCTGATTTTGCCGCTGTTCAACGTAGCGGTAGTACGGTTTTCGTCCGGATAAGCTTTTACGTTAAACTCTGTTCCTAAAACCTCAACAGACAGATGTTCCGTCTCCACAATAAACGGCCTTGCCACATCTTTGCTAACGGAAAAACAAGCTTCGCCGCTTAATCTGACAAGACGCTCCTCCTTGCTGAAAGAAACCGGATACTGTATACTGCTTCCGGCATTGAGAAATACGGTCGATGCGTCGGGCAATCGGATTTCTCTCCTTTCGCCGTATGGAACGGATATGTTTACAACCGAATCGGTTTTTACGGGTTGATTTTTCAGCAGGAAATAACTTCCCGTCAAAAGCGCAAACGGCAACAGCACGGCAGCAATCCTCAACCACAACCTACGGGATGTCGCAACCGGAGCCGCGTATTCCATTCCTAATCGAGCCTTCACCTCTGCCAGCGAAGCATACGTTTGCCGGCTCGCACCTTCCGGAATGGTATTCCAATAGATTTCCAGCAAGCGATTCTTTTCCGCAGCATGAGTTTCGTCAATCAACCACCTCTGCACTTTTTCTTCCGTTTCGCGTCCGTAACGGCGAAGCAGGTATTGTGTGATGAGTTCCGATATATAATTCTTTTCTTTCATCTGTTTTTTAATTATCCGATGCCGTTGTATGTCATATATACAATTAAACGGTACGAAACTCCCGGAAAAAAGATACGAATCAGATGAAAAAAACGATTGAAAGCAGGATTACCTTGCGTATTTCCCTAAGAGCCAGAGTTAGATTATTCTCTACCGTTTTGCGGGAAACGTTCAGCCGGGCGGCTATTTCGTCGTTCGAAAGACCCTTGTTCCGGCTCAGCCGGTATATCTCGCTTCTTTTTTCCGGCATGTTACAAAGCGTCATTTCGATTAGCAGTTCCATCTCTTTTGCAAAGACGAGTTCTTCCGGCGTATCCGTTTCTTCCCGTAGAACACATTCGTTCGCATAGTTTGTTTGTACCAATTTATGTTTAAGATAATTATAAGCGGCGTTGCGAGACATCACATAAAGAAACGAATGGAAGGAAGATTGCGTATCTATGGTTTCGCGTGCTGTCCACAACTTGGCAAAAACATCTTGCGCCAGATCCTCCGCATCATTTTCCGAACGGACAAGTCCGGCGATGAAATGCTTTACCTTGTCGAAATAAGACAGGAATACGACATCAAACGCCTTATGGTCGCCTCTTTTTAAATCCTCCAAAGATTCGGTTGTTACATTGTATGTCTTCACATCCTGTTCGTATTTCTGCAGCCAAAGGTAAGCAATACTTTTCTCATGTAGCGATTTAAAACAGGAGCGTATTATTAATACATTATTAATTAAGTAATTATCATTTTAGTTAATAAGTGTTTGCTTTTGTTTGTTTAAAGTAATTATCGTTAAATCGTATGCATTATGATAATCAAACAGCGCATTTCGATATCATATAGTTAGTGTATTTTAAAGTTAATTCAGACAATATCGTTGTTTTGTAAAAGAGGTTATACGTCTTTTGGTAATCTCATTACTTGCTTTTTCGGAAATCATTGTAATGTCTTAGGGAAATCATTGTGATGTCTTAGGGAAATCATTGCAATGATTGTTCAAAGACATTGTAATGATTTCCCTAAGACATTGCAATGAAATCCTAACCGCTTTGAATATTACTGAAATTTTCGTTAAGGTTGGGAATTTTAATGATTGAAAATGAAGGATTACGAACAAATAATGTTTTAACAAATAGACAGATAATATAGGAATATGTAGAAAAAAGAATATATTTCATTATCAATACAGCCTTTTACTGTTATTCTGCGACGAATTATCTCAAAATGTATTTTCTCAACCCTTCAATTACGGCGTTTTTCAAGACCTTCGGACATGTCGACGGCTTAAAAGGGGCTTTTTTCATTACTAAAATATGACAATTTGATATTTCCAATCCTTATCTTGCAAAATGACATCTTACAAACAAAGGAGACGAGATGTTGTTATCCGAAAACAGAACGTCGAGACCAAGCCCCCTGTGTTTTTGATCTGACGCCCGTTGTTTTCCAACAGTTTATTAGGTCTACATTTAGTTTTTGGATTTGCGTGAATATTTTTAACAAACTTTTAACTAAAATTATTTTGCCGGTAATATATAACACATTTCATTTGCAGAAATATTTCCTTAAAGAAGGAGACGGGAATGGCAAAATAAAAGTCATATTTGTAAAGTAAGCAATGGGTTTCCGAATGAAAAAAACTCAATTTGTGTCGGATTGAAAAAGCTCGATTGAAAAAAACTCCACCTGCCGGGAATATATTCTATAAACTGTGTATTGAAACTGTGTATTGATAATTTGTAGTAATAACTGACGATCATGCAAAAGGCAACTATTCATCTTTCTCATCTTTCCACTTGTACAACGAGGTTGTTTACGGGGTGGGCTGGTAGGTCACTACTTATCGGCATGTTATACATTCATCCTCCTTCGAGGGATGCATGTGGCGCGGTAATGCGGAACAAGAATGCGTTTGCAACCAAAGTGATACCACGCACTTTCTTTTCCGCCTTTTCTCTTTTCCTTCTCTTTCTTCTCTCCTTCCATTGTATTTCACATGCACAACAACGCCCGGATGGGCTTGATTCTCTTTGGACTTCGCAAGAATCTACTGCGCAGCCGGAAGTGGAGTACAAACGTATCCCTCTCTTCGCTCTGAAGAATAACCTGCTATATGACTTGGCGCTGACGCCCAATATCGAGGTGGAAATTCCCTTGAGCGGACGATGGAGCGTCAACGCCGAATTTCAGGGTGGCTGGTGGCTTCGCGAGAACGATTCCTTTTGCTGGCAGATCATGGCCGGAGGAATGGAAGGCCGTTACCGGTTGGGGAATCGCTACAAACGTTCCGCGTTGTCGGGATGGTTTGTCGGGGCTTTCGTTGGAGCAGGATACTATGATTTCCAACTGAAATCCGTCAACGGTGTGCAGGGGGAATTTTACATTATGTCGGGGCTAAGCGGGGGATACACGCTGCCGCTGAGTAACCGTTGGCTCATGGAGTTCTCTGCCGGCATCGGCTACTTTTCCAGCGACTATCGCCGCTATCGTATAGAAGATCGTTTGCTTATGAAGCAAGGTGAATCCATGCGGATGACGGCGCTCATGCCGCTCAAAGCGAAAGTGTCGCTCTCGTGGCTTATCTGCGGACGTAAAAAAGTGAAAGGAGGGGAAAGACCATGAAAATAATTCCGTCTCTCTGCTGTACGGGGATTCTTATACTTGGAATCCTGCTTTGTTCCTGCGAACGTCGCCCGATTACGGAATATGCCGGCTGTTGGGTGCGCGTGCGGATTAACTGGGATACGGCACGCATCGAACCCAATGGCGCCAGCGTGTACTTCTTCCCGAAAAAAGGAGGCAATCCGTATATTCTGTGGACGAATCATACGTCGGACAGTCTATACCTGCCTGTGGGTAATTATAGCGTATTAGTGTTCAACGAACGTGTGAACGAACATACCGACATCGCCTTCCGAGGTACTCACTCCTACGAAACGTTCGAGGTGTATGCTTTGCCGGATTATTCGATACCCGATTTTTTGCAGTATCAGGCGCAGGTAAATCATGATATGTCGAAGGCTACCAAGCTTGCTTCGACGGCCAACCCCGATGTGCTGGCCGTGGCGCGTATGAATATGTTCTGCCTTACACACGACATGACGCTGAAAGGCGTGGGGCCCTTGCTGGAATTTACGCCGCTTAGAGTGACGGCGGAGTTGCTGGTAACGGTGCGTATCCGCGGATTGCAGTATGCGGCTGTTCCGTCCGGTTGCGGCGGGAGTATCTGCGGAATGTCCGAAGGGATGATGCTGGCAACGGGACAACCCAACTTGGCGCCCACAACGCAGTATCTTACGTTCCGACGTGCGGATTTCGACCCCGACTCGAGAACCGAAGGCGTGATGCAGGCTGTGTTTAATACCTTCGGGCCGCTGCTTGAACAAGATGTTAATTTGTTGTGGATGCAGTTCCTCCTGAGGGATGGCTCGATATACACGCCGGATATGGAGCGAGACGTAACAGGACACTTTGAAATGACCGACTTGCCCGACAGGAAATGGTTGGACCTGTCCGTAGGCAGGAAACGATGGGATAACGACGACCCCATAACCCTCCCCTATGCCAAACCGGAAGATGGCATATTCGACGTCGGCGTCAACGGCTGGGAAGAGGGTGAAGTCGTTGATACGAAACTATGAACAAAACGATTTTTTTTTTTAATAATCAAATAATGATTGGTATATTTTTTTAATTTAAAACGCAAAAAAAATGAAAAAGCTCTTTTTTCCGGCAGTTGTTATTGCAGCAATAACACTCGCCTCTTGTGCCAAACAAGATGTTCTTGACGAACATTCGTCCCGATTTGTGAAGCCCATTCTTTTCGATGCCTTTGTGGGCAAATCGATGGGTGTGAATACCAAAGCGTCGATACTTAAACTTGACGGCCAAAACAGTTTGCAAGTAAATGGCTTTATCGTGCAAGCTTACAACACCGACAATCTGAGTTGGAACAGCTTTACTCCTACCGTCGTCGCAACCTTTATGAAGGACCAGGTTGTAACATGCGATATCGTGCCTTCTCCTCCGATATGGGAATACATCCCCATCAAGTACTGGCCTGCCGACAACGGAAAAGTAACCTTCTTCGCCTACGGAGCAAGCGGGGCGTCGAGCAGCGTACCCAATGGTTTGTCGGCCTTTACGGGCGGCACATCTCAGGGTGTTGCGCCTAAGTTCGACTTCACGGTAAACAACGCCGTGGCAAGTCAGGTAGACTTGGTGGCCGATGCTTTGTTCGACCGGGCAAGCAATATAAACGGCGGCAAGGTGAACTTAGTCTTCGACCATATCCTGGCCAAGGTAGCTTTCAGCGCCAAAATGGCGCAGAATTATACCGGGGCGACGGTCATTGTGAAAGACATGCAACTGGGTTTCAGCGCTACGGCCATACAAACGAACGGAAAGTTCGCCTTCGATGGTACCGGCACAACCTTGGGCGCGTGGACGCTGGGCATAACTCCCAAGACTTACATCCCTACGGATTACCAGGATCTCTACACGGGAAGCGGGGTAACGCTGGGTACGGCAGCAAAGGAGATTAACGACGCCGACAAGTATCTGATGGTGCTTCCGGAACAGACGATTGCTACCAATGCACTCACCGTAAAACTGCAGTACACGATACAAACAGGCGCGGAAACCGTTACCTACAACGTGGTAAAACCCCTGCCGGCCGTTACGCTGGCCATGGGGAAGCAGTACACCTTCAACTTCACGTTCACCCTCACCGAAGTGGGATTCGCAGGAATCACCGTGAGCGCCTGGTCCGACGGCACGACGCCGAACGATACAGGGATTTGATCCATCTCGCTACATCTACAACCCGGCGGCAGCATGAACCCTGCCGCCGGGTTCTTCTACAATTCGGAAAAGTAATCGTTAAAAATAAAGAATGTGAGCACGATAACAAGAAAGACAAGAAATGCGGCAACGGCTATCCTGCCGGTATTGCTCGGATGGATGCTGGTGGAATCGTCTTGTACGGACGAGGTTTGCATCGGATTATCCTCGCCGGACGTCTCCTCCAATCATCCCATCGGATTCAACGCTGCGGTGGGGGCTGCAACACGCGCTCCCGAACTCGACCTGTCTGCGCTCAAAAGCGGAGGCTTCCGGGCGCTGGCTTATTATACCCGCGAGAAAGTCTGGATGGACGCCCGAACTACCGCCCTGCCCAAACTGATGTACAACACGTCGGTGAGTTGGAACAACGCTACGTCGACGTGGGACTATAACCCCAAAGTGTATTGGCCGGGAAATAATAATACAGACACCGGAACAGATTACGGCAAAGTGAGCTTCTTTGCTTACACTCCCGTTGCAGGACTAACGCTCTCGGCAGCGAATGTGCCGGGTACGCCGACGCTGTCCTTCACCTGTTCGCCCGATGCGAGCGTACAATCCGACCTGATGGCCGCTATGACGGCCAATAAAACCGGACAGAACGGAGAAAAGGTAGACTTTACCTTCCATCACCTGCTGGCCAAAATAGGGTTTAAGGTCAAAACCAACAAGCCGATTACCACAACGGCCACTACCGTAAAAATCACCAACATGGTAGTGAAGTACAAGGCAAACACACTGATAGCGAACGCTACCTATACGTTTGCCGACAATAGCGCCGACCAAGGCGTATGGACGCCGGGAGCCGCAAAGATGGCTTCCGAAACCGGAAATCTATTCCTCAACAACGTAACCGTAACGGCCGACGGCAGCACGCTTACGCAAGTGAACGACAACAACCGGTTTATGACGCTTATCCCACAGGAAATAAAGGAGGGAGATCTTACCTTCAACCTCGCCTATACCATCACCGCAAGCGGAGAAACAACCACCTACTCCGTGAGCGCTCGCTCGCTGCCGGCCATCGGCGTAATGAGCCGGAACAAACAGTACACGTATGTCTTTACGCTGGAAGGAGAAGTGATTACATTCGACGGCATCACCGTAGAGGCATTGGAAGACGGCGCTACGTTCTCGCAGATTTTTATTGCCTACTTCGCCAATGGGGGCGGAGGAAAAGAAGTAGTGAGGGAATCCAGACTTATCAACACCGTTTGCGCCATAAGCGATTGCCCCTTTACCGCTCCGGCCGGCCTGACGTTCCACTCGTGGAATACGCAGCAGGACGGCTCCGGACAGTCCTATGCGCCGGGTAGCTCCGTAACGCCTGCCGACAACGTCGCACTCTACGCCCAATGGTATTAATAAAAAACGAAACAAGAATATAAAATGGAAACGATCATTTATAAAGTCAACAGAAGTACATTCCGCGCTATCGCAGCCGTTTTACTCACGTCTGCCGGCCTGTCGTCTTGCGGAGACGACGCCGCCGGATTGCTTCCGGACAATCATGCGGCAACAACGCCTTATGCTCCCATACAATTCGTTGTGGAAGAAAACGAAATACCGGACACACGCTCCACAGGAGATATTACAACCGATAACATAAGCGAAATAGCCGTTTTTGCTTACCGGACCACGAACGAATGGACAACGCAAGACAATCTCAACTTTATGAACAACCGGAAAGTTGTAAAAAGCGGCAATGTATGGAACTATACGCCTCCTTTATTCTGGGGGCCAAGTCTTTTTTCATTCTTCGCCGTTAGCCCGCAACCCTCGGCCGCGAGCGGGATAATCCCGCTCATAGCCGCGAACGACGCCGGTTACCCTTCCTTTACTGTAACGCCGCCGGCCTACCCCACGTCGCACGTAGATTTCTGTACGGCCAAGCCGGTAATGAACGCCTCGAAACAAGACACGAATGGTCCCGCTGCAGGCGACGGCGGCGGATTCGTGTCGTTCCACTTTGCCCATATCTTTGCGCAGGTAAGCTTTTCGGCCAGACACATCTACACCTTCAACAACGAATGGCCGGAAGTATACATCGACGCAATAGAACTCTCCGGACTGATGGGAACTTCCATCCTCCGCTTCAACAGCGCCGGATATACCTTAGATACGCCCAACACGCCCGCCACCTATACGCTTAGCGTAACAAGAGGCGAACTCACATCGACCAAGGCGCTCCACAGCAGCGAGACAGGCAGCGACATCATAACCGCCACAGAGGGAATGCTCTGCCTCCTGCCGCAAACCATCCCCGCCGGAGCCAAGCTGACGGTAAACTACCGGATATACGATGTGCCCTACGTGAGCGAAATACCCCTGAACAACGGAGACGTCTGGCAGGCCGGAAAGCGGTATAACTACCAATTAGTGTTGGATGCCGAAAACAGAGTTTGGAACTTCCCCTACACCGGTACGCTACAAACCCTCGCCTTACCTGCCGACGGAACGTATCGGTTCGAAGCCTGGGGAGGGCAAGGAGGATCGGGCAACCGATCGGGCGGCCTGGGAGGATACGTCAAAGGATACAACGCGATGAATAAAGACGATGCGCTATACATTTGCGTCGGCCAGGCGGCAAGCAACAATGCAGGCTCAACAGGCGGAGCCGGAGGAGTCAATCCCCTCGGAGGTTCCGGCGGCAGAGGCTCCAACGCCTACAATGCGAACTGGCCGGGAGGAGGGGGAGGAGGAGCCGCCTCCGACGTGCGCACATCCAACCTGAACATCGCCGGCCTGAACTTAGACAACGACCCAAGCCTCGACCCCCGTATCATTGTAGCCGGCGGAGGCTTTGGCAGCAGCGAAAATGCAGGAAGCAGCACGTCAAACTTTGGCGGCCAGGCCGGAGCCAACGGTGCGGGAGGAACTCCCCCAACCGGCGGCACCCGTATAGGCACCGGAGGTGGCGGCGGAGGCTTCCGAGGGGGCAAGGGAGGCCTTAAGGTGGATACGAGTTGGAATGGCAGCAGCAGTACCTACGATATGACTTCCCCCCTCATACAGCCGGGAGTACGAAGCGGCAACGGATATGTACGAATCATCTTATTGCCGTAAAGACATCAATCAAAAACGTAATATACTAACCGAATCCATTTGAGTCCATCTGAATCCATCTCGTATTTTATATTGGCAGAATGTTATCCATCCGTTCTGCCAATATTTTTTTCTCCGCCTCCATGTGGCGCAACATGGGGTTCGTTTGATGTGAATTGAGCCTTATGTTGGGCAACATGGAGGCCGCGTCATTGCGAACAAAGTGAAGCAATCCAGTTCCCCACGCAATCCTGGATTGCTTCACTACGTTCGCAATGACGAGGTGGATTATTGCAAAATCATTCACATAGAAAAAACCCTTATCTCCCAAAAGCTCCCTTAGTAGCGCGACAACCTCCCTGATTCTTCTGCCCTTATTCCCTTATTCGATTGGCCGGTAATAAGGGAATAAGGGAAGATTTATGTTGGGTTGCATGGGCTACTAAGGGAGCTTTTGAAGAATAAGGGTTAATTGGGTAAACCATATTTTGGGTATGGTATCGGAAGAAAAGTCCGTCATCCGAACATAGTGAAGCAAAGAGGATAGCACATTTTCCGCAAGATTTTGCAGCGCCGAGGCTTCCTCGCGCGAAAAAGACCAAGATTTTGCAGCGCTGAGGCTTCCTCACGAAAAAAAGCCCAAGATTTTGCAGCGCCGAGGCTTTTACACGCGATTATCAAAAAAAAGTCGTCATCCGAACGAAGTGAAGCAATCCAGTCACACACGCACCCTGGATTGCTTCACTACGTTCGCAATGACGCGGCCACTAACCACTACAAAAAGCGCAAAAGCCAAAAACAAAAAAACCACACGATTCGTTATAAAACATATTGTTTGGCTACAACGCGAAAAACTCTATCTTTGCGATATTACTTACAATAAACAATGATAGATGAAAAACAAGAGTTTAGTAGCCATCAACCAATATTCTAAAGAAGATATTCTTCGAATACTGGAAACCGCGGCACACTTTGAGGAACATCCCAACCGGAAGTTGCTGGAAGGAAAAGTAGCCGCTACACTGTTTTTCGAACCGTCTACCCGTACGCGCCTCAGCTTCGAAACGGCAGTCATTCGGCTGGGAGGACAGGTGATAGGCTTTCAAGACGCTTCAACAACCAGCTCCTCGAAAGGAGAAACGCTGAAAGACACCATCCGGATGGTGAGCAATTATGCAGACCTCATCATTATGCGCCATCACTTGGAAGGCGCAGCGCGTTATGCCTCGGAAATAACAAACGTACCCGTTATCAATGCCGGCGACGGCGCCAATCAGCATCCCTCGCAAACATTGCTCGACCTGTATTCCATACAAAAAACACAACGCAAAGACCTCCAAGACCTCGCCATCACCATCGTGGGCGACCTCAAGTACGGACGCACCGTACACTCCCTCATTGTAGGCACAGCCCACTTCCGGCCTACCTTCCATTTCGTAGCCCCCAAAGAACTGCAAATGCCGGACGAACAAAAAAACTATTGCGACGCTCTACATATCCCCTACACGGAACATACCGACTTTACCGAAGATATCATCAACCAAACCGACGTGCTCTATATGACCCGCGTACAGCGCGAACGCTTTACCGATACGGAAGAATACGAACGGGTTAAAAACGTATATATCCTAAAGAACGATATGCTCCGCCATAGCCGGAAAAACCTCCGCATCCTGCATCCCCTGCCCCGTGTAAACGAAATAGCATACGATGTAGACGAAAACGAGAAAGCCTACTACTTCCGGCAAGCGTGCAATGGATTGTTCACCCGGCAGGCCATCATCTGCGAAGTTTTAGGCATCAATCATTTAATATAAACATATTCTCCGCGCCATGTTGCAACAGAAAAAAAGAGAGCTGCACGTCGCAGCCTTGGAAAAAGGTACAGCCATAGACCATATTCCCCCCGAACAATTGTTTAAAGTGGCCTACTTGCTCGAATTGGAAAAGCTGGATACAAACACCATTACGATTGGGAACAACTTCCCCAGCAAGAAAATGGGACGCAAAGGCATGATTAAGATAGCAGACAAGTTTTTCGAACCGGACGAGATAAGCCGCATCGCCTTAGTAGCGCCCCTTGTGGTGCTGAACGAGATAGAAGACTTTGAAGTGAAAAGAAAATACCCCGTCTCCCTGCCCGACAAACTGGTGGGATTGGTAAAATGCAACAACCCCAAATGCATTACCAACAACGAACCGATGACAACTCACTTCGACGTGATAGACAAAGAAAAATGCACCATTAAATGCTGCTACTGCGAACGCAAAATCAATAAAGAAGACATTATCATTAAATAATCGAACAAACAAATGAAAACAGATTGGAAGCCGGGTACCATGATTTATCCTCTGCCGGCCGTTATGATTAGTTGTGGAAGCGAGCCTTCCGAGTATAATATAATTACGGCCAGTTGGGTGGGCACGCTCTGCTCCAACCCGCCGATGTGCTACATATCCATTCGGCCGGAACGTTATTCATCTCCGATACTGAAGAAGAACATGGAATTTGTTATCAACCTCACCACGCAGGAACTGGCCTATGCTACCGACTGGTGTGGCGTAACTTCGGGAAAAAATCAGAACAAATTCCAAGCCATGAACCTCACACCCGGAAAGGCCTCCCTGGTGCAAGCCCCCACCATAGAAGAATCGCCGCTTTGCATCGAATGTAGAGCGAGGGAAATCCTGGCGCTGGGCAGTCATGATATGTTTATTGCCGACGTAGTGAATGTATTGGCCGACGAGGCCTACATCCATCCCGAAACCGGCGCATTCGACATGCAACGCGCCAACCTCTTGGCCTATGTGCATGGAAACTATTACACGTTGGGAGAACTTATCGGCAAATTCGGATGGTCTGTCCGGAAAAAGAAATGATACAAAAAGAATTGGCCGCCGACCTGCAGCAGCGATGGAAACGCCTCCGGGAAGCGATGCAAAAAACCGAAGCCGGAGGCTGTCTTCTGTCCGTAGATGTAAATCTGTATTATACAACGGGACGGATTTACAACGGCTACTTTTACTTACCGGCGGAAGGCGAACCGTGGTTTTTCGTCAAACGCCCCAACGGACTGTCCGGCCCACAAGTCGTTTATCTGCGAAAACCGGAACAAATACCGGAGTTCTTCGCCGCCCAAGGCTTAAAAATGCCGGAAAAACTGCTGTTGGAAGCCGACGAACTTTCTTACAACGAATATATCCGCCTTCAAACACTCTGCAAACCCAAAGAAACAGGCAATGCCACCGCGCTGCTTCGTTCCCTCCGGGCGATTAAAACCCCATGGGAGATAGAGCAGTTTCGCATTTCCGCCCGGCATCACTCCGCAACCTATGCGGAGATACCGGCATGTTACCGTCCCGGCATGACGGACCTGGATTTTCAGTACGAAATAGAACGACGGATGCGCAAGAACGGCTCCATCGGCATCTTGCGTACGTTCGGAACCAACATGGACATCTTTCAGGGGAGTATTCTGGCCGGCGATAACGCCGAAACGCCATCGCCCTTCGACTTTGCCTTAGGAGGCGAAGGGATAGGCCCCTTTGCTCCCATCGGCGCAAACGGCACGCTGCTGAAAGAAGGAACCGCCGTAATGGTAGATATGGCCGGCAACTATACCGCTTATATCACGGACATGACGCGCACCTTTGCCATCGGTCGCTTGCCGGACATCGCCTACCGCGCCCATCAGGTGTCGCTCGTCATCCAGCAGGAAACGGAACGCCTGGCGCGTCCGGGCGTCCCTTGCGCCGATATATACCGGCAGGCCGTTGAAATAGCCGGAAAAGAAGGGTTATCCCCCTACTTTATGGGAACAAAACAGCAAGCCGGATTTGTAGGTCACGGCATCGGGATACAGCTCAACGAACTCCCGGTCTTCTCGCCTCGTTCGGCAGATACCTTGCAGCCCGGTATGGTGTTCGCCCTCGAACCCAAATTCGTTATCCCCGGAGTAGGCGCCGTAGGTATCGAAAATAGTTTTCTGACGACGGAGAACGGTGTTGAGAAAATCACCCGTTCGGAAGAAGAAATAATCAATTTGAAATAAATAAACTCAAAAAAGAACAGTAAAATGAAAAGAATAATGTATTTCCTGCTCCTGTCGGCCCTCGTTATCCGGCCGGCCGGCGGTGTAGAGACAAAAGACGTAAAACCGGTTAAAAACATTATCCTGTTAATTCCGGACGGCGCTTCGCTGGCAACCGTTTCCATTGCACGCTGGTTGCAATGGTATAACCATCCCGATATGCCGGAACTCAACATCGACCCCTATCTGTGCGGCACCGTACGCACCCACTCGTCCAACGCTCCGATAGGCGATTCGGCGCCCACCACTTCCTGTTATATGACGGGATACCCCAGTCGCACGGGATATGTATCAACGTATCCGGTGAGCGACCCTCTCAACGATATCTACCCGACGGATTCCACACGAGCCTACCGGCCGATAACAACCGTGCTGGAGGCAGGAAAACTCCTGCACAAAAAGGCCGCCGGCCTTGTCTTTACCTGCGAATTTCCACATGCTACGCCGGCAGACTGCTCGGCGCATAGTTATAACCGCAGCAAATACGAATGGATTGCTCCGCAGATGGCGCACAACGACCTGAGCGTTGTAATAGGAGGAGGAGCCTCCCTGCTGCCCGAAGAAAGCGAAGCATATCTGAAAGCAAACGGTTATTCGGTCTACAAAAACAATTTGCAGGGAATGAAAACAGACAGCAACGAGAAAATGTGGGCTTTATACGGAGACAGGGATATGGATTACGACCTCGACCGCAACCCGGCCGAACAGCCTTCCTTGGAAGAAATGACCCGTATTGCGATAGAAAAACTGTCGAAAAACGAAAATGGTTTCTTCCTCATGGTAGAAGGGAGTAAGATAGACTGGGCGGCTCATGCCAACGACCCGGTAGCGATGGCGACCGACTTTCTGGCTTTCGACCGCGCCTGTGGAGTAGCCCTCGCATTTGCAGCCCAAAACAAAGAGACGGCCGTAGTTATCGTGCCCGACCATGGCAACAGCGGCGTGAGTTTGGGCATCGGCCGTTGCAGCGGCTACGATAAGCTGACGAAAGACCAGTTGTTCCACGCTCTCTCGCAATTCAAACTGACGGCCACCGGATTTGCCAACCAACTGAATACCCAACCCGCCTCGGAGGTGCAGAACATTTTCCGCCAATACGCCGGCTTTGAATTAACGGAAACCGAACTAAAAGCGCTCTATAATAATAAGGGATACAAAAACAGCCCGATACCGGAAAACGAACGTTCGTCCGAAGGCGTTGAAACATCTTTATACAGCAGCGGTTCGTTGTCCGATTTCCTGGCGCTGCTGATTGCGTCGAAGATGTGTATCGGCTTCACAACACGCGGTCATACGGGCGAAGAAGTATTCTTAGCGGCCTATCATCCGGAGGGGACGCTCCCCATCGGGATGCACTCGAATATTGAGTTGAATGCATATCTCTGCGCCCTTTTCGGTTTCAACCGGGATTTGCTGGACGAACTGACCGGACAACATTTCGCCCCCCACACAGAGGTATTCAAAGGCTATACGTACGAAACGCTCCCTGCCGTAAACGAAAAAAGTTTCCCATCCTTGGTTGTAAAAGGAAAGAAAAATCAACTCACCATCCATCCTTTTACGAATATCGTGACATGCGTCGCTAAAAAAGAAACCAATCAGATACGTTTACATTCCGTTATCGTATATGTAGACAAAAACAATACGTTTTATCTACCCGCAGAGTTGGAGGAATATCTAAAATAGACGGTAGCCCGACAAAGATGTTGCTTCCTGAAATTCCTTGAAATAAAGCAATTTCGATACGTTTACCCGAAAAATACATCAAGGCGTTTGATGTTATCATTTTTTTTCATACGTTTGTGCTGTCTACTTTAAACGTTCGTTTAAAGTAGACATTTGTAAGCTATATTTTTTCCCAATATCCTTCGTGTATATTCTTTCCGCATAATATCCATCATACACTTCTCCAAATATTTACCACTTCTTTCTGCTTGTTTTTCTTTTTACTTTCCGGCCTCTTCTGTAGCTCCGGGCATGTGTAAAAAAAACGAACGTTTAATTACACATGGAAAACTCTGATAAGTGTCTAATACTAAAAATAATATGCCTATGCAGAAGATGAATATTTGTTGAATATGGAAGGAGTGAATAAAACCAACCCTTCTTGTTTTTAAATTATTATTAAAGAGATGTCTATTTTTTTATTAAACTCAAAATCATTATTACTTATGAAACAAGTGAAAAAGATTATTATCTAGTCATTTTATTCTTTTCGAAAGATCGGAATTCTTTCGTTTATGATGGGACTTTGCCTTACAACGGTGTTTGCACAAACAACGGTAAAAGGTAAGGTGCTGGATGAATTTGGCGAATCCATTATTGGCGCCAATGTAGTAGAAAAAGGTACCACCAATGGTACTATCACCGATTTGGACGGTAACTATTCGCTTACCGTAAGCGATGGCCGGAGAGCGGTTATTCAATTTTCTTACGTGGGATACAACACGAAAGAAGAAGCCGTGAACGGACAAAGTACCATAAATGTAACCTTAGACCCTTCGGTTGTAAACTTAGGCGAAATCGTAGCGATTGGGTACGGTACGCAAACGCGCCGCGAGATTACCGGTTCGGTAGTCAATGTGTCGGAAGAAAACTTCAATAAAGGCGTTACCCGCGATGCCGCCGACTTGCTGCAAGGCAAAGTAGCCGGGCTGGATATTGCGATGGGTACGGGTTCCGTAACAGGCACGCCTACCATCCGCCTGAGAGGTACTTCCACGATACAGAAAGACCAAGGCCCGTTTATCGTCATTGACGGCGTGCCCGGAGGAGATATGTCTACGGTAGCTCCGCAGGATATTGAATCTATCTCGGTATTGAAAGATGCATCATCCGCCGCAATCTATGGTTCGCGTTCGGCGGGAGGGGTTATTCTGATTACCACCAAAAGAGGTTCGGGCTCTAAAACGGCTGTTTCGTACAACGGCTATCTGGGCGTATCCACCTTGGCCAACAAACCGAATTTGCTTACGGCCGACGAATGGCGCGAATATGCACGCAGCACCGGCGCAGACGCTTCGGTGTACGACCGGTATAATGCCAATACGGACTGGTTCGACGAAATATCGCGCACCGGTGTTTCTCAGAACCACAGCGTTTCGATGTCGGGCGGTAGCTCAAACAGTAACTACCGCGCTTCTTTTACCTATTTGCAGCGCGACGGCGTGATACGCGACGACGATATGGACCGGTACAATTTCCGTTTCCAATTTCAGCAACGCGCTATCAACAACCGGCTGCGGGTGGGTTTGACCGGTTCGGCTACCCTGACCGACCGCAATGAATATGCTGGAGGCAATTTTGTGCTGGCCTACAACCTGCTGCCGGTTTATCCCATAAAATTAGACGATGGTACATGGTTCGATACGCTCGATTACGACCAGGGCAACCCGGTAAGGAATCAAGACAACAATCAGAACAATTATAAAGATCAGAATTTTTATGGAAACGGCGACATCTCCTTTACCCTCTTCGACGGCCTGGATATAAAAGCTTCGCTCTACAAGAGCCGGAATACGGAAGAAAGAAGCGAATACTATAATTCCGAAACGGAAGACGGACGCAACGACGGCGGAAAAGCCATCCGGCGCAACCGGATATGGGACAAAGAACTGATGGAATGGACGGCCGATTATAATACGACTTTCGGTTCCGCCGAAGAACATAAACTCAACGCCGTGCTGGGGTATTCGTGGGAAAGAAACGGATACTCGCGTTTCCAAGTGGCAAACCGCAACTTTGTAACCGATATGCTGGGAGCCGACAAACTGCAGGCCGGACAGGGATTGAGATCGAACGACGTAGAATCCGAACGCAATATGAGTAAGCTTATTTCGTATTTCGGCCGAGCGCATTACAGCTACCTCGAACGCTATATGATTACGGCTACCCTGCGCCGAGACGGTTCTTCCAAATTCGGTATCAATCACAAATGGGGAACTTTCCCCTCCGCATCGGCCGCCTGGGGCGTTTCGCAAGAATCCTTCCTCAAAGACGTAAAATGGATAGACGACCTGAAACTGCGCGCCGGATACGGTATAACCGGTAATCAGTCCGGCTTAGACCCGTACAAAACACTGGAACTTTACGGCACCAGCGGAACGTATTACGACAACGGTTCGTGGCTCACGGTTTATCAGATCAGTCAGAATGCCAATCCCGACCTGAAATGGGAAGAAACGGCGATGCTGAATGTAGGGGTAGACTTTATTCTCTTCAAAGGACGTGTGAGCGGTACGGTAGAATGGTACGACAAGCGAACAACCGATATGCTTTACGTATATAAAGTACCAACCCCGCCCTACAAATTTGCCGACATGATGGCCAACGTAGGCGATATGCAGAATACAGGGATAGAAGTATCGCTCAGCGTGGATGCCATACGCTCGAAGAATTTCAACTGGAACTCTTCCCTCACCCTGGCGCACAACAAAAACGAAGTAACCAAATTGTCGAACGACATCTATACCACCACCCGCATCCTGGTGGGAGATGCCTGGATACGCGGAGGCTCAAGCAATTCGACCCATGTGGTAGAAGAAGGTTATCCCGTAGGACAATTCTTCGGATGGCATTGCCTGGGATTGGACGAGAACGGCAAGTATATCATGGAAGATGTAACCGGCGACGGGCAGATATCGGAAGACGACCGTACCTACATCGGTTCGGCACAGCCGGACCTCACCTTCGGTTGGAATAATACATTCAACTACAAGAACTGGGATTTGTCTGTTTTCTTCCGCGGTACAATCGGCAACGATATATTGAATCATTCCCGTATGGCCTACGCGCAAAACGGATACCTGATTGGAGCAAACGCACTGAACGACCCCCTGATATATGAACTTACCCAAGTGCCCGAATATTCTTCTTTCTATATTGAAGACGGTTCGTATGTGCGCTTGGACAATATGTCGCTGGGATATACATTCAATACAAAAAATATCGACTGGTTGGATAGAGCAAGAGTATACGTAACAGCACAAAATCTATTCGTGCTGACGGGCTATAAAGGCTTAGACCCCGAAGTGAATATGAACCGGAATGACGGTTTGGCGCCCGGCGTGCAAGACCGCGAATTTTATCCGAAAGCAAGAACATTCTCGGTGGGAGTAAGTTTGAATTTCTAACACATTAAACGAATTAAGAATATGAAAAAAATACATATATTATCGTTGATCACAGCGTGCGCCTTTGTATGGGGCACGACGGCTTGTACAAATCTCGACGAAGATGTGTACGACTCGGTTCCGGCAAGCGAATTTGGGAAAACAGATGCGCAAATCAACTCCATTATCGCGCCTATATACAAAAAACTGAAAGATATATGGCCGGGCGACTTCTTCTGTTTGATCGAAGAATCGGCCGATATGGCGATTACTCCTACCCGGCGAGGAGGAGACTGGTGGGACGGCGGCGCTCACATGGAAATAAAATTACACACATGGACAGCCCGTACCAACCCGGTGAAAAACTCATGGAATGCCTGCACACAAGGTGTATCTACCTGCAATCAGGTGTATAACATCATAGAAAGCGCCAATATGGACGCCGACCTCAAGGCGAGAACTCTGGCCGAAATACGCGGCGTAAGGGCTTTCTGGTATTATATGCTGATTGACAATTTCGGAAATGCTCCCTTAACAATCGACTACAATAATACGGAACTGCCGGGTATGACGCAGAGAAAAGACTTGTACAAATTCGTGATAGACGAACTGAATGCCATTAAGGACGTATTGAGAGACGACGTTACGTCAAGCAGCTATGGGAAGTTTACCAAAGGCGTAGCCTATACCCTCTTGGCCAAAATGTACCTGAATGCGGAAGTATGGAACGGCGCGCCGAACTGGCAGGGAGTAATAGACGCTTGCGACAAAGTGATGGAATTGGGATACATCATCGAGCCGGATTGGAAAGCCAGCTTTGTGGTGAACAATCAAAACTCTAAAGAAACGATTTTCCCGATTAGTTTCGGTAAATCGGACGGAGGAAACCACCTGCACAACCGGACGCTGCACTACCTCGACCCCGTAGCCCTGGGTATGACGCAAGGAACCTGGAACGGCATCAGCGCACAGCCGGACTATGTGAAACAATTCGACGACGCCGACAAACGTAAAACCGGTTCCTTCCTGATTGGCCCGATGATAGACCCGGCCACAGGCGAAGTGCTGATTACCGCCCACACCCGGCCACTTATCCATACAATAGACTTCACCATGCTGGACGGCACGCTGAAAGAAGGAACCGAATGGGGTGAAGTGAATCAGGAAGACGGCGCACGCGTAAACAAATGGGAGTACGAAGTAGGATTGGCCAGCTCGGACCAAGAAAACGATTTCGCCATCTTCCGCCTGGCCGACGTGTATCTGATGAAAGCGGAAGCCTTGCTCCGTCTGGGACAAAACAATGCGGAAGCAACCCGGTTGATTAATGTGATTCGCGAACGAGGATTCGGCAATGCGGAAAACAACTATACCGCCGCCACGCTGGACAACCTCTACCTGGAAAGACGCTTGGAACTGGCCTGGGAAAACCTTACACGGCAAGATATGATCCGTTTCGGTAAATTCCTCGAACCGGCTTACCTCCGGGCAAACAAATCGCCGGAATACCGCTTATTATTCCCTATTCCACAAGACGCCTGGCAAACGAATAATAAATTAGTACAAAATCCGGGTTATCCTGCATTTTGATTCAAAATAATTTTATATTTGCAAACGAAAACTACTGTCTCTCTTTCGGGGGAGACAGTTTTTTCAGTGTTTTTAATATCTTACGTTATTTTGTACTATTAATTTCTTAAAACAATCTATTATTATGGACAACATTTCAAGAAGATCTTTTATTCAAAAAGGCGCCGCAGCAGCCGCGGCATTAACCATTGTCCCAAACACAATTCTTGGGAAAAGTCATGGATACACAGCCCCGTCGGACAAACTGAACATTGCCGGCGTAGGTATTGGAGGTATGGGAAACAGCAATCTGACGAATATGGCGGAAGAAAATATCGTAGCCCTCTGCGATATCGACTGGAAATATTCGAAAAAAGTATTTGAAGCCTACCCGCAGGCAAAGAAATACTGGGATTACAGGAAGCTGTTCGATGAATTAGGAAAAGATATCGACGCCGTATTGGTTGCCACCGCCGACCATACCCACGCCATCATCGCTTCCGATGCTATGACGTTGGGAAAACACGTCTATGTACAAAAACCGCTCACACACTCGGTGTACGAATCACGCTTGCTCACCAAACTGGCCGCCAAATACAAAGTGGCTACCCAGATGGGAAACCAAGGCTCTTCCGCCGAAGGCGTAGACCTGATGTGCGAATGGATTTGGAACGGCGAAATAGGCGAAGTACGCAAAGTGGAAGCCTTTACCGACCGTCCTATCTGGCCGCAAGGATTGAACGTGCCCGAAAAAGCAGACAAAGTTCCTTCTACGCTGAACTGGGATTTGTTTACAGGACCGGCCCGGTTGAAACCCTACAACAACATCTACCACCCCTGGAACTGGCGCGGATGGTGGGATTACGGTACGGGAGCTTTGGGCGATATGGCTTGTCATATCCTGCATCCGGTATTCAAATCCTTAAAATTAGGATACCCCATCAAAGTGCAAGGTTCTTCTACGCTATTGCTGCAAGACTGCGCACCGCAAGCCCAGCACGTGAAGCTAATCTATCCCGCCCGAGATAATATGCCCAAAGTAGCGATGCCCGAAGTAGAAGTGCATTGGTACGACGGCGGTTTGAAACCCGACAGACCGGAAGGATTCCCCGCAGGAAAAGAAATGAACGTACAAGGCGGATATGTAGCTTTCCACGGTACGAAAGATACGCTAATCTGCGGTTGCTACGGAGCCAGACCATGGTTGCTCTCCGGACGTGTTCCGAACGTTCCACAGTCGCAACGCCGCGTGTCCGGCCGGGGCGCACACGAAAAAGACTGGATCCGCGCTTGTAAAGAAAGCGCCGCCGGCAGGGTGCTTACAAAATCCGACTTCTCCGAATCCGGCCCGTTCAACGAAATGGTAGTGATGGGCGTATTGGCCGTTCGTTTGCAAACCTTGAACAAAGAATTGCTCTGGGATGGCGAAAATATGCAGTTTACCAATATCGCCGACAATGAAGAAATCAAAATCCTCATCAAAGACGACTTCAAAATTGTGGACGGAGACCAGAAATTCAACAAAATATGGACAGACCCCGTAAATGCAAAAGCGTTTGCCACAGGGCTGATCAAGCATAACTATCGCGAAGGCTGGAAGCTGGTAGATATGCCTCGATAAGAAGTTTTTTTTTTAGGTGACATAAGCAGAACGAGTAGGAGGGGAGCAAATATGGAGCTTTCCTCCTATTTTATTTGTTTCATCCAGCGATTCCAACGGAACTTGTTCGTATAAGAATCTTCGGACTTCCATATCAACCAGGCTTTACCTACGATGTAGTCGCCCGGTACCAATCCCCAATAGCGCGAATCGATTGAATTTTGAACATTGTCGCCGGCCATAAAATAATAGTCGCAATCAAAGATATAGTTACGGATAAGGCGGTTGTTCAGGTAAACGTTCGTATCCTCCCGGAGCGTTAACTCACCTTTTGTTTCCCACTCAATGAGGGATTTGTATAAAATGTAATGTTCCCGGTTCATCGGAACCGTGTCGCCCTTGGCGGGGATACAACTACGAACAGGTTCGTATAAATTACCCGGCCAACGGTTTTCCGGACGAAGGCGCTGTTGCTCCGGATTGCCTAACGGTTCGTCTACGCCTTCAACCCGGTAATAACCGTTCTCTATCCGCAGGCTGTCGCCGGGCAAGCCGACACAACGCTTAATGAGGTACTTGAGGATGTGCATTTCCATCCGTTCTTCCGAGTGCGGATAAGGCGTATTAAAAACAACGACGTCGTTGCGCCTGATTTTTCTTATTCCCGGCGCCCGATGGATGTCTACCTGCTCCAGACGCAAGGTGGGCATAAGGTTGAACAACCTCGCGCCAAGGATTAACTTATTGACCAACACATAATCTCCCGGCCATATTTCCGGCTCCATCGACCCCGTGGGCACCCGGAAGGAGGCATAGAAAAATACGTGCAGGAATAACCAGATAATCACCGCTACACAGGCATAAAACAAAATATTTATGCCGATACGAAGTATGTTGTCTCTCTTACTCATCAGGAATCCCTTTCAATCATCAAGTTCTACGTTTCCTTTTTTATTCAGGAACAAATGTATGATTTTCCCCGTAAAGCAAGCCGCAAGCAGGATACGGAATATTTTCCTTCCTTAGATTTTTTTGTCGAACCCATCATACCGGTAGTATGACGTTTTGGATTTTTGTCGAAACCTTCGCACCGGCAGTATGGCGTTTTGGATTTTCGGCGAAATCTCCCCACTACTTGTATGGCGTTTTAGATTTTCGGCGAACCCTCCCCACTACTTGTGGGGCGTTTTAGATTTTCGGCGAAATCTTCAAACCGGCAGTTTGGTGTTTTAGATTTTTGTCGAATCCTTCAAACCGATAGTATGGTGTTTTAGATTTTCGTCGAACCCTTCAAACCGGCAGTGTGGCGTTTTAGATTTTTTGCGCGACCTTCGTACAAGTAGTATGGAGCTTTTAATCCAGCTCCAAATATCCGAACTGTATCTCGTCGTCAAAACTCAGAAGGAGGCGATTGTTTTCCGAGTCGTAGCAGAGATCTTCGATATGCAATCCTACATCCAAGGTTTGGATATAATTGCCCTGGAGGTCGAAGACGAGAATTTGGGTGGGATAAATGCCTTTCATTTTTTCTCTGTCAATACCTATTCCTCCCAGGTAGGTGGCATAAATCTTATCGCCGCAAAATACTACCGTACTGTAATATTTATTCACTATGTCGTTTTCATTTTTCCATGCAGTACCATATATATTACAGATTAGATTACCATCGAAATCACAAATCGTCATCAGGTCGTGATTGTGGTAATATTCTACATATAATTTATTCTCTGAGGAAACAACGATACTGCTCCGCTTCCTGCCTGTAATCTTGGGATGCTCGTATGGCATAAGCGTAATTTCGCCCGTATTCATGTTTAGTTTTCCTGCCGCCGGTTTGAAGTTGCCATTTCCTATACGTTGTATAGTCCTGCAAATAGAAATGGAGTCATCAATCATTTGATAGTAATCGGGGAATATGCTTTCATTCATTTCCATTTTTACTCCCGGAATGTAAGAAGAATCGCTTAGTACATGATCCAAATGATAAGAAAATATTTTGTTTTTGCCGTGGTCGGATATATAAAACATACGATGGGTTTCATCAATGGCGATATGGCCCATATTGGCTATTTCCCTGGGGCCTTGTCCTCTGTTCACAATGCCGGCTATATAGCTGAAGTTATTTTTATCAAAGAGGTGGATAAGTTTACCTAACGATTTTACATCTTTAATCATTAAATAATTATCCATCATGTATAATCTGTTGAGGGAACTAATAAGAGGCTCTTCCATTGGAATTTCTATTACTTTATCCCGCACGTGGATGATATTGTTGCGCGTATGCTGATACTTCTCCGTTTCGTTGGAAACCGTGCAACTGCAGCATGAAAGCACGAATATGATACACCAAAATTTGTTCATGGTCATTTAATATATTTATGTATTTATAATGAAGGTAAAGAAAGGGTGTTGCTCCTTTCAAAAAGCAACACCCTTTAAATATTATCACTCCGGTTGTGGCCATTGATATTCATGATAACAGTCATGCCAACCGTTGCAATCACAACCGCCACCACCATCAGTACAGCCATTCGGGCAATACCCATCGGCCAATGCTTCCACATTGTCCTTAGCCAAACCCGACAGGGACACTTCATCTTTGCTTTGGCCAAAGAATAAACCGGCAGCCAAAGCCAAACACATCACACTTGAAATAATAATAATTTTCTTTTTCATATTCTTAAATTTTAAATTTGTTTATAATTCTAATCTATTCCGCGTCTTGCCTACTATTGTTCGGCAAAAGCAATGGTTCTTTATCTTTCCTTTAGCGCCTCCTCCGGTTGAGGGGTAAGGAATACCTCCTCTGTTTCTTGTTGTTTTAATTGTTCTACATACAACTTCTTCATCGAATCGCTATAAACAGGATTCCCTGCCACAAGCACTTTGTTGTTTTTATCCAAAAGGAAAAAATGGAAATTACTGTTTTCAGGGAATTTATTCAACCTGTTCAGCTTATCTTCCATATCTACACATACCGGCAATTCAAACCGGTACATTTCCAATAAATAATAAATGTCTTCTTCGCCTCCTTCCTTGGGATGAAAGAAAAAGAGGAAGGGTATCGTAGCATCGGTCAGCGTATCTACGCTTTCGATAAAGTTTATCCAGGATTGCAGATTAAGAACACATTCCGTACAACCCACCGAATCTACATAGGCCAGCACTTTGTACTCAGAATCGGGTATCCGGTAATCTATCGTATCGGCGGCATAGCGGGTAAAAACAAGGCTGTCCGGAAAAACGATTTCTTTCCCCTGCCATTCTTTTACCAGAATGGAAAGTTCTTTTTTGGTATCATCTTTTTTGCACGAAAAGAAGATGAGTAAGATTGCGAACATTGCTATTTTCGTTTTCATATCGTAGAGTTTGTTTTGGTTGCAAATGTATGAAATTTATTCAAACAGCAAAACATTATGATTGTATTTATTTTTTTTACGTGAACTTTTGCTACTCCTCAACATTCGGCGAACGACACTTTATTAGATTTAATAACCCGAAACATGGTTGCCACGCTGGGGTTTGAACCCCAAACGCGCGTGCCACATCATTCATAGGAATTGGAAAGCTCCAACGGAAGGCCAATCATTGCTGTATAATTTGACGCAGGCCTGAAATCAGGGGAAAGAAGTCTTGGGCGTATTACCTATCACAAAAGAAAGGACGCTGCTATGCATGATATCTGTATGCAGAAGGATGGTAAACTCCCTTTAATCCAGTTCTAAATATCCGAACTGAATCTCGTCGTCAAAACTTAGAAGGAGGCGATTGTTTTCCGAGTCGTAGCAGAGATCTTCGATATGCAAGCCGACGTCTAAGGTTTGGATGTAATTGCCTTGGAGGTCGAAGACGAGAATTTGGGTGGGATAAATGCCTTTCATTTTTTCTCTGTCAATACCTATTCCGCCCAGGTAGGTGGCATAAATCTTATCGCCGCAAAATACTACGGTACTATAATATTCATGTCTCCGGCTACGTTCCTTTCCCCATGCAGGGCCATAAATATTGTAGATTAGATTGCCGTCGAAATCACAAACCGTTATCAGGTCGCGATAATGATGATATTCTACATACAATCTATGCTCCAAAGACACTTCTACACTGAACCGTTTTCTGCCCGTTATCTTGGGATGCTCATATGGCATGAGCGTTATTTGGCCGGTATGTATGTTTAGTTTTCCTGTCGTCGGTTGGAAGTTATTATTTCCGATAGGTTGGATAATTCGGCAAATAGCCATGGAATCGTTGATAAATTGAATGTAATCGGGAAATATGGCTTCCACCATTGCCATTTTTAATCCCGGCACATAAGCGGAATCGGTCAATGCGCTGTCTAAGTGATAGGATAATATTTTGTATTTTCCGTTGTCGGGTACATAAAGCATACGACGAGGTTCATCTACCGAGAGGAGTCCTATCCTGGCTATTTCATTAGGCCCTTGGCCTCTATTTACAATGCCGGTGATATATTTGTAGGTATTCTTGTCGAACACATGAATGTATTTGTCGAAAGATTGAATATCGTTAATAATAAAATATCTATCCATTAGATGTATCCTATTAAGTGAACTTATATAAGGTTCCTCCATTGCGATTTCTTTTACTTTATCCCGAACGTGGATGATATTGTTGCGA
The DNA here is from genome assembly GCA_031284375.1 of Tannerellaceae bacterium. Classification (GTDB taxonomy): domain Bacteria; phylum Bacteroidota; class Bacteroidia; order Bacteroidales; family Tannerellaceae; genus DFXE01. The sequence continues at coordinate 422 of JAISZY010000017.1, read as the reverse complement.
CTACGCTGGTATTTTTCCGTTTCGTTGGAAACGGTGCAACTGAAACAAAAGAGGGCCGATAGGGCGATGAGGAAAAGTTTGTTCATTGTTCTATTATTAATCCAACTCTAAGTATCCGAACTGAATGTCGTCGTCAAAACCCAGAAGGAGGCGATTGTTTTCTTCGTCGTAGCAGAGATCCGAGATACGCAAGCCTACGTCTAAGGTTTGGATATAATTGCCTTGGAGGTCGAAGACGAGAATTTGGGTGGGATAAATGCTTCGCATTTTTTCTTCGTCAATGCGTGTACTGCCCAGATAGGTTGCATAAATCTTATCGCCGCAAAATATTGCCCTACTGTAATAGGAGTGTTTGTGGTTTCTGTGACCCCAGGCCGGTCCGCAAATATTGCAGATTAAATCGCCGTCGAAATTGCAGATTG